>JAHEFO010000243.1:0-386 GCA_024640135.1 Acidobacteriota bacterium
CGTCATCGATCCGAACAACCCCACCGGCGCGGTCTACCCGGAAGCGACACGCCGTGCCCTGATCGCGCTCGCCCACTCGTCCGGTGTGCCGATCCTGGCCGACGAAGTGTACGGCGACCTGGGTTTTGACGGGCCCTCGCCGCTGCTCGGCAGTCTCGATCCGGATGCGCCAATTCTGTCGTTTTCGTCGTTGTCGAAGGCCTACGTCGCGCCGGGCTGGCGCGCCGGCTGGCTCTGCGTGGGCCGGTCTCCCCGGCTCGACGACATCCTGGCAGCGATCAAGAAACTGGCCGACGGACGCCTGTGCAGCACGGGGCCGATGCAATACGCGATTGAAGCGGCACTGACGGGAGACCGCACGCATCAACGCGAGTTCGTGCGCCAGC
>JAHEFO010000243.1:396-6416 GCA_024640135.1 Acidobacteriota bacterium
CGCGCCTCAACGCGATTCCGGAAATAACGTGCGTGGCGCCGCACGCCGCGTTCTACGCCATGCCCAAAGTCGCATTGCCCGCCGGCAGGACCGATGAAGACTTCGTGCTGGCACTCCTGCGGAAGACCGGCATTCTTTGCGTCTACGGCTCGGGCTTCGGACTGCCGGCGTCAGACGGATTCTTCCGCGTGGTGTTCCTGGCGCCGCCTGACACGCTCAGCGCCATCTACGACGACATCGGCACGTTCACCTCGGAGTGGGCACACCAGTGAAGCTGTCGGTCATCATGCCGGCTTACAACGAGCGGCAGACGATTCGCGAAATCGTCGGTCGGGTGCTGGCCGTGGACCTTCCCAACATGGAGAAGGAACTTGTCATCGTGGACGACGGATCGACTGACGGCACGCGAGACATCCTGTCCGAGCTCGATGGCGCCAACGGCGTCCGTGTCCTGTTTCAGCCATCAAACCAGGGGAAGGGTGCCGCACTGGCGCGCGGCATGCGCGAGGCCACGGGTGACATCCTGCTGATTCAGGACGCCGACCTCGAGTACAACCCTGAAGAGTATGCGATGCTGCTCCGGCCCATCCTGCATGGGGATGCTGATGTCGTATACGGGTCGCGCTTTCTGGGGTCGCCTCACGGCCAGCGTGTGTTGTATTTCTGGCATTCGGTCGGCAACAGACTCCTGACGCTGCTCTCCAACGCCGTCACCGACTTGAATCTCACGGACATGGAAACGTGTTACAAGGTGTTGACCAGCGACGTCGCCGGCCGGTTGGACCTGCGGTCGAAACGTTTCGGCGTGGAACCGGAAATCACCTGTAAGGTCGCGCGACTGCGCGCCCGCATCTACGAAGTTCCCATTTCATACAACGGCCGCACCTACGCCGAAGGCAAGAAGATTGGTTTTGTTGATGCCCTTCAGGCAGCGTGGACGATCCTGCGCTACGCGCGCTGGTCTCCGCGCTGAAGCCCATGAGGGGCCGCGGCACGCTCATCGCCACAGCGATCTACGTGCTGATCGCGATCGGGATGACCTGGCCGCTGGCCTCGGTCGTCGACAGGGAAATCGCCTGGGACCTGGGTGACCCCGCGTTCAATTCCTGGGTACTGCTGTGGACGGGTGGACAAGTCCTGGCGTTTCTCAGCGGGGATTTCACCGCGCTCGGCCGCTACTGGCACGGCAACATCTTCCACCCCGAGCCGTTGACCACGGCGTACTCCGAGCACCTTGCGCCGCAGATGCTGCAGGCGCTGCCAGTACTCGCCGTCACGGACAACGTCGTTCTTGCGTACAACCTGCTGTTCCTGTCGACATTCGTTCTGTCAGGACTCGGGGGATTTCTCCTGGTGCGCGATCTGACGGGCCGGCCCGTCGCGGCATTTGCCGCCGGTGTCGCATTTGCCTATGCCCCATACCGGCTCTCACAGTTCTCGCACCTCCAGGTGCTCTCGGCTCAATGGATGCCGTTCGTGTTGTACGGATTCCGACAGTTCCTGGAAACGGGCCGGCGCCGGGCGCTGGCCTGGGGATCGGCGGCTCTCGTCGTGCAGAACCTGTCGTGCGGTTACTACCTGCTGTTCTTCTCGCCGTTTGCCGGCGCTTATGCCGCCTACGAACTTGCCGTCAGGCGACGGCTCCGGGACTGGGCAGCCTGGCGTGCGTTCGCCGTTGCCGCTGTCGGCGTGGCGGTGCTCACGATTCCGATGTTGTTGCCCTACATCAGCGTCCGGGACAAGGGCGTGGGAGTGCGCTCGCTCCGCGAAATTGCACGGTTCTCAGCAGATACCCACGCGTTTGTCGCCGCATCCCCCTCGTCATGGCTATGGGGCGAACGTCTGAGTGAGTTCTGGCAGGCGGAAGGCGAGGGGTTTCCTGGGGCCACAATCCTGGCCCTGGCCCTGCTCGGCATCACTGCCGGGCTGGTCCGCCGATGGCGTGTGCGGCGAGCTCTGGGACCGACCGGGATGCCCGCGTGGCGGCAGGTCCTGACTGGCGTGCTGAGCGTCCTGCTGATCGCACACGTGTACTCCGCCGTCAGCGCACTGGTGACGGGGGGATTCGCCGTGCCGGTTGGTGAGGCCTGGGGTCAGTCGCACGAAGCCGCGTCGATGCTGCTTCGCACGGTGCTGCTCGCCGTGGCGTGGCTCCTGGCCATCAAACGCCGCGGCGATTCGGAGCGCGACGACGGCCGATCGCCGTGGGTGTTCTATGCCGTCGCGACAGTCGTGGCAGCCACGCTCGCGATGGGTCCGAACATCGTTGTCAACGGTGTGGCGATCTCTCCGGGGCCATACGCGTGGCTCATGCAGCACATTCCGGGTTTTGACGGTTTGCGCGTGCCCGCGCGCTACTTGATGCTGGTCACACTGTTCATGGCTGTGCTCGCGGGCCTCGGAGCTTCGGCGCTTATCGGCCGCGCGCGACGGATTGGCACGGCCTGCGTCATCGCGGCCAGCCTGTTCATGCTTGTGGAGGCGTGGCCGGGACCGTTTCAGACCAATGTCCGCCTCGCCGCCGAAGGCCTTGACGTGACGCCGCGAGAATTGCGCATCGGGCGCCACCTGCCGCCGATCTATCGGGTCATTCGAGATTCCGCTCAGCCCATCATCCTGGTTGAATTCCCGTTCGGCAATCCCGCGTGGGACATCCAGGCCGTCTTCTACGCGGGCTATCACCGGCAGAAACTCGTCAATGGCTATTCAGGGTTCTTTCCCGAGAGCCAGCAGCACCTGATCGGGGTTTTCGACATGCGAGGGCGCGACCCGCTGGCGGCCTGGCGCGCGCTGCTTGGAACCGGTGCGACGCGGGTCCTTGTCCACGAGGCGGCCTTCAGTGAAGGCCGCCAGCGCGAGGTCTCCGACTGGCTCCGGGAACAAGGCGCCCGTGAAATCCTCACTGACGGAACCGATCGGCTCTTTGCGCTCCGCTGACGGCCTGGGGTTCTATACTGGACCCATGGGCGTTTCTCATTGCGGAACCCCACACTCTTCGTGAACAGGGCCGCGCTCGACGTTCTGGAGCAGGAACCGAAGATTGTTGACCGGTTATGGGACAACACGTGGTTCGTCAAGGCCGGACTGGTGTCTATGGGATCGAACACCAGTCTGAGCGAAGGTGCCATCACATCGTCACGGCAACCCACACCCGTGACGAGCTGCAGTTTGTTGCTTGACGCGTTCAAGCGAGTGGGCGTGGAGATCGGTCTGATCTGAACCGTACAGGCCCAATCCCGCGTATCTAAAGGGTGTCTATGACAGATCGTCCGAGACCCTCACGCAAGTTTTTCGACGAATACACGCGCGGATTTGATCGGACTGAATTTCAGCGCCTGTTCACGCGCGATACGGCGGATGCGTATCACTATTTCTCGCGCGGCCTGGACCTGAACGCACTGGCACAGGCGCCCTGGTACAAGCGGTGGTTCACGCACGCACGTCTGTTTTTCGCGGCGTTCGCGATGCGGCTGTCACCCGGCCGACGGGTCTTGTACGCCGTCGCTGTCGTGGCCTTGATCTTCGGCCTCATCGACCTTTTCGACGGGTTCGGGGCAGCCAGTGTGTTCCTGTTCCCGGTGACGCTGACCCTCTACCTCCCCCAGTGGGTGGAGGGAACGTCCTGGATTGTGCTGGCCTTCGTAGCCATTCATCTCCTGGTGTTGATGGAAGTCGCGGACCGGCTGTCACTGAAGAGCGATTTGGAAATCGCCCGCGATATCCAGATTGCGATGTTGCCCCGGGGATCGAAGCACGCCGGTGATTCGTGTGTGTTCGGCACGACACGACCGGCGAACACGGTTGGCGGTGACTTCTACGACATCCTGCCGATGGCCGACGGCCGGCTGATGGTGGCCATCGGCGACGTCGCCGGCAAGGGCAGTCCCGCGGCGCTCCTGATGGCCCTCTTGCTGGCGATGCTCCGGACGCTTGTTGATGAAGGTCTGGGATCGGTCCGCCTGATCACCCGGCTGAACATTCAGATCTGCCGGCACAGCCCAGGCTCCCGGTTCATTACCTTCTTCTATGGTGTCTACGATCCGGCCAACGGCTCTCTCGAGTACGTCAACGCCGGGCATTTGCCGCCGATGGTGAAGCGCGCGTCTGGCGTCATCGATCGCCTCGATAGCGGCGGGATGGCCCTGGGGATGTTCGAACACGCGACGTTCGAGATGGGTCACGTCACGATCGGTCCGGGTGAAACCCTGGTGACGTATACCGACGGCATTACGGAGGCGGAGAACCAGGCCGGTGTCGCGTTTGATGATGCGGGCCTCGAGGCCGTCATCACGGCCCGGAGCGAAGCCGATCCCGAGGCGCTGGCGGGCCGCATCATTCGCGCCGTCGAAGTACACGCGGGCGACATGCGTCTGGCCGACGACCTCACCGTGGCGATTCTGAGCAGGGGGACGGGTGTGGTTTCCACAGAAACGACCACCCCGGGGACAGGGGTCTGAACAATGCTTGCCGACCCCTGTCCCCGGTTCTTCCGTTTCTGTGGAAAACACACCCGTCCCCTTCTCTTTCTCCTGCTCGCGACGTCGGTGTCGGCTCAGGCTCCGCAGGTGCGGCCCATGCAGGCGGACGGCGTGGTCCGGCTGCTGAACGACATCGAGACCGCGGTAGGCGCCAACGACGTGGACGGACTCCTTGAGTTGACGGCCTCGACCCTGCCTGCGGCTGAGCTGGCCTTGTTCGTCAGCGCGTCATTTCTGGAAGGGCAAACCTCGGCGGCCGTCCGCGAGCGAGATCGTCGACCGGAGGGAACCGGTTACTCGCTCATGGTGGAAATGCTCATTGCCAGGGGCCGTGCGGGCCGCATTGCCACGTGGCAGTTGCTGGTCCAACCCAAGGCGGACGAGCCGAGCCGGTACGTCATCGCCGGTGCGACGTCGATTGCCTCGGTTGAAGGGTTGGTGCAGCTCCAACTCGACGTCAACAAGCAATACAGCCCGCGGAACCTGGTCTTCACCTCCCTGGGACTGACGGTCCAGTTGTCGTCGGGGGCCGTCTTCCTGGCGCCTGCGGCAGACGGAACCACCGGACTGATGTTTCGCGGGCGTGGGACGATGCGTTTTGCCCCGGAAGACGCAGCCGAACAAGTCCAGCTGCGCGCCTTCAACGGAAAGCCGGATCTGGAGAACGAAATCGAGGCGGCGTTCATCCGGATCAACCCGGACGATTTCGCCAGCAGCATTGCTTCGTCCCGGCTGGTGCCGGTCGAAACAGACACGGATGACGTCGACAAAGCCCGGGAACTGTTCGACCAACTCAGCAGCCAGAGCTATACCCTGAACCTGGGCGACCTGTCGACTGAACGCTGGTCGCTTCTGCCGCCTCGGGGCGATGTCCTCGTCGAACTGCGCACGAAGAAGTTCGGCACGCTGACGTACCTTCGATCGTCAGGTGATCCCGAGGACATCTCGTTGTTCGACCGGGAACGCGGCCGCAACATCTCGGTGTACGCGTCGCCGGAACAGCTGGCCAGCCGTGGGCGGTACTACAGCGAAGACGATACGGCCTTGTACGACGTGCTGAACTACGACGTGGATGCGCATTTCGACCCCGAACGCGAGTGGATAAGCGGCAGGGGCTCGCTTCGTCTCAGGACCCGACGTGAAGGCATGACGACACTGTCGCTCAGGCTGGCACGCTCGCTCGCGATTTCGTCGATCTCCTCGCCAACGCTCGGGCGAGTGCTGGGTCTGCGCATCTCAGGCCGAAGCAGCGTGCTGGTCAGCCTGAACAAACCGCTGCCCATCAACACGGAACTCGAGCTCGACATTGCCTACAGCGGCAGGCTGACCTCTCAGGACGTCGAGCGAGAAGCGTTGTCGGTTTCACCGGACGATCTACAGAACCCGTTTACGCTTGGGTCTGATTTGCCAGTGCCCCCGGAGCCGCGTTACCTCTACAGCAATCGCTCGTATTGGTATCCGCAGGCGCCGATCACGGACTTCGCCACGGCGTCCCTGCGGCTCACCGTGCCCGCGCAGTATCAGGTGGTCGCCAGTGGCAGT
>JAHEFO010000244.1 GCA_024640135.1 Acidobacteriota bacterium
TGCAGCGGCTCGATGGGCCGGTGCGCGGCAATGGTCAGATCATCCAGGAACTCGAGGCCGTGTTTCGGGGTGCCGGCTGGAATGTCATCAAAGTGCTCTGGGGATCCGAGTGGGATGAGTTGCTCGCGCGAGACACCGAAGGGGTGCTGGTCCGGCGGATGGGCGAAATCGTCGACGGCGAGTACCAGCGCTATGTGGTGGAGGATGGCGCGTATCTGCGGAAGCAGTTCTGGGGCACCGATCCTCGCCTGGAAGCGATGGTCCGTCACTTGTCTGACGGCGACCTCAAGAAGCTGCACGTGGGGGGGCACGATCCGGTCAAGGTCTACAACGCCTACCGCCAGGCCGTGAACTCGCAGGGAGCCCCCACCGTCGTGCTCGCCCGGACCATCAAGGGATACGGTCTGGGCGAGGCCGGCGAAGGCAAGAACATCACTCACCAGCAGAAGAAGATGAATGAAGGGGACCTCAAGCACTTCCGGGGCCGCTTCGGGATTCCCATTTCCGACGACGACATCGCGGAGGCCCCGTTCTATCGGCCCAAGGATGGCAGTGACGAGATCAAGTACATGGCCGAGCGACGCCAGTCTCTCGGCGGGCCTGTTCCGCGACGCGTCGTGAAGGCGGAACTGGTCGACGCGAGCGTTGCGACGCAGCTTGATGCGGAGTTCGAGGAGTTCTTCAAGGGAACGGATCGCCAGGCCTCGACGACCATGGTCTTCGTCAGGATGCTGACGAAACTGCTGAAGGATCCGACCATCGGCAAACTGATCGTGCCGATCGTCCCTGACGAAGCGCGGACGTTCGGGATGGAGGCGTTGTTCCGGGCGGTGGGCATCTACTCGAGCACGGGCCAGAAGTACGAGCCGGTCGATATGGACACGCTGCTCTACTACAAGGAAGCCAAGGACGGGCAGATTCTGGAAGAGGGTATTACCGAGGCCGGATCGATTGCCTCGTGGATTGCGGCGGGCACGGCGTACGCCTCGCAGGGCGTGAACACCATTCCGTTCTTCATCTTCTACTCGATGTTCGGGTTCCAGCGAATCGGCGATTTCATCTGGGCCGCCGCTGACGCCCGCTGCCGGGGCTTCATGCTGGGAGGAACGTCCGGACGCACGACGCTGGCCGGCGAAGGCCTCCAGCATCAGGACGGTCAGAGCCACGTCCTGGCGTTGTCGGTGCCGACCTGCCGCGCGTACGACCCGGCGTATGCCTACGAACTGGCGATCATCATCAAGGATGGCATCAAGCGGATGTACATCGACGGGGAGGACGCCTTCTACTACATCACCGTCATGAATGAGCAGTACGCGATGCCCGCGGCGCCCCCCGGAGCGGATGTGGCAGACCGCATCATCAAGGGGCTGTATCGCCTGAGCGCGTCCAAGAACAAGAAAGCGAAGTTCAAGGCGCAGCTCCTGGGCAGCGGCACGATCCTGAACGAAGTCGTGGCCGCGCAGGGACTCCTGGAGCAGTACGGTGTCGCGGCCGACGTCTGGAGCGCGACAAGTTACAACGAGCTGTATCGCGACGGCAACGCGGTCGATCGATGGAATCGGCTGCATCCGACCGAGAAGCCGCGGGTGCCGTACATCACGCAGTGCCTCGGGGAGACCGAGGGTGTCGTGGTGGCGGCCTCCGACTATCTGAAGAGCCAGCCGGGCATGGTGTCGCAATGGGTGGGCCGACCGATGGTGACACTGGGGACCGACGGCTTTGGCCGTTCTGAAGACCGCGCGTCGCTGCGTGACTTCTTCGAAGTGGACGCCCGATACATTGTCATCGCCACCCTGTCG
The DNA here is from genome assembly GCA_024640135.1 of Acidobacteriota bacterium. Taxonomy (GTDB): domain Bacteria; phylum Acidobacteriota; class Vicinamibacteria; order Vicinamibacterales; family SCN-69-37; genus SYFT01. Next base: position 1,800 of record JAHEFO010000244.1, read on the forward strand.
GCGCTGCAGCAGCAGGGGCAGGTGGACGCCAAGGTCGTCGCCAAGGCAATCACGGACCTCGGCGTCAACGCCGAGAAGCCGAACCCGGCGATTTCCTGAGAAGACAAGGACACGAGAAGCACATGGCACTCCAATTCAAAGTCCCCGAGCTCGGGGAGAACGTGGAAAAGGGCGACGTCGTTCGCGTCATGGTGAAGGTGGGAGACCGCATCACCGTTGACCAGCCCGTCTTCGAGCTCGAGACCGACAAGGCCACCATCGAGGTGCCGTCGTCTGTGGCGGGCACCATCACCGATGTGAACATCTCCCAGGGCGACAAGGTGACCACTGGGCAGGTGGTGCTGACGGTGGAGGCCGAAGCCGGCGCGGCGGTGAAGCCGGGGTCGAACGCGGCGGCGGAGTCCGATGCTGGTCAGGCTCGGGAGGTCCCGGTTCCTCAAGTCTCCGAGGCCAGGCCGCCTGCGGCGGTCGTGAACATCGCGACCGCCCGGGCCGTGGTCGCGGCGCCCGGGCCCGTGGTGGCAGCGGGGCCCCTGGAACTGGCGCGCAGCGTGCCGGCAGCCCCATCGGTGCGGCGGTTTGCCCGTGAGTTGGGTGTGGATATCGCGCAGGTGCCGGGCACCGGTCCCGGTGGGCGAATTGGCCAGAATGACGTGGCGGCGTTCGTCAAGATCCAGCTGACGTCGGGCACCTCGTCGGCCGTCCGGGGCTTCGTGCCGCTTCCTGACTTCACCAAGTGGGGCAGCGTCGAGCTCAAGCCCATGTCGAACATCCGCCGCAAGACGGCGGAGCACCTGACCCAGGCCTGGCAGGCGCCTCACGTCACTCAGCACGACAAGGCGGATTTGTCGGGATTTGAGTCGTTCCGCGAGACCTTTGGCCCGCGCGTCGAAAGGGCCGGCGGCAAGTTGACGGTCACTGCTGTCGTCATCAAGGTGCTGTCGGCGGCGTTGGATCGCTTCCCGCAGTTCGCGTCATCGGTGGACATGGCGAACGAGTCCATCGTCTACAAGCAATACCGCCACATCGGTGTCGCAGTGGATACGCCCAATGGCCTGCTGGTCCCGGTGCTTCGTGACGTGCATCTCAAGACGATGACGCAGATTGCTGTCGAGCTCGGGTCGATCTCGCAGAAAGCTCGCGAGAAGAAGCTCTCCCTGGACGACATGTCCGGCGGCGTCATGACGGTGACGAATCTCGGGAGTATCGGCGGCACGTCCTTCACCCCGATCGTCAACCAGCCGGAGGTCGCCATCCTGGGTGTGTCGCGCGGCGCTCTTGAGCCCGTTTGGCGAGATGGTCAATTCGTGCCGCGGCCCATGCTGCCGTTGTCACTGTCCTACGACCACCGGGTCATCGACGGTGCTGACGCGGCCCGCTTCCTGCGCTTCGTAGCCGAAGCCCTGGAGGAGCCGCTCACGATGTTGCTGTAGGCATTCACACGAGGCATGAAGGTTCGTCCTTTGGGCTTCTGGACGCCTTCTGTGCGTATCCTAATCTGAAGGTGTTGAGTTCATGACTTCTTCCACACAGCTTGTTGTCATTGGCGGCGGCCCGGGAGGATACGCAGCGGCATTCTATGCAGCGGACCTCGGGATGCAGGTCACTCTGGTCGACATGGAGCCCAATCCTGGCGGAGTGTGCCTCTATCGCGGATGTATTCCGTCGAAGGCCCTCCTGCATGTGGCCAAGGTCGCCAGCGAGGCGAAGCATGCCGCCAACTGGGGCCTGACCTACGCCGCCCCGAAAGTCGATCTCGACAAACTGCGGTCCTTCAAGGACGGAGTGGTGACGAAGTTGACGGCGGGGCTGGGGCAGTTGTCGAAACAACGCAACATTTCGTTCATTCAGGGCAAGGCCTCGTTTGTCGATGCCGGGAACATCAGCATCGAGCTGGCGGACGGCGGGTCGCATCCACTCTCGTTCGAGCACGCGATCATCGCCACGGGTTCGTACCCCACGACCATTCCCGGGCTCTCGATCACGAGCGAGCGCCTGATGGATTCGACCCGCGCCCTGGACCTGCCGGAGATTCCCAGGAGCCTGTTGGTCGTCGGTGGCGGGTACATCGGCCTGGAGTTGGGATCCGTCTATGCCGCGCTCGGCACCAAGGTCACGGTGGTCGAGATGACGGACGGACTGCTGCCGGGCGCCGACCGTGACCTCGTCACGTTTCTGGCGCGAAGGCTGGCGGCCACGCTCGACACCATCCTGCTCAAGACGCGTGTCGTCGGCATGAAGGAAACCAAGAAGGGCATTGCGGTGTCGATGGTTGGCGCCGAAGACACGCCGAGCGAACAGACGTTCGACCGCGTGCTGGTGTCGATCGGCCGGCGTCCCAATTCGAACGTGCCGGGCCTCGACAGGACCGGCGTGGTCGTCGGTGAGCGCGGGTTCATCACTGTGGACGCCGCGATGCGGACGGCGGCTCCGCACATCTTTGCCATCGGCGACGTCGTGGGTGAGCCGATGCTGGCGCACAAGGCCTCACACGAGGCCAAGGTGGCGGTCGAAGCCATCCTGGGCCACAAGGTGGCCTTCGAGCCGCAGGCGATTCCGGCCGTGGTGTTCACCGATCCGGAAGTGGCGTGGTGTGGCCTGACCGAGAGCGAGGCGAAGCGTCAGGGCCGCAAGGTCGAGATCGCCAAGTTTCCCTGGGCGGCGCTCGGGCGCGCGCTGGCCATCGACCGTCCCGACGGGATGACCAAACTCGTCATCGACCCCGAAACCGAACGGATTCTGGGCGTCGGCATCGTCGGCGCCGGCGCAGGGGAGCTGATTGCCGAAGGCGTGCTCGCCGTCGAAATGGCCGCCCTGGCCAGCGATCTCAAGCTTTCGATCCATCCGCATCCGACGATGTCGGAGACGCTGATGGAGGCGGCCGAGGTGTTCTTCGGGCACTCGACGCACGTGTACCGGCCAAAGAGGAAGAAGTCCTAGCACCGCGGGCCTCGTGCCATAATTCGCACCGAGGTATTTTCATGGCCCTGTCCTCCCGTCGCGTCCGTTTTCTGCTCATTTCCTGTGCCCTCGCGATCATCCCTGTGCTGGTCATCGCGCAGCAGTCTCCTCCGGGTTCCGCACCGGCGCTCTCTCCCAGCCTGGTGAATGCCAAGTTCGAGCGGAATCCCGGACAACCGATAGACGAGGAATACACGAAGAAGATCAGGGAATACACGACCGAGTCGTTCTTCCTGTCTCCCTTCGTCGATTACCTGCCCGCGTCCAAGACGGTCCCGACACCGGCGGCCGTGCTCGGAGATATCGCGGGCGCGCCAGGCAAATTGCCGTACACCAAGGAGGTAAACGACTACATGCGCCTGCTGGCGAAATCCTCGCCGCGTGTGCGAGTGATGTCGATTGGCACATCCGAGGAAGGCCGCGAAATGATTGCGGTGGCTGTGGCCTCGGAGGCCGTCCTGGCCCGGTTCGATGCCAATCGGGCCAATCTGGAGAAGCTGGCGGATCCACGCACCATCAAGATGAACGACGCCGAGGCGCTGCGTCTGGCGGGAGAGACCGTTCCCGTGTACTACATCACGGGGGCCATTCACTCGACCGAGGCCGGGGCGCCGACGGCGCTCATGGAGTTGGCCTATCGCCTGGCCGTGGACGAGAGCGCGTACTTCACCAACGTTCGTGACCACCTGATCACGTTGATTACGCCTGTTGTGGAGACCGACGGCCGCGATCGCATGGTGGATCTCTACGAGTACGGCAAGAAGTATCCGGACCGTACGGTGCCCAATCTGCTGTACTGGGGCAAGTACGTCGCCCACGACAACAATCGTGACTCGATGGGCATGACGCTCAAGCTCACCGAGAACGTGCTGAATACCTACATCGATCAGAAGGCTCAGGTGCTGCACGATCTGCACGAGTCCGGCTCCTATCTGTACGACAACACCATCGGCGACGGCCCCTACAACGCGTGGCTCGATCCCATTCTGACCAACGAGTGGCAGATGATCGGCTGGCACAATGTCAACGAGATGACGCGGCTGGGCATGCCCGGTGTCTTCGCGTTCGGCACCTTTGACACGTGGTCGCCCGGCTACCTGATGTTCATCGCCGCAACACACAATGGCATCAGCCGGCTGTACGAGACCTTCGGCAACGGCGGAAACGCAGACACGCGGGAGCGGACGCTTTCCCCCAGCGCCACGTCACGGACCTGGTACCGGCAGAACCCGCCGCTGCCCAAGGTGCAGTGGTCGCTCAGAAACAACAACAACTACGAGCAGACCGGATTGCTCGTGTCGCTCGGGTACTTCGCGAACAATCGCCAGCAGTTCCTGTGGAACTTCTATGAGAAGAGCAAACGGTCGATTCTGAAGGCCACGACCGAGGGGCCCGCGGCCTATGTGCTGCCGGCCAGTGATCCTCGCCTCGGCACGCAGGCGGAATTGCTGCGAGTGTTGCAGAAACAGCGGGTGGAAGTCTCGCGCGCGATTGGGCCGTTCTCGCTTGAAGTGCCCGTTCGGCCGGCGCCTGGGGCGAGTGGCCGGGGCGGCAGAGGCGGCCGGGGCGGCGCTGCCGCCGCCGGCGACGAGGGAGGTGGTGGAGCGGCCGCGGCCCCG
>JAHEFO010000035.1 GCA_024640135.1 Acidobacteriota bacterium
TGGGCGGGCGTGTTCGCCGGGCTGGCGTACGCCACCAAGGAAACCTCCGTCATCGTCCTGGTCGCGGCGATCGTCGCCGCGATCGTCGCGCAACGATGGTCCACGTCAGACGCCCGGGGCGACGCGGCGTCACGCGTCGCCACCCGGACGGGCGCGGGCCAGGCGATCCTGGGCTTGACGGCAGCGATCGCAGTCGCCTGGGTGTTCTACTCGTCCTTCTTCAGGAACCCGTCAGGCCTGGTCGATTCCCTCAGTGCCTTCGGCGGCTACGTCCAGCGCGGCGTTGAACCGGGAGCCCATGCGGAGTCGTGGGACTACTACCTGCGTCTCCTGGCCTTCTCGTCGTCGGGCGGGTTCATCTGGACCGAGGGACTGGTACTCCTGCTGGCGACCGTTGGATTCGGCGCCGCGTTCCGTCGTTCGTCTCAGGGATTCTGGCCGCGTTACGTCGCGCTCTATTCTCTGATCGCGGCCGTGGCGTTTTCTGTCATTCCCTACAAGACACCGTGGAATGCGCTGCCGTTCTACGCGGGGTTCGTGGTGATGGCGGGACTCGGCGTCGCGACGCTCATCGAACACACCAGGTCGCGTCTCGGCAAGGGGCTCGTCCTGGCCGTACTCCTGGTGGGCTCCTGGCACCTCGGTGTGCAGAACTGGCGTGCGAACGCCCAATACCCGGCCGACCCGCGCAACCCCTACGTCTACGCCCAGACCACAACGGACTTCCTTCGCATGGTGGCGCGCATCAACGATCTCGTCGCACAACATCCGGATCGGGAGGGCATGCTCGTGAAGGTGGTCGCGGGCCCGTACGAGCAGTGGCCACTGCCCTGGTATCTGCGACGCATGGAGCGGGTGGGCTACTGGCCTCGCACGGACGATGCGGGCCCGCTCGACGAGGCGGCGGTCGTCGTGGCGTCGCAGGAGAACGCCGCGGCGGTTGAGGAGGCGCTCGGCGACACGTACGTGTCTGAGTTCTACGGACTGCGCCCTGAAGTGATCCTGACGCTCTTTATCGAGCGCGGGCTGTGGGAACGCCTGCTGGCATCGCGCGGGCCGGGGACCTGAGAGTCGGCGGCCTGGCCACTACCTCGCAGGGCTGGATCGGTACGGGTTGACCCTCACCGGATCACCGCCCGTGCCTGGCACACGCGCGGCCCACAACATCCCGCGCTGCATGATCGTACGCGCCTCCGGACTGGTGAAGTCTGCGGCGGCATGCCCCAGCGTCGAGTGGAACACCCGTCCCTTGCCGTAGAGTTTCTTCCAGACCACCGGCATGACCACGCCCGCAATCGCCGGCACGGACTTGCCGGAGAAGGTGGTGGTCGCCATGACGTCCACGCTCGGATCCATGAGCATGTAGTACTGCTCGGAGTGCATGGAGAAGTCCTGGAGCCCTTGCAGGATGGGGTCATCACGCTTCGTGAGATGGACGTCGTAGTCGACGGCGCCGCCCGGATGCGCGGCAAACGACCCGCCCACCATGAACTCGTATTCGGTGCTGCTGCGAAACGCGTCGCTCAGGCCCCCGTGCCAGCCGGCGAGCCCCACGCCTCCTCGGATCGCATTGAGGAGGCCCCGTTCCTGCTCGGCGGTGATCTGGCCCATGGTGACCGACTGGACCACCAGTGTGAGGGTGCTCATCTTCCCGGCATCCAGATACGAGTCCAGCGTGTTCGAGATTTCCACCTCGAATCCCTGCTCCTCCAGCCACGGGGCGAAAATATCCACGGTCTCTTTCGGTTGGTGTCCGGCCCAACCACCCCAGACAATCAGCGCGGTCTTCTGTGACGCGGCCTCCTGCGCGGTGGCGCGGGGGATCAGCGAGCCCAATGTCGATGCCAGAAGCACCAGGGGGACGGCATGGCGTAGCGTGCGCATGGGTGTCAGCCTCATGCAGGAGGATACTACGCCGCTGACGTGTTGCCCTCGCGGGAACTCGGCGATAGAGTGTCCGCATCGGAGACAGTGGCGGCACGTGACGCCCCTGTGCCGAAGTTCGGTGGCAACGCATCATGGATCACAACAAACGCTCCCCGCGGATCGATCGACGCGATTTCCTCAAAACCACAGCCGCGGCCGGTCTGGCGCTGGGCTCCCGCTCCCTGGTCTCGGCGGCGGGCGGCACCAACGACCTGCGGGTCGCGCTCATCGGCGGCGGCAACCAGGGCATGGTGCTGCTCGAGTCGTGCCAGAAGATCCCGAACATCCGCATTACGGCGCTCTGCGACATCTGGGAGGAATACCGTCAGAAGTACGCGTCGGGCCGTCTGCGCACCTACGGCTACGAGCACAATGCCTACACCGACATCCACGAGATGCTGGACAAGGAAAAGGACCGGCTGGATGCCGCCATCGTGGCGACCCCGGACTTTTGGCACGCCGATCACGCGGTGGCCTGCCTCAACGCCGGTCTGCACGTGTACTGCGAAAAGGAGATGTCGAACACGCTCCCCAACGCGCGCCGGATCGTCGTCGCGGCCAGAGAGTCCGGCAAGCTCCTGCAGGTGGGCCATCAGCGCCGCAGCAACCCGCGCTACCGCTTCACGTACCAGAAACTCCTCAGGGAGAATCGCCTGCTCGGCCGGATCACCACGGCCACGGGCCAGTGGAACCGATCGCGCCAGGACCCGCTGACCATGCCGGCGCGGTACAACATGCCGCCGGAGAGGCTCGAGAAATACGGCTTCCGATCAATGGAGCAATTCCTCAACTGGCGCTGGTACCGCGGACTCGGCGGCGGTCCCATTGTCGACCTCGGCTCGCACCAGATCGACATCTTCAACTGGTTCCTCGGCGCCAGGCCGGCGAGCGTGATGGCCAGCGGCGGCACGGACTACTACAGCAAGGACACACACGAGTGGTACGACAGCGTGATGGCGGTGTTCGAGTACCCCACGCCGGATGGCACCGTGCGCGCGTCCTACCAGACCATCACCACCAACGGATTCGGCGGATATTTCGAACTGTTCCTGGGCGACCAGGGGTCGCTCGAGATTTCCGAATCGAGTGGGCGTGGCAAGCTCTACCGCGACATCGCCAACGCTCCCGACTGGGGCTCCATCGTGAAGCAGGGTCTGCTGCGGGAGCCCGAGGAAGCCCCGCGGACACAGGCGCCCGGCGTGGTACTGGATGTACGCGAGACGGCGCCGCCACCCAGCTACGCGCTGCCCGTGCAGTCAACGAAGCTCTACCACCAGCCGCATCTCGAAAACTTCTTCGACGCCATTCGCGGGGGAGTCGAGCTCAACTGCACGGCCGAGGACGGCTACGAGACGGCGGTCACGGTCCTCAAAGTAAATGAGGCCGTGGAACGCGCGGGACGGGTGCTGTTTACGCCTTCGGATTTCGAGATCTGACCGTATGCCGATGAGGCCTCTCTCCGGCCGCGTGGTCCTCTTCGCGGGGCTCGTCGCCATCTGGTCGTGCACGGTCTTTGCTCAGCAAGCCGCCGCGCCGCCGCCGCGCCTGGGTGACGAGACCGATGGCAGCCGTGCCCGGCCGGTCCACCGCATTCCGCTGCGGGACGGCGAAGGCGAAATCATCCGCACCACCGATCGTCCGCTGCTGCCCCTCTCGACCAGTCACACCTGCGGGAGCAGTTGCCACGATGTGGCGACGGTCGGCCAGGGCTGGCACTTCAACGTCACCGCGCCAGGCGGCGACGGCCTCAGGCCGGCAGAGCCGTGGATCCTCGTGGACCCGGAGACGGCCACCCAGTTGCCGCTGTCCTACCATCCGTGGCCGGGAACGTTCCGGCCGGACCAGGCGGGACTGACGCCGTGGGCGTTCGCCAGACAGTTTGGCGGCCGCACACCGGGCGGTCTGACGGGGGCCGGTGAGCCAACGGCGAGCCTGCGGGTGCGATGGGCCGTGTCCGGCGACATCGAGCCGAACTGCCTGGCGTGCCATGACAACTCGCCCGCGTACGATCACGCCGAGTTCGGTCGTCAGCTCGATCTCGAAAACTTCCGGTGGGCCGCCGCAGGCGCCAGCGGCCTGGCACTCATGTCCGGCGCGGCCAGGGAAATGCCCAACACCTTCGACTACCTGATGCCGGTGGTCGAGGACGCCCTCCGCCCGAGGATGCCGGACATTGCGTACGCGCCTGGGCGCTTTCTCCCCGACGCCAAGGTGATCTTGGATATCGTCCGCGAGGTGCCGGCGCGCCGGTGCTACTTCTGTCATACCAACGCGGATGTCGATCACACCGGACAGGGCCGCTGGACCTCTGATGTCGACGTCCACGTCGCGCGAGGCATGACCTGCATCGAGTGCCACCGCAACGGCCTCGATCACGCGATGACGCGCGGGTATGAGGGCGACCCGGCCGCCCGCGGCGTCGCCGGCGCCGACCTCACCTGCCGCGGCTGCCACCTCGCTGACGAACCCAACCGCGTCTTTGCCAACGGGCGTGCGGGCGCACCGTACCCGAGGCACGCAGGGCTGCCGCCGATTCACCTCGACAAACTCTCGTGCACGGCCTGCCATTCAGGCCCGAGGCCCGAAGCCTCAACACGCCGGCTGAAGACGAGCATGGCGCATCGGCTCGGCGGCCTCAACGTCAACAAGGCCGACGAGGCGCTGCCGCACCTGTACTACCCGGTGTTCGCGCGGCAGGACGATGGTGTGACCACGCCGAACCGGATGATGTGGCCGGCGTTCTGGGGACGCGTGGCGGATGGAACGGTCACGCCACTGGCGCCAGATCGGGTAAAACCGCTGATGGCGAAGGCCCGGATCGGGCTCGCACCCTCGGCCGATGGAAGTTGGCCGGCGCTGGACGATCCGACACTGGTGAAGATCCTCGAACTGCTTGGAGCGGGCCCCGGCTCCGAACTCCCCGCGGTCTACGTGGCGGGAGGCAAACTGCATCGGCTGAGTGACACCGGCCAGCTCGTCGCCGAGGATCACCCTTCTGCCCAACCGTATCTGTGGCCCATCGCGCACGATGTGCGCCCGGCGGCGCTGGCGCTCGGTGCGCGCGGATGCCAGGACTGCCACGATGCCAACGCGCCGATCTTCTTCGGCCAGGTGACCGTCGATTCACCGCTGGCCTCCGACAGGGCCGAGCCCTGGCAGATGTCGCAGTTCCAGGAGGGCCTCGACATCGCCGGCGCCGCCGAGTTCGCCACCGCGTTCCGCTACCGTTCGTGGCTGAAGGGCACAGTCACCGGCGCTGTCGGCGTCATGCTCCTTCTTGTCCTCGGCTACGTGATGACGGGGCTCGGGCGGCTGTCGGCCACGACGATGGTGACCACGTGGGCCCGGTTCGCGGCCAATACCATCGGCGCGGTGTCATGCGCCGTGATTGTCGCGACGGGCTGGCCCGAGCTGTGGTCGGACCAGCCGCTCACGGGATCACGGCTGATGGCCCACATGACCGCCGCGCCCGTGTTTGTCGTCTCGGCCGTGTTCGTCACGCTGTTCTGGGCGCATCGAAACCGGTTCGGCCGAGCCGACTGGAACCGTCTGCGCCGGCCTCTGGGCCCGGCGGGTGCCCACGGCGCCAACCCGTATCTCGTGCTGCTCAGGAAGGTGTCGTTCTGGGTGGCGGCCATCGCCATCGTGCCGGGGGCCGTCTCCACGACGCTGGCCATGTTCCCCATCTTCGCGTCGGTCTGGCAGCCGACGCTGTTCACCATCCATCGTTATGCGGTGGCGGCGCTTACTGTCTCGGCGGCGCTCTTCACCGTGCTGGCCCTGGTGGCGTGGATCCGGCGATACCGGGACGACCCGAACCCGCCGCCCGCCATCCCGGCAGCGTGACCCTGTCTGATGTTCCACGTCCAGCACGCAGCCATGGCCACGGTGTTCGAGATCCGCGGCGAATGCCGGGATCCGGACGTCGGCCGCCAGGCGGCCAGGGCCGCCTTTGCGGTGGTGGACCGGCTTGAGCAGACGCTCAGCCGCTTCATCGAAAACAGCGACATCTCGCGCATCAATCACCTCGCGGCCGGCGAATCGACCATCGTCGGCTACGAGACCCTGCAGTGCCTGCAATTGGCGCGGCTGATGTACGGACAAACCGCCGCGGCCTTCGACATCTCCCTCGGAACCGGGTTCGAGAACCTGGAGATTGTGCCGGAGGAGTTTCGCGTGGTCGCGCGCGCGGCCGGTGTGCGCCTGGATTTGGGCGCGATCGGCAAGGGCTACGCGGTCGATCGCATGGCGGACGTGCTGGAGGACTGGGAGGTCTCCCGGGCGCTGATCCATGCCGGCGCCAGTTCCGTGCTGGCACTCGATCCGAAGGCCGGCGAAGAAGGCTGGCCGCTGACGCTCAGCGAGCCGGGACACAATGGCCGCGTTCTGGCGAAGCTGTCGGCCCGGCAGTGCGCGCTGGGAGCGTCCGGCATCAGCAAGGGCGACCACATCGTGAACGGCCTGGTTGGAGAGCCGGTGCGGTCGCGGACCGCCGCCTGGGTGTGGGCACCGCGTCGCGTACTGGCAGACCTGGGCAGACGTGCCGGCGTTGACGCGTCGGCGGCCGCGGTCGCCGACGCGCTCTCCACCGCGTTCATGATCAGTTCCATCGACGCGATCGAGGCGTACTGCCAGAGCCACGACGGGATCGAGGCGTGGATCCTGGCGGACACATTCCTGCACTTTCCGGGAACGAGCCCCCTCAACACCGGTTAGAATCGGCGGTAGCGCACAGACGCGGCACACCTGCACACCTGCACTGCGCTGGAGGGTGACATGGGTAAACACGACAACAGCATCAATGAGGTTTCGCGCCGGCAATTTGTCGGCACCATGGCGGCGGCCGCCGGTTTCATGATCGTCCCGCGCCACGTGCTGGGCGGCACGGGGTACCAGTCTCCCAGCGACCGCGTCAACATCGCGGCCGTCGGCTACCGGCACGGCATGGGCACCAGCAACCTCAACGCCTTGTTCAAGCTTCCCAACGTCAACATCGTCTCGCTGTGCGACGTGGACGATAGCGAGGTCGCCCGGAAGGCCTCCGCGAAGATCCACGGGTTGCTCCCGGACGCGGCGTTCTACAAGGACTTCCGCGTGATGTTCGAACGCCAGAAGGACATCGATGGCGTGGTCGTGGCCACGCCGGACCATACCCACACCGTGGTGGCGATGGCCGCGATGCAGCTGGGCAAACACGTCTACGTGCAGAAGCCTCTGGCGCACACGGTCTCCGAGGCGCGGATGCTCACCGAAGCGGCCCGCAGGTACAACGTCGTCACGCAGATGGGCAACCAGGGCCACTCGGGTGAAGGGGTCCGGCTCATCGAAGAGTGGATCACCGATGGCGCCATCGGCAAGGTCCATGAGGTGCACTGCTGGACCAACCGTCCGATCTGGCCGCAGGGCATGACTCGTCCAGCGGACACGCCGCCGGTGCCGGACGGCCTGGATTGGGATCTGTGGATTGGACCGGCGGCAATGCGGCCCTACCACCCGGCCTATCACCCGACCAGCTGGCGCGCGTGGTGGGACTTCGGCACCGGCGCACTGGGCGACATGGCCTGTCACGTGATGGACGCCGCCTATCAGTGCCTGAAGCTCGGATACCCGACCAGCGTGACGACCCACCTGGCGTACAACGTCATTCCCCGCGAGGGCAGCCCCTGGGGCAGCCGGGTCAAGTACGACGACAGTTTTCCCCCGGGGACACTCGCGCACTTCACCTTCCCGGAGCGCGGCGAGAACTACCCGGCCGTGAGGCTCCATTGGTACGACGGCGGTCTGATGCCGGAGCGGCCCGAGGAACTGGAACCGGAGCGCCGGTTGCCTGAGAGCGGCACGATCTTCGTGGGCGAGAAGGGCAAGATCATGTGCGAGACCTACTCGGGCAGCCCGCGGCTCATTCCCGAAACAGCCATGCAGGCGTACACACGGCCCGAGAAGACCCTGCCGAGGGTCGAGGGGAGCCACGAGCAGAACTGGATCGACGGAATCACGGGCAAGACCAAGCCGACGTCGAACTTCGACTACTCTGGGCCGTTCACCGAAACCGTGCTGCTCGGCAACGTGGGCATGAGATTCCCCAGCCAGAAGCTGCTCTGGGACGGCGAGAGCATGACGATGACGAACGTCGCCGAGGCGAACGACGTCATCCATCACCACTATCGCGAGGGCTGGTCGGCGTAAGGACGCGCCGTTTGGCACCGGCAGGTTGCCTCCCACCTCTGCCGGAGCGGCGGTCCGGTCAGCAGGAGCCAGACGAACAAGGAGAAGCTCGCCCAACCGGGCCAGTACAACACCCACTACCGGGCGTTCCCCATCGGCCGTGCCGAGGGCCAGGCGCGTTTTGCGAAGGACCACGATTTCCAGATCACCACCAAGGGTGCCGACCATCCATTCCACATTCACGTCAATCCGTGCTGGGTGACACGCATCGACGTGCCGGACGAACAGGGACGCCTGCACAACCTCCTGGATGCGCCGATCTGGCTCGATACGATTGCCATTCCGCGAGGAGGCCGCGTCGTGTTCCGGTCGCGGTTCGCCGACTACACCGGGACGTGGGTCAACCACTGCCATATCCTCCAGCACGAAGACAACGGCATGATGCAGCCGGTGGAGTGTGTCGCAAGGCCCGAAGAGACCAACTACAACCCCCGGACGCGCGTGGCTTCACACGCGATGCCGGTTGAGGCGGTCAATCAGATCTATCCGGTGCCGTCGCTCGAACTGATGTACCGGCAGAACCTGAGTTTCGGTGCCCCTGACCTTCGGCGACATCAAAGGGGGAGATGCCGCCAACGCCATTGGCATGTCCACGAAGGACGGTTATGCGGCCACCGTCGTCTTCGACCCCGTGTCGGGATTGCCCGCCTGGCTTGGCACTCGTGAAGTGGTTCCGGTCGGCAACGAGATTGGAGGACAGGTCACGCGGCGCTGGGTGTACGAAGATTATCGAGCGGTTGATGCGCGCAGGGTGCCGCATCTGGTGCGATGGATGATGACGGCATCGGACTCGGGTCCGTTGTTCTCGACCTCCGTGCTCACGATCACCGAGTACGCGTTCAACGTCGCGATTGACCCGAAGGTCTTCAAGCAATAGGAGAGACTTTCTCGCATGACCCGACCCCTTCCCGTTGTCGCGCTGGCTGCAGTGGTGTTTCCCGCCGGTCCGCTCGGGCCGCAGGCTCGGGGCCCGGCACAGCGGCCTGCTTGACGCTCCGGACCGCCGCAGAAAATCGCGGCCGTGACGGCCGGGCGCGGGAGCTGGCGCTCGGACGGGATACACTCTGTCGCGTGATCGGAAGAACGATTGGGCCCTATGAGGTCGTGGCCCGCCTGGGAGTTGGCGGCATGGGCGAGGTGTACCGCGCGCGCGACACCAAACTCGATCGGGATGTGGCCATCAAGATCCTGCCGGAGTCGTTCGCGACCGACCCTGATCGTCTGATGCGATTCGAGCGTGAAGCGAAGACGCTTGCGACATTGAATCACCCGAACATCGCGGCCATTTATGGCGTCGAAGGCCCCGCCCTCGTCATGGAACTGGTCGAGGGCGACGACCTGTCAGCGTTGATATCCGGAAGCCCCGGGCTCCTGATGAACGAAGCGCTGCCGATTGCACGGCAAATGGCCGCCGCCCTGGAGGCGGCGCACGAGCGCGGCATCATTCACCGCGACCTCAAACCCGCCAACATCAAGGTCCGGCCGGACGGCACGGTCAAAGTGCTCGACTTCGGCCTGGCCAAGGCGATGGCCCCGTCCGATGGAGGCCCGGGCCTTCAGGCCCGGGCGACGTCCGCCGGGTCTGAAGACCCGGCTCTCCGTACTCAGGGCTCAGGCCCCGGCACTCAGGACCCGGGACCCACCGTCACCTCACCGGCCCTGACGGCCATGGGCATGGTACTCGGGACAGCGGCCTACATGGCGCCAGAGCAGGCTCGGGGCAAAGCCGTCGATCGCCGCGCCGACATCTGGGCGTTCGGGGTCGTCCTGTACGAAATGCTCACGGGCCTGCGCCTGTTCGACGGCGAGACCGTGTCCGACGTGCTGGCCGCCGTGCTGACACGCGAGCCGGATCTGAGTCGCCTGCCTGCCGAAGTACCGCCGACGGTGCTCACCCTGCTTGGCCGGTGCCTGGAACGCGATCCGTCGCAGCGACTGCGTGACATCGGCGAGGCCAGGGTCACTCTTGAGCGCGCACTGACTCGACCTGCCGACACCAGCACGATCATGACGAGCGCGGCCGCGGGTGAGGCGGCGCCGGCCGCGGCGCCATCGCCACGGACCGGTCTGCCGTGGGCCGTTGCGGCACTCGCCACAGTGGCGGCGATCATCTTTGGCGTCATGGCCACGCGGCGTCCGGCCGCGCCTGTCGAGTCGCTGATGTTTGAGCTGTCAGCGCCCGCAGGCACGCACTACAGCATTGGCAGCAACATCGGCACCGGCATCATCTCGCCCAACGGGTCGATGGTCGCGTTTCTCGCGCGCGACAAGGCTGGCGTGTCTCTCTGGGTGCGATCGCTGCTGACGGGCGACGCCAGACAACTGGCGGGCACCACCAACGGGTTTTACCCGTTCTGGTCGCCCGACAGTCGAGCGCTCGCCTTCTTCACCGGTGGCCAGATGCTTCGCGTCGATGTCGCAGGCGGACTCCCCTCGGCGATCGCCAAGGAATCATGGGGGCGAGGCGGATCCTGGTCGACCGACGATGTGATCCTGTTCACCCCGATTGGGGGCGGCACGGTGCATCGTGTGGCTGCCACCGGCGGCCCCGTCGAGCAGGTCACGACGCTGGACGTTGCCAGAGGTGAGAACGCCCACTACTGGCCGGTGTGGCTGCCCGGCAATCAAGCGTTCCTGTACTTCGTGCGCAGCTCACGAGCCGAGAACAACGGGATCTACATGGGCTACGTTGATGGCCGTCCGGCCGTGCGCCTCGTCACGTCACTGTCGAGCGGAGCCTATGCCCCGCCGTCTGGTAGTCACCCCGGCGCGCTGCTGTGGGTACGTGAGAACCAGCTCCTGGCACAGCCACTCGACATCGACGCCGGCCGTCTGACCGGAGAGGTGGCCATCGTCGCCGATGATGTCCGCGTCGAAGACAGTCAGCGGAGCCTGTTCGCCAGCGTGTCGGATACGGGGACGCTGGTTTGGGCGGCGGCGTCGGCCGTCGGCGTCCAGGTCGCGGCGTACGCGCGAGGCGGCCAGCGGATCGAGTCCCTGCCGATCTCGGCCGACAAGATCTCGCAGGTGCGGGTGTCGCCCGATGGACGCAAGCTGGCGTTCACGAAGGTCATCGCCGGTACGGCGGACGTCTGGGTCTACGATTTCGAGTCGGCGGCGACCATCCAGCTGACCACAGGCCAGGGCTACAACGAAAGTCCCGTGTGGGCGCGCGACAGCCAGTCACTGGCGTACGGGGGCAGCGGGGGTATGTCGACTCTCAAGAGGCTCGACGGTTCACGCCCGCCCGTCGTACTCGCGGCTGCGAAAATTGAAATGACGGCAGTCGCATTCACACCGGATGACCGTTTCCTGCTTGCGACCGAGAGCAAGCCCACAACCAGTGATGACTTGGCATTCATCGATGTCACCAAGCCCGATGTCCTCAGGCCTCTCTCCAGCGAACCTGGTGGAGAGACCGGCCCGGCGGTCTCGCCGGACGGCAAGTGGCTGGCGTTCTCCTGGGAGCCTTCGGTACGGCCCGAGGTTGTCCTTGCACCGCTGATCAACGACGGCCAGTCACTCCGGCTGGGCCGCCCCTGGTTGCCGGTGTCACAGAACGGCGGCTCCGGTGCCGTCTGGCGGCGCGACGGCCGGGAAATCATCTATGCGACGCCGAACGGCACTCTGGTGGCCGTCGCCGTGACGCCCTCCGGAAATGCACTGCTGCTGGGGCCGCCAGCCGCGCTGTTCGCACTGCCGGCGAACGTGGGCAGCTGGGACAACTCCTGGAGTGTGATGCCCGACCATTCGCGATTCATCGTGCTCGAGGAGCCGGCCGCGGCGGGCCAGACGCTGCACGTCCTCACGCACTGGCGGGACCGAGCGCCACGGTAGGTCAGAGGCGCCCGGAAGCAGGCTGGGCGCTGCGGATTTCGGCGTAGACTTTCTCGCATGACCCGACCCCTTCTCGTTGTCGTGCTGGCTGCAGTGGTGTTTCCCGCCGGCCCGCTCGGCCAGCAGGCTCCGGGCCCGGCGGAGCGCTACACCGTCCAGGACGTGATGATTCCGACCCGCGACGGCACGAAGCTTTTCACGCGCATCTATACGCCCAACGATCAGAACGGGCCCCTGCCGATCGTCATGCATCGCACGCCCTACGGCAATGATGGGGCGATCGGCCGTCTCAACGTCTACATGCGCGCGCTGGCGGATGAAGGCTACATCTTCGCCTTCCAGGATATTCGCGGGAAATTCAAGTCCGAAGGCACGTTCGTGATGCAACGGCCGGCCCGGAAGGCCGGTGACTCGCAGTCGATAGACGAGGGCACTGACACGTACGACACGATCGACTGGCTGCTCCAGAATGTGCCGCAGAACAACGGCCGCGTCGGCATGCTCGGCATTTCGTACGACGGCTGGACGACCATCATGGGCGCGATTGAGCCTCATCCCGCGCTGAAGGCGATCTCCCCCCAGGCGTCGCCGTCGGACATGTGGCTGGGCGACGACTTCCACCATAACGGCGCGTTCCGGCTGAGCTACGGCTTCGAATATGCCGCCATGATGGAGAGCGGCAAAGACGTCCAGCAGTTCACGTTCGATCGCTTCGACCTGTTCGGCTGGTACCTGGACGTCGGCCGATAGGCCGTATTAAGGGGCTGCCCCCGACATAACGTCCGCTATCAGACTGCGACGCAGAGCGTGGAGATTCGTTAGTCTCGAAGCGTTTCCCAGGCGAGGATGGAGGACATCCGTCCAGGTTCGCTCAGCCGGTGACTGGCTACTGTCCGAGCATGGTCGACTCCATCGGACGTGCCAAGAACACGGTCCAATATGCACACCTTCGGGCTGCAGCCATTTCTGCCATAACTACGAATCACCGTGATCATGCCGGCAGCCTCGATGGTCGAAGGGACGCTTCCTGAAGCGTCGACGAAAATGCGTGAATATTCGCGCACGCAGGCGCAAGAATTCACGCTTGACCGTCCTGGCGCGCGTGTCCTAGCGGGCGGCAGATAGAATAACTCATTTACCTGCAGGTATTTAAGGTCACTGGACCAGGACGCCGCGCCCCCGGAACGGGTGTTGCACTTCGCTACCGGTTGTCGGTCCTGCGTTCCCTTCCGATTGCCACTGGGGTGCGCCCGGGCCGGTCCGAGCGTGGAGCCGGCTCGCCGCCGATGCCGGCCCGCCCAAGGAGGGAGCCTGATGAGCAGTCGAGCCGGAGTCGGATACAGCCTCAACTCGAGTTCCGAGGACGCGGGAGTCGCCGCGGCGGAGATGGCCCTGGACGAGGCCGGCACCAGAACGCCGGACGTCGCCCTCCTCTTCCACACGTCCTTGCACGACCCACTTCAATTCCACGCCGGCGTGCGGTCCGTCCTGGGGGCCGATGTGCGTCTGCTGGGCGGCTTCGCCGGGGGCATCATCACCCGCGACTACCTGGGATACGACGGATACCAGAGCGCCGTCGCCGTGCTCGCGTCGGACTCGATCTCGTTCGACGGTTTCATGGAGGTCGGCCTGAAGGCGCGAGGCGAGCACCAGGTCGGCGTGGAACTGGGCCGGCAGGTCCGGAAGGGCAGCACGGGGCAGCCGGCCGGACTCATCTACATGTACGACTCCGTCAAGTCCTTCACACCCGAGGGCGGGTTCGACATGAACATCGGCACGCATCTCATGGAGGGCCTGACCGAGGGCCTGGGCCAGTGGCCCGCCGCCGCGGGCATGGGCATGGTCGGCAACATGCAGCTCAGCCCGACCTCCCAGTTCTTCAACGACCAGATTCTGCAGCAGGCCGCTCTGGCCCTTCTCGTCCAGGGCGAGTCGTTCCGCCTCCACACGACCATCATGCACGGGTGCCGGCCGGCGTCCAGCTACCACACGGTGACGCGGGCCGAGGCGAACGTGGTGCTGGAAATCGACAGCCGGCCCGCGCTGGATGTCATCGACGACCTGCTCGGGCCTCACTCGGACAAGAGCTGGACCGACTATCCGCTGTTCGTCACGCTGGGCGTCAACAAGGGCGACAAGTTCGGACCGTTCAAGGAAGAGGCGTACGCGAACCGCCTGTGCATGTCGGTGGACCGCGACCGCCGCGGCCTGGTCATGTTCGAGCCCGATTTGGTCGAGGGCTCCGAGGTCCAGCTCATGCGTCGGGCCATCGACTTCGACTACATCCACCAGCGCGCGGATGACCTCCTGGCGGAGGTCGGCGACCGCACGCCGTTCTTCGCGCTGTACATCGATTGCCTGGGCCGGGCCGGTGCCTACTGCGGCTCGGAGGGCGAGGAGGGCGTCGAGGTCCAGAAGGTGATCGGCTCACGCATGCCGCTCCTGGGCTTGTACTCCGGCGTCGAACTGGCCGCCGTCATGGGTCGGCAGCAGGCGCTCGATTGGACGGGAGTCCTCTGTGTATTCAGTGAGTGACGTCCACATCCGGGAGCGTCGCGGTGTCTGAGCCGGCGTCCGGGGCGGACCGCTCGGACGCCGCGAAGGAGCTGGCCTATTACCGGCGGCGCCTGGACGAGCTGGCGGGGGACTCGCTTCGGCTCGACTACGAAATCTCCGGGCTGAAGAAGGAGGTCAGGCAACGACGCCAGGCCTTCACCCTGCTGGCCCGGCTGCAGCAGAGCATCGCGTCCGAAGAGGACCTGTCGAAGATCTTCCGCATCGTCATCGACGAGGTGAACACGACCCTCGGCATGGACGGAACCATCGTCTTCATCCCCACCGAGCGCGAGGGGCGCTTCCGGGCGTCCCAGTGGAAGGGCTTCTCCGAGGCCGGCCGCATCGACGACTTCGAAGAGCGCGTCAGGCAGATGGAGCTCGAATGGCCGCCCGAGGGTGTCGGCTCCCAGGCATTTCTGCTCTCTAACAAGAATGCCGAGCGCACGACCATCATCGAGCTGATCCACACGACGCTGGGCCTGCCCTATTTCGTGTGCATGCCCGTGGTCGTCGAAGACGCGCTCACCGCGCTCCTGCTCTGCGGCAGAGTCAAGGAAGCCGGCAGCGTCTACCCGCCCCTGGACCAGGGAGACGTGGAAACGTTCATGGCGATCTCGAGCCTCATCTCCCGCTTCGTTGAGCTCCGTCGGATCGGCGTCCTGAAGGAGACCGATCGCCTCAAGACCCGCTTCTTCGCCAACATCTCCCACGAACTCCGGACGCCGATCACCCTGACCCTGGGGCCCCTCGAGGGCGTTCTTGCCGGGCGCTTCGGCGCGGTGCCGGACGCTGTCCGGGCGCAGGCCGAGATCATGCGGCGAAGCCAGCAGCGCCTGCTGGGCCTGATCCACGAATTGCTCAAGGTGGCGAAGCTGGAGGCCGGACAGATGCCGCTGCGCGCCGCCCCGCTCCCTGACCTGAACGCGTTCATCGACGACTGCCTCGGCCCCTTCCGGGCGGCGGCGGAACAGCGGGGGCTCGAGCTGCGGTCGAGCTTCGACACCGCGCTCAAGGGCAGGAGTGACCTGGTGGTGGACCGCGAGAAGATTCACGAACTGCTGGCGAACTTGTTGTCCAACGCCCTCAAGTTCACACCCCGGGGACGCATCACCGTGGGCACGGCGCTGCGCGGCGATCACGTGCGCCTTGTCGTCGCCGACACGGGCGTCGGGATCAAGGCCGAGGAGCTTCCGCACGTGTTCGACCGTTTCCGCCAGGGCGAAGCGTCCCTGTCACTGGAGATTGCGGGAACGGGTCTCGGGCTTGCGTGGGTGAAGGAAATCGCCGAACTCCACGGCGGCTCGGCCACCGTGCGCAGCGACGTCGGGAAAGGGACGTCGTTCACGGTGGAGCTCCCCCTGGGAACGGGCCATCTGGATCCCGCCTCGGTCGTGGAATTCACGGAGGACGATCTGCCCGAACTCGGCCCGGGATTCCGGGCCTACTTCCTCGGTGGGGCCGAGAACCATGAAGCCACCGTGGATGCGCTCAACGAGGAGGCGCAGGCGACGCGCGATGCCCTCAAGGAGTCGATCCTCTACGTGGAGGACAACGCGGATCTGCGCCGGTACATTCGCGATCTCCTCAGGCCCGACTACAACGTCTTCCTGGCCTGCGATGGGCAGGACGGGTTGGGCAAGATCCGCCGGTACGCACCGAACCTGATCATCGTCGACGAGATGATGCCGCGTATGAGCGGCGGCGATCTCCTCAAGGAGATCAGAAAGGACGCGGACTTCCACGCGACGCCGGTGGTCATGCTCACGGCGCGGGCCGGGACCGACGCGCGTGTGGAGGGTCTCGAGGCCGGCGCCGACGACTACCTCACCAAGCCGTTCGACTCGGCCGAACTGCTGGCCCGTGTCCGGAACCTGCTGCGCAGCCGTGCCCAGGAGCGGGAACTGAGGGAAATGAACCGCGTGCTCGAGGCGCAGGTGGAGGAACAGCTCGCGGCCCTGGCTCGCAAGGGTGACAGCAAGCGCGTGCTGGGTCAGGCGGTGGCGGACCATTTCGTGAGCCAGAGCGGATCGATGCAGGAAGTGCTTGAGGCGGCGATTCGCATCGCCGGATCATCGAGCACGGTACTCATCAGCGGAGAGACCGGCACCGGCAAGGAACTGGTGGCGCGGACCATCCACCTCCGCAGTCCCGTCTCCGACGGGCCTTTCGTCCCGGTGCACTGCTCGGCGCTCCCAGCCGGCCTGCTCGAGAGCGAGCTGTTCGGCCACGAAAAGGGCGCCTTCACCGGGGCCAGCGCGCAACGCCGCGGCAGGTTCGAGCTCGCCCACACGGGCACCCTCTTTCTGGACGAAGTGGGGGAGATCGGCCTCGAGGCCCAGGTGAAGCTGCTTCGCGTCCTGCAGGAGCGTCAGTTCCAGCGCGTCGGCGGCACCGACACCATCAGCGTGCAGGTGCGCATCGTCGCCGCGACCAATCGCGACCTGAGACAGCGCGTACGGGACGGCCTCTTCCGCGAGGACCTCTTCTACCGTCTCAACGTCATTCCCCTCCACCTGCCTCCACTCCGCCAGCGGCGCGAGGACATCCCCCTGCTCGTGCAGCACTTCCTCGATCAGTACCGCCGCCGCATGGGCAGGCCCGGGATGTCTGTGTCTGCCCCCGCGCTTTCCCTGCTGTCGGCCTACGACTGGCCCGGCAACGTCCGCGAGATCCAGAACCTCATGGAGCGCATCGTCGTGACGGTGCCTGAGGACGTCATCGAGTCGGCGCACCTGCCGACCGAGATTCGATCGGCGCGGTGGTCGTCCGAAGGGCTCGCTTCCACCGGCAGCCAGCCGGACAGCCTCCCGACGCTGGAGGAGAACGAGCGAGCCCACATCCGGCGCGCGCTGGAAGAGTGCAACGGCGTGGTGAGGGGCGACAAGGGCGCCGCAGCACTTCTGGGTGTCCCCGAGTCCACGCTCCGCTACCGCCTCAGGAAACTCGGGATCTCGGCGAGGAAATCGGGCTAGAAACAGCGGCTTTGTGGCCGTTTCAGTGAACAGAGAGGAGTAGATCACATGATGAAGAAACTGTTGGTGGTGGCGATTGGAGCCGGAATTCTCTATGCATGCGCGCCAGCGCCCCCGGCGCCCCCGGCGCCCCCGGCGGAACCGGCACAACCAACCGCCGCCGATGAGGCCAAGCTCAAGGCCGACTCGACCGCGGTGTTCGACCACATCGCCGCTGGCGATGCTGAGGCTGCGGCAAACATGTACGCGGAGGACGCGCTCGTCATGCCCGACAAGGCACCGGCCCTCAACGGCCGGGCCGCGGTGCGCGAGTACTTCACGGGCATGGCCGAACAACTGAAGGCGGCTGGCCTGACCTTCAAGGACAACGGCGCGAACGGATGGGGCATCTCCGGCGACATGGCCTGGCTCAGCGGCACGTACTCGGTCGTCGATGCGGCCGGCCAGCCGGTCGATACCGGCAAGTACATGTCGGTGCACCATCGGACCGACGGCGTGTGGCTGTACATCCGGGATATCTGGAATTCGGACACGGCGCCAGCACCGGCGATGCCCGAGGGCCAGTAGCGCTCAGGGCGCGGCCACTCGCGCGTCCCGCGCGAGTGGCCGCGCGCGGCATTGCGCGGTTCTCTGACGCCAGCCTTCCGCCGGCCCTCCCAACACACTGAGTACAAGTCAGTTACGGCAAGGCAACCTCACGCGACGCCATCCGGCACGGGTGTTGCTCCAGTGATGTGCGCGACGGTCCGAGGCAAACGACCGCCAGCGAGGGAGGAACATCATGAGATCGGTCTTGATCACGGGATGCAGCAGCGGCTTCGGGCGCCTGGCGGCCGAAGCGCTGGCGGCCCAGGGCCACCAGGTGTGGGCGACGATGCGGAATACCCGCCGGGACAACCGGGACTCGGCGGACGGGCTCCGTCAGTCGGCCGCCGCGCAAGGATGGAACCTGACGGTCGTCGAACTCGACGTCACCTCGGATGCGTCTGTCGCCGCGGCCTCTGCGCGGATCCTGCGCGAATCGAAGGGGCCTGACGTCATCATCAACAACGCCGGCCAGATGTACGCCGGCGTCACGGAGGCGTTCACCGCGGCGGAGTTCCACAACCAGTTGAACGTGAACGTGCTGGGCATCCACCGGGTGTGCCGGGCGTTCCTGCCTGCCATGAGGGAGCGGGGCTCCGGCCTCATCATCAACCTGAGTTCCATTGCGGGACGGATGGCGCTGCCGTTCTTCGGGCTCTACCACGCCAGCAAGTGGGCCGTGGAGGGCTACTCGCTGGGCATGCGCCGGGAACTCGCCTGCGCCGGAATCGACGTCGTGGTGGTCGAGCCGGGTCCGTTCACCACGCAACTCTTTCCCGAAAGCCCCAGGCCCCAGGACGAAGAGGGGCGCGCTCAAACCTATCCCGCTGCATCCCACGAGACGTTCGCCGGCATGGGCGCGGCGTTCGAGGGCATGTTCAACGACCCCGCGGTACCTACCGATCCTGACGATGTGGTCCGCACCTTCGTGGAACTCATCGACATGACACCAGGTGCCCGTCCGTTCCGCAGCGTCGTCGGCGTGGGCCTCGGCATCGCCGAGCGCAATGTGAGCGACGAGGCCCACGACCCGCCGTTCCTGGAAGCGCTCGGCCTCGACGGGTTCGCAACTCTTGCGCAGGACTCGCGGCCACTGGCCCGGCAGGGCGCCGGGCGGGCGTAGTGGTCTCCGTTCAGCCTACAGCCTGGAGGTTCTCATGGTTTCAATTCCCCGAGTCACGGTTCTTGCGGCTCTGACAGCCACGTTCACGCTGACAGCCACGACGACCCCGTCCGGTCGTGCTCCCAGCACAATCGTCGCCGCCGCAGTGTCCTCCGGCCCGGTCACCGTCACGTCGGGCGAGTACGCGGGCCAGAAGATGACGGTCTGGCTTCAAGGCGAGTACAGCGGCTACGGCAATTCGACGCTGATCACAGGGAACGCGACGATCACGATCGGCAAGGAGGTATTCGCCGCCGACCTGAGCCTGGATCCGGCGTGGCAGTCGCTCTGCTGCGGTTCGGGTGATGTCTTTCCACCGGGCGATCCAGCGATGACCCAGTTCTGGATGTGGGGTCAGGTCCGTCACACGACGGCGGCCGTGCCTCACAATCACCTGTTCGGCGGAGGCGTCGTCGATCCCGGACTCCTGATCATCGACATTCTGGACCAGACGAACACGACCGCGGCTCCGCCCATCATTCCGCACGATCCGGGCATCGGCCGCATGGAAGCCATCCCGACGCAAGTCACTTACGGGGAGACATCGGAGACGGATCTGCTGATGGCGTGTGCCGACACGTCGAAAGCGGGTGCGATGCGCAAGGTCGGCGGCCCGGCTGAGTGCAGCACGAAGGAAGTGTTCATGATGTGGAATCAGGTCGGGCCCAAGGGAGACGCCGGCCCTCGGGGGGGTGTCGGCCCGCAGGGCATTCAGGGAGCGCAAGGTATCCAGGGACCACCCGGACCAGGTTTCACGGCGGCCCCCCCCTGCGTCGATCTTGTGAACCGCTACGTCAATTGTGGCAACGGGACGGTGACGGACACCGCGACCGGACTGATCTGGCTGCGTCAGTGGGACTGTTTCGGACCCCTGGACTGGGCGAGCGCGCACTTGGTAGCGCGGGGCTTGAGGGAAGGGCAGTGTGGCCTGACCGACGGGTCACAACCGGGTGATTGGCGATTGCCGACGCTGGCAGAATGGCGAGCCACCATCGATAGAGCCCAGCAGATCTGTACGGGCTTCCTCCTCGCTGACGACTCCGGAACGCGCTGCATTGATGCCAGCAACGCGGTGTCATCGTTTCCTGCTCCCTTCAGAGGTGTCGACAGCTTTTGGGCGAGTGACTCATCTGACGTTGCGCCTTCGCTGGCGGCGTTGATTTCACTGATTTCTGGACTCGACTTTTGGTACTACAAGGACGACTTGGTACACGAATGGCGAATGTGGCCGGTGCGAAAGTACAGGCCCTAGTCGCACCAGAAAGCCTCAGAGTCTACTCCCTGCCTACTGTCTGGATGTCCTTATGGTGTTGCTGTCTCGAGCTACCGTGTCCGCCCCTGTGGCCGCAGCCATCGCGATCGTTGCTGCGCTGGCCACGCACACGGCTGCGCGCGCGTTGCCCCAGAGCAACCAGGAGATCGTCCTTCAGTTCTACGTCACCAATGCGGACGGCACACCGGTCGATGGGATCTTCGAAACCACGATTAGCATCTGGGACGCGGAAACCGGCGGCATCCCGTTGTGGAGTGAAGTGCAGAATCTCATCGTCGCGGACGGTGTCGTCAGCACCGTTCTGGGCTTTGACAGACCCTTACCACCCGAGATCTTCGACGGGGGAACTCGGTACGTGGACGTCTCCTTCCCCTTCCTTCCTGCGCAAACCCGTAAGCCGCTGGTATCTGCGAGCGTCCAAGCGGGCGCCGACGGCTCTCTCGGCTTCGCCTTCGATACCGTCGAAGTGACCGTGGTTTTCGACGAGGTCACGGTTGCGGGCACGGCCAGCGCCACGTACAGCAACGAGGCTCCGCCATTGCCGGAGGGGTTCAACGCCGGGGATGCGCCGGCCTACCTCGATGTCAGCACGACGGCGGTCTTCACCGGTGCAGTGACGGTGTGCCTGTCGACCAGCCCGGAGTCGTACAGCAATCCTGACAACCTTTACCTGCTCCACTACGAAGACGGGGCCTGGATCGACCTCACACCGCTCGTCCCCTACGAGGCGACGCTCGTGGACGCCGAGGGACATCCGCTCGAGGGCGACGTCATGGTTCATTTCGTCGTCTATGATGATCCCGGTCTGAGGAACGCGCTGTGGGAGGACTTCGTCACCGAGCCGGTGATCGCCGGCGACTACCGGACTTCTCTGGGGTCGGGCGTCCCGCTGCCACGGGAGTTCTTCGACGGCACGGTGCGCTACCTGGGGATCGCCGCCGACAACGGAGCTGAACAGCTTCCGCTTTCGCCGTTCGCCCCAGCCGCCATGTGCGGGCAGGTGTCCTCGCTCTCGCCGTTCGTCGTCGCGGAGCGGAAGGCAATCGCCGTCGATATCGATATCCTGCCGGGCAGCTCGAGGAATCCGGTCAACCCGCGCAGCCAGGGGACGATTCCGGTGGCCATTCTGTCGTCGGCGCAACTCGATGCCCCGGGCCAAATCATGGTGCCGTCGTTGACGTTCGGGCGCACGGGCGAGGAGCAGAGCCTGGCGGGCTGTGCGCGCGGCGGAGTGGACGTGAACAGAGACGGCCTCCCGGATCTGGTCTGCCGCTTCTTCACCCAAAGGACGGGGTTCGGCGCCGGCGATGTCCAGGGATTCCTGCGCGCCTCAGCGCTCGGCGGCACACGGATCAACGGGGCGGACGTCATCACCATTGTCGGTCGCTGACGCAGGCCTACACGGTTCGGCAAGGCACCGGACCGGCCTAGCGGCATCGTCTGAGCCTACTGTTTGGAGGTCCTCATGGCATCATCGTCTCGGGTCGCCTTATTCGCCTCTTTCACCGGGGCCTTCGTTCTGCTTCTGGCCACGGCACCATCCGGTCGGGCACCATCGGCCCTCGCACCCGGAGTCAATCCGAGCGGCACGCTACCATTCCGGGGGCAAGCGATATGAAGCGCTTCGGGCTACTCACCGTAATCTTTCTCCTTCTCTACGCCTTAGCACCTCATGCGGTCGATCAGACCCCCATGATACCGCCGGGTCTAATCAGAGGTTGTGCGCAGGTCTCCATGATTGGCCGGACCGAGGCATGCCGTCCCTTGGCTGAACGAGTCGAAGCCCTGCGCTCTCAATTGGAATCTGCATGTGCGGCATCGAACCTCATCGGCGTGAAGGCGGATTTCCTCCACGATCTCATATCTCTGGAGCAGCTGATCCAGACTCTTCCGTTGGAAGAGTCTGGTGTAAGAAGTCGCCCCTTGAATGAGATCTGCGACCATGCCCTTGATCCGTCCGTCACCTTCGTCCAGTTCGAGCCGGATCCGATTGAGGTGGAGGTCGATGAGACCAAAGATGTCAAAGCCGTCATCAAGTGTTCGAACGGAACTTGTGAGGGCGATCTCACGTGGACGGTCACCCCATTCCCTCCAGAAGGTCCTATTGCAGCAGTGACGGAAACCTTCGTCGATGCGACGGGGCTTCAGCACGCTGATGTCACAGGAATAAGAAACGGTACGACCAAGTTATCTGCGTTCGTCGAGTCTTTCGTGACTCCGGGCGAACCATGGGTATTCGGTCAGGTGGAGACCATAGTTGGAGGGAAACCCATCGTTGATCTCGTGTTCGTCCTGAACAATATGCAGGACATGGCGTTCTTTCTCGGTCTCGAGGACAACCAATTCGGGCCTGGGTTGAGGCAGCACAGCGCCGATATTGTCGATGCGTTGCACGAACACTTCGACGCTCGTTCACGCGTCGCAGTCGTCACAGTCAACCGGCCGGCTAACTTCCCCGGTGTTGTGCAGGATACCAACCCCT
>JAHEFO010000245.1 GCA_024640135.1 Acidobacteriota bacterium
CTGGCCTCGCTCAATCACCCGAACATTGCCGCCATCTACGGCTTCGAGGACTCGCCTTCGACAGGCTCAGGCCAAGCGGCCCCGCACGCGCTGGTGATGGAACTGGTCGAGGGCGAGGACCTGTCCGCAATGATCTTCGGAGCCCCGGGCCTTCAGGCCCGGGGTACCCCCGGACCTCAAGGTCCGGGTCTCCATCAGGGAATCCCAATTGACGACGCCCTGCCCATCGCGCGCCAGATCGCTGACGCCCTCGAAGCCGCGCACGAAGCGGGCATCATTCACCGCGACCTCAAACCCGCCAACATCAAGGTCCGCGCGGACGGCACCGTCAAGGTGCTCGACTTCGGCTTGGCCAAGGCGATGGATGCGTCCGTCGGAGGCCCGGGGCTTCAGTCCGCCGGGTCTGAAGACCCGGCTCTCCGAAACGCCGAGAGTCCCACGATGATGTCGCCGGCCATGACGCAGATGGGGATGATCATCGGCACGGCGGCCTACATGGCGCCCGAGCAGGCCAAGGGCCGGCCCGTCGATCGCCGCGCCGACATCTGGGCGTTCGGCGTCGTCCTCTACGAGATGCTGACTGGCCAGCGCGCCTTCGACCCGTCCAGAGTCCCAGGATCGCGCGGCGCTTCGGCCGCCGACGAAGAGGCCTCCATTGTCGAAGTGCTTGCGTCGGTGCTGCATCACAGTGTCGAGTGGAGCGCGCTGCCGGCGGATCTGCCGGCGCCGATTCGCCGGTTGCTGCGCCGCTGCCTGGAGAAGGATCCGCGCAAACGCCTGAGCGCCATTGGCGATGCGCGACTGGAACTCGACGAGGGCGACGACGAACCGGTGTCCGTGACTGCGTCCGTCGCACCGCCACGCCGTCAGCGGGCGCTTGGGATCGCCCTCGCGGTTGTCGCGGGTCTCTGGTTGCTGACGCTCATTCCGCTCGTGCGGTCGTACCTGACTCCGTCGGCCTCTCCGCTGCCATCCTCCTTCGCGTTGACGCCGTTTCTTGGTGAGGCCATCCGGCTCAACGTCAACCAGCCCGAACTGGCGATCTCACATGACGGGCGCCAGATCGCGTACAGCTATGGCGACGCCGGCAGCACCCTCGTGCTCAGGAACCTCGGCGGTTTCGGAGATACCGCTCTCGCGGATCTCGGTCCACGGCCGCGGTCGCCGTTCTTCTCCCCCGACGACGAGTGGATCGGCTACTACACCGGTGCTGCTGGAGGCGGCGGACGATTGATGAAGGTGCCGGCTTCGGGTGGCCAGCCGTTCGAAATCGTGCCGCTGCAGAACCTGTTGCGTGGTGCGTCGTGGGGCCGGGACGACACAATTGTCTTTGCCACCAACGGCAACAACACAGGCCTGCGGCGTGTGCCGGCCGCCGGTGGCGCGATCGAGGATTTGACGACACCGGCCAGCGCGGACGGCGAGATCGGTCACCGCTGGCCGGCGGTCATGCCTGATGGTAAACATGTCGTGTTCACGATCGTGCGGCGCGCCCAGGAAGGCGGAGTGGCGGACTCGACCGATCTGGCCGTGCTGGACATGGCCACACGGCAGTGGCGCGTGCTGCTGCCCGGTGGTTCCTACCCGAAGTACCTGGCGCCGGGATACCTCTTGTACGTAAATTCCCAAGGACTGTTTGCGGCGCCGTTCGATCCGGTCGCCTGCGAACTTCGCGGTCAGGCTGTCCGCGTCGTCGGGGACGTGGCCGTCAAGCCAACGTCGGGTGCCGCGTCCTTCGACGCGTCGGACAACGGCACGCTGGCCTACATCGCCGGTGCCTCGCGGAACGAACAGCGCCTGGCGTGGGTGGACCGGGGCGTCGTGACACCGATTCCGGGCCAGCCGCACTCCTACGTCGATGTCAGGGTGTCAACGACGGAGACCCGTGCGGTCGTGACGATCAACGACGACGGCAACCCCGCCGTCTGGGTGCAGGATCTCGCCCGCGGCGCGCTGATGCAGGTGAGTCCTCGCGGCGAGCTGGCCGGGTACCCCGTGTGGAGTTCCGACGAGAAGTTCGTGTACTACGGGGCCGCGCGCGGCATTTATCGGGCGTCGGCCGACGGTATCGGCACGCCCCAACTGGTCTTCGAGGAGGAGGGAAACCTCTTCCCGACGGGGGCCACGCCGGACGGGAAATCGCTGCTGGTCAGCGCCGGTGACCGGGCGGACCGCGTCATCCAGACCCTCAGTCTGGACAGCAAGCCGGAACTGAAGCTGCTGGTAGCTGAAGGCGGGCGGGCCGTCGGCGGGGGTGTGATGTCTTCCGATGGCCGCTGGCTGGCGTACGTGTCCCGTCTGGGAGGGGTTCCCGATGTGTTCATTCGTTCCTTCCCAGATGTCAACGACAGGAAGATACAGGTGAGCACCGACAATGGTTCGGCCCCGGTCTGGTCCGCCGACGGACGCACACTGTTCTTTTGGCAGGCCGGTGGCGCATGGCGCGTTGCGGTCGCGCCGGACGGCACGCTGGGGCAGGCCGTGCAGATTGCGGGGGAGGCCGCGGAGAATCTGGGCCGCCTGGGTAGCTTTGTCACGCCCAGTGGTCGGATGATCAATGTCGTTCCGGCAGAAGGCAACACAGAGGCGAATGAACTGCGTGTGGTGCTCAACTGGGTTGAAGCACTGAAGCAGACGTTCGCCGGCGGCAAGTGAAGCCATACGGCCGGTGTGACGACTGATCCGTAAGTCCGCAGGTCCTACGGACCCACGGACCTACGGACCGCTCGTTTGTCTATCCGAACGGCTGATCGATCGCCACGCTCTGCTTCGTAAAGAAGTGCGCCCCCTCCTCGTCGAAGTACACACAGTCTTCCAGTCGAATGCCGAACTCGCCGGGAATGGCAATCATCGGCTCGTCGCTGAAGCACATGCCGGGCGCCATCGGCGTCATGTTCCCCCTGGTGAAGTTCGTCCACTCGTGGCCCTCGAGGCCGATGCCGTGGCCGGTGCGATGGGGGAGTCCGGGCACCTTGTAGTCTGGGCCGAAGCCGGCGGCGACGATGACCGCGCGCGCGGCGGCATCGACACTTTCACAGGGCTCACCCAGTGTCATCGCCGCGAAGGCGGCATTCTGGGCCTCCAGTTCCTTGTTCCACACTTCGATTTGCCGTGGCGTCGGCGTGCCGAACACCGTCGTCCGCGTGATGTCCGACCGGTAACCCTCACAGCCCGTGCCGCCGTCCACCATCACGATGCCGCCCTCGGTGATCTTCTGTGGCGTGATGCTGCCGTGCGGCAACGCGGACCACTCGCCCACCTGAACACTGGCGCCGCCGTCGAACCCGAGCGCGCGAAACGCCGCGGCGATGTTCGCTGACAGCTCTCCCTGCGTCATCCCTTCCCGCATTGTGGTGAAGGCGGCCTGGTAGGCGGCGATGGTGGCGTCGTTCGCGCGCTGCATCAGCGCGATTTCGGCCTTGGACTTGTAGATGCGGCATCCGGCGGTCACCGGCGTCGCATCCACCACCTCGAATCCCGCCGCGGCCTTGCGGACGCCGTCCGCGATGAAGAAGCGGACCCGCTCTTCCATGCCGATGCGGTGATGCTGGACGCCGCGGTCCTGCACGATGCCGGCGATGAGCGCGAAGGGGCTTTCGTGTTCCTCCCACGTGCGGACTTCGTCGCCGAACGTGATCAACTCGCGCGCGCGGTCCTCTTCGAACTGGGGGCAGACGTACGCCAGTTCGCCCCTGGCGGGGATGACCACGCCAAACGTGCGCTCGCTCTGGCCCCAGCGCATGTTGGCGAAGTAGAAGCTGCTGGCGGTACCCTCCATGAAGATGGCGTCGATCTTCTGCTCGGCCATCAACTTCTGGGCCTTCTCGATCCGGGCGCGACGCTCATCGTCGGCAATCGGCACGATGCCATCGGTCATGGGCGTGAGCGCGCGAATGGCCTCCGGCAGGTCGGATGATGCGGTCGAATCACCGGCCGCGGGTGTTCCGCCAACGCATCCGGCCGCCGCCGCGCCGGCACCAATGGCCGCTGCACCAAGAAACTCTCGTCGATTCATCAGGACCTCCAGGGAGAAAAGTCAACTGCGCCATTGTGCCGCAATCCGGGTCCCGAGTGGCTGTCCAGCAGAAAAACTCCTCCTGGCGTGTGGCTGGGATACCTTCCGGCGGTGGTTGGCCTGACGGGATTCATCTGCCTGATTGTCTCGCTCGGGTTCGCTCATGAGATGGGTTCTAGTCTCCGGCGCGATGGGATGACATGATGGGGACTGATGGCGTCTCTGCGCGTTCGCAGCCTCTTCCTCAAAGTCGTGATTCCCATCATTGCGTTGGTGCTGGCATCGATGGGCGCCGTGTCGTTTTTCGCGATGCAAGCGATGGGCGAAGGCGTCAGGTCTGTCGCCGTGGAGCGCGCCAAGTACGGACTCGCGGAGGTCGGGCGCAGAGTCGAAGAGGCCATGCTCGTGACCTCGACGGATCACGGGGCCCACCTGCAGAAGGCGCTCGAGCCCTTCGACGGCAGCCCCGACATGGATGCGGCCCGCATCCTGTCGTCGTCCGGCGAGGTGCTCTATGCCTCGAACCAGTCGGAAGTTGGGCAGATGATGCCCACCCACGTGCCGGGCCTCCCCGCTCCGCTGAGCCAGGAGGACAGCTGGCAGATCCTGGTGGGACAGTCCGATGTGCTTCACGCAGCCAGGCCGATCTTCAAGGAATCACGCTGTGCCCAGTGCCACGCACGCGACCAGAGTGTGCTGGGCTTCGTGGACGTGGATATCAGTCTGTCGCGTCAGAGCGAGGGGATGCGGATCTGGGGAGCCATCGCCACGGCGGCGGCGGTCGCGCAATTCGCGATCATCGGAATCGGCATCGCCCTGATTCTCGGCCACGTGGTGGTGCGCCCCCTCAGGGGCCTCGCCACGAGCATGCAGCAGCTCCAGCACGGCAATCTGGACGTCACAGCCGCGCCGGCACGCACGGCCGAGATCGACAGCCTCGTCACTGGTTTCAACGACATGGCCGACCGGCTGCGCCGGGCGCGCCAGATCGAGGAAGACGCCCAGCGAAGCCATCTGACCCGGGTGGAGCAGCTGGCGTCCATCGGGGAAATGGCGGCGAGCCTCGCTCACGAAATTCGCAACCCGTTGTCCGGGGCCAAAGCCGCCATCGATGTCCTGGCCGGCGAGGAAACCGCGGAGGAACCCCGCCGTATTCTGGGCCACGTGTCTGAAGAACTCGCCCGTGTCGACGGCGTCGTCCGGCAGTTGCTCAATTTCGCCAGGCCCAAGGCGCCGGTGCTGACCCGGGTGGACCTGCGGGCCCTGATCGATGAGGCCGTCCTGCTGACAGGACCGAGGGCGACGGCCCAGGGCGCGAATCTGGAGGTACAGGGCTCGTCCGAACCGCACTACGCGCTGGCCGACGCGGACATGGTGCGGCAGGTGATCGTCAATCTGCTCATCAATGCGCTGCAGGCGTCGGAGGGTGCCGGCCATGCCACCGTGGTGCTGTCGGCGGGTGCTCGCGATGGGCAGACCTCATGCAGCGTCCGGGATACCGGGCCCGGTGTTCCCGCCGATAAGGCCGAGACGATCTTCCGGCCGTTCATGACGACAAAACCACGCGGCACCGGCCTGGGGCTGGCCACGAGCCGCCGGCTGATCGAACTCCAGGGAGGCCGGCTCTGGCTTGAAAACCCGAATGAGCCCGGCGCCTGTTTCACATTCACGCTGCCCGTGGCGGAAACCGGAGCGTAACCAGATGGCCAGGGACCGCATCCTCGTCGTTGATGACGACCAGCTCCAGCGGTGGGCGATGAAGAAGCGCCTGACGGCCTGGGACTACGAAGTGATCGAGGCCGCGGACGGCCAGGCCGGCCTGGACGCGTTTACGAGTCATCTGCCCGATCTGGTTCTGCTCGACCTGCAACTGCCCGATCAGACCGGTGTCGACGTGTTGCGGCAAATCCGCGCCGTCGAACCGCATGCCGTCGTGATCATGGTGACGGCCCATGGCGGCGTCCAGGAGGCGGTGGCCGCATTCAAGCTGGGCGTCTTCGACTATCTCGCGAAGCCGCTCGACTTCGACGCGCTCGGCGTCACCCTGCGGTTCGGCCTGGAGGCCCGCCACTTGCGCGCGGAGGTGGAGCGGTTGCGGGCGGTCGATCGCCACCCGGCCGACACGACCATTGTCGGCGACTCTCCGGCCATCGTCGACAGCGTGAAGATGCTGCACAAGCTGGCGTCGAGCGGCGCCAGCACGGTCCTGTTGACGGGCGAGAGCGGCACCGGCAAGGACCTGGTCGCGAAGGCGCTGCACTATCAGAGTCCGCGGTCGGATCGTCCGTTCTTTGCCGTCAACTGC
>JAHEFO010000246.1 GCA_024640135.1 Acidobacteriota bacterium
GTGCTCCGCCACGGCCTTGATGGCCTCGAACCCGTTGCGGCACTCGCCGACGATCTCCATGCCGCCAATCGCCTCGAGGTGCTGGCGGATCGCGAGCCGCGCCGGTTCCTCGTCATCCACGATGATCACTCGCAGTGACTGCATTGATTCGCTCATGTCGTGCCCTGTTTCCCGAATTCCCCCGACGGCCAGGTGATCGACACCCGATACGACGCCGGCGAGGGCTCAACGGCCAGCGCGGCCTGTGTGCCAAATGCCCCGCTGAGCCTCCGGCGAACGATATCAAGGCCGAACCCGGTGCCCCGCCGCCCGCCGTCCGGGTCCCTCGGGTTGGTCACCGTGAGCCACACCAGGCCGCCCCGCTGCCGCACGTCGATCTCCACCGTGCCACCCTCCAGGCACGTCGCGATCCCGTGCCTGACCGCGTTCTCCGCCAGCGGCTGCAAGAGCAGCGGCGGCGTCTGCACCTCCTCGATCCCTTCCTCCATGTCGATACGCACACGAAGGCGGTCCCCGAATCGGACCCGTTCGATTTCCAGATAACTCGACACCAACGCCAGCTCCTGAGCCAGCGTGATTCTCGGCACTGCGCCCAAGGTCAGGCTGCTCCGCAGGAAGTCTGCCAGCCGCTGAACCATTTCCCGCGCCCGCTCCGGGTCGTGACCGATGAGACCGGACACGGCGTTGAGACTGTTGAACAGGAAATGAGGATCGACCTGTGCGCGGAGGGCTCGCAGTTCCGCCTCCCGCGCGCCGATTTGTGACTGCAACTCGCGGTGCGCCAGCGCCGCCGACTCTTCCATCGCCTGCAGCGCGTAGTGCACGGTCACCGACAACAGGTACGCCAGCGCGCCGAAGCCAAGCAGCAAGCTGACGAACGAAGGAGACGACGCCACATCGCCGGGCACACCCATCCGGCTGAGAGCGCGCCACCACCAGCGCCCGACGCTGGCCCAGACGGATGCCGCGATCACCGACGCGACCACCGCGCTCACACCCACCTGCCAGAACGCCGTGCGCGTCAGCGGCATCGCGCGGGCCAGGAACAAGGCGGACAGGGACAGGGGCGCTGCCAGCAAGCCCAGCGGCACGCCGAACGCCAGCGCCTGCGACCAGGTCACGCCAAACGCGTTGTGCGCGAGTAACGCCAGCAGGGTGCCGACCAGGCCCCAGGCAATGACGTGAAGCTGAAAACGTCGTCTGTCACCAAGGATGGATGGCATCAACTCACTTGGTCTTGATCTCGATGCCGCCCATCACGACAAAGCCTCGCACGAGAAGGTGGTGCTGAGAGTCCTGCGTGCCACCACTCTCGTCTGAGGCGCCACCCATGAACGCCACCACTCGATTGGAGACGGCCCAGTCCGGCGGCACGGTGATCTCGATGCCGCCCCACCAGGCGAAGACGTCGATAATCGCTTCCTGCCCGCCGGTGGAGGCGCCCCTCAAATCCAGTTCCACACCGCCCATGATCGCGGTCAGGTCGGCACGCCGGAACGCCGGGGACGTGTTCCGACTCTTCTTGCCCGCCCAAATCGCCACCTCGGAAATGGTGCTGCCGGAGGTGCCGCGGTCACTCAAGGGACCCGCGGCGTGGCCATGCCAGACACCTCGATAGAGAATCAACCCGCCAAACGCCACCAGGAACAAGGGCCACCACCGGTCCAGGTCCAGTCGTACGCCGAGCAACTCCTCGGCGGTCATCCAGCCGCCAAACACGAGAAAAATTCCACCAGCGATGCGTCCGGACATGGTGGCGCTCTGGAGCATCTTGGCCAGGCCGAACGCCACGAACACCAGCGGCCAGTACCGAAACACATGACCGGCATCGGCAATTCCGAGATTCTCGGCCGTCAGAATCAGGCCGAATCCGACGATCAACAGGCCGAGGATGACCTGGGGCGTCACG
The DNA here is from genome assembly GCA_024640135.1 of Acidobacteriota bacterium. Taxonomy (GTDB): domain Bacteria; phylum Acidobacteriota; class Vicinamibacteria; order Vicinamibacterales; family SCN-69-37; genus SYFT01. The sequence continues at coordinate 1,910 of JAHEFO010000246.1, forward strand.
CGGAACGCGGATCGCGGTGGAAGGGTCATGGCTTGGCTCCCTTCGTGACGCCCCTGACGGATCTGGCCAGGATGGACAGGCCGGCGATCACGACAAACAGCGGCCACGAGTCATGCAGGACCATCACCCGGTAATTGTGCGCCAGAAAGATGCCGGCGATCAGGAGGAGGGTCACACCGCCCCAGCGTCCGTCCTCGCCAGGGGAAAGCAGCTTGCCTGCTCCGATCGCCACGAGAATCAAGGGCCACAGTCTGGCGACATTGATCTCGGGCAGGGTCCCCAGATTCGACGCCAGGAACAGAAGGCCGACCGCCACCAGAACCGCGCCGGAAAACAGGTCTTTATTTCTCACCACAGGCCTCCACTCACAAGAACCCACCAGATGTTTGCCGCGGCTACCGCCGCCAGCGCCCCAACCAGTCCGAGGCCCACCAGAATTCGCTCTGTGCTCACGCAACAAGATTACGGGCGTCTCCCAGCCGGCGGTGCCGTGTTTCGGTCAGCAGCGTCTGAGCATCGGTGAATGTCGCCCAGCAGCCTTTCCTTCCGAACTGACCGCACACGGGCGAGCATTCCTAGGTAGAATCGGGGATGGCGTTTTTCTCCCGCTCTCCACAACCGGCGGCTCCTGTCGATGAACTGCTGACCCCCTCGGATGTCCTGATTTCGCTCCATCAACTGGAAAAATCCTATGCCCAGGGGACGTCGCGCTCGTGGGTCCTGCGGCGGATCACGCTGGACATCAAGGAAGGCGAGTTCGTGTCGATCATGGGGCCATCGGGCGCCGGAAAGTCGACGCTGCTCCATATTCTCGGCATGCACGACAGCGCCTGGACCGGCGAGTACTACTTTGGCGGTCAGCCCGTGCATCGGCTGAGTCCAAAGGATCGCGCCGCCCTGCACAAGAAGTGGGTCGGATTCGTCTTTCAGAGCTACCACCTGCTGGACCACCTGACGGTCTACGAGAATCTGGACGTCCCCCTGTCCTACCGCGACATCCGGAAAGCCGAGCGCGACAGCATGGTCTGCGACATCCTCGATCGCTTCGCCATCGTCGGCAAGAAGGATCTGTACCCCAATCAGCTTTCGGGCGGGCAGCAGCAACTGGTCGCGGTGGCGCGTGCGGTCATCGCCAATCCCAAAGTCATCCTGGCGGATGAGCCCACGGGCAACCTCCACTCGAGCCAGGGCCGCGAAATCATGGACCTGTTCCGGAAGTTGAACGAAGCGGGCACAACAATCGTCCAGGTGACCCACTCGGAGACGAACGCCGAATATGGCTCACGAGTCATCGAGCTCAAGGATGGCTGGCTGGTCGGGGCGCCGCAGGCATGAGCGGTGAATCGGCACTCGGGTGGCCGCGGGCACTCGCGGCCTGTGCCGGCGTGCTGCTGCTGACCGCCGCGTGCACCGCGTCTCCCCCTCCCCAGCAGTACGAACTGACCGGGCAGGTCCTCGCGGTGTATGCGGACCGCCAGGAGTTGGCGATCAAACACGAGGACATCGTTGGATACATGCCGGGAATGACCATGAGCTTCCCGGTGGCTACGAAGTCGCTGATGGCCGGCCGGACACCAGGGGAACTCATCACGGCCACGCTCGAAGTAAACGCGCTGGTCGGCAATCTCGTGGCGATCACTCACGTCGGCACGGCGCCTCTCCCCGACAACACCAACACGCTCGCGATGGTCGAAGGGATCCTCCAGGTGGGCGACGTCGTGCCCGACGCGGCGTTGGTCGATCAACAGGATCGGCGGCGATCGCTGTCGGACTGGGGAGGCACGCCTTACCTGATGACATTCATCTACACGCGCTGTCCCCTGCCCAACTTCTGTCCCGCAATGAACCGGAATTTTGCGTCTATCCAGGGGAGTCTCGCAGCCGACGCAGGATTGGCCGGCCGGCTGCAACTGGTTTCCGTGTCGTTTGACCCGGAACATGACACGCCAGCCGTCCTCGCGGAGTTCGCCGCCGCCCACGACACCGATCCGGCCGTCTGGACGTGGCTGACCGGCGACCGCATCACGACCGACAGGCTGGCCGCGAAGTTCGGGGTCAGCGTCATCCGCGGCGACGCCTCGGCCACGGAGGTGGTCCATAATCTGCGGACGACGCTGGTGGACGCCGAAGGGCGGGTCGTCAAGATCTATTCCGGTAGCGAGTGGACGACCGACGCTGTCCTCGCCGACGTGCGTGCGCTCCTCAAGTAGTGCGCCGCCCCGCTCGGCATTCACCCCGGCCGAGCGGCGGGTCATCGATCGACTGGCGACGCCGGATGCCGTCCAGCACTATCTCAATCGCCTGACGTACAACACTGAACCGCCGCCGGGGGGCCCGATGCTGCGCACATTCCGCAGCGTCGTCGCGACGGGTTCCGCGCATTGCCTGGAAGCGGCCCTGACGGCAGCCGTGATCCTCGAGCAACATGGTTACCCGCCGACGGTCATGAGCATCGAATCAGAGGACGGCCTCGACCACGTGATCTTCGTCTATCGGGCGATGACCGGCTGGGGGTCGGTGGCCATGTCGCGCGACCCGGGGCTCTACGGCCGAAAGCCGGTCTTTCGATCGCTGCGCGACATGACGCTCACGTATTTTGAGCCGTTCATTGACACCTCCGGCCGTATTCAGGCGTACGGGATGGTGGATCTCAACGTGCTGGGCCGGTACGACTGGCGCCTGTCCGCGGGCAATGTCTGGAAGGTGGAACGACTCCTGTTTGAAATCCCGCACCGGGCAATTCGCTCCTCGGATGCCCGGGTTGAGCGCCTGAGGAGACGCTACTTCACGTTCCGGCGCACCTACCCTGGCGTGAAGCCGGTCGCATTCTACGACCAGCGCACCTGGACTGAAATCCCGGCAAAGTTCCGCCGGGCCGACCGCACGGGCAGAAAGGGGCAGACAAGCCGGCGGCAGTCACGCTAAAATGGGGATTCAAGTCAGGGGCGGCTAGCTCAGCTGGGAGAGCGCTGCGTTCGCAATGCAGAGGTCACGAGTTCGAGCCTCGTGCCGTCCACCAACTTTCGTCACCCGCCTTCCGTTCCCAACACACTGCCGGCCATCAACGAAGTGAGGCTCCCCGCGTGAGTCCCCAGGGCCGCCCTACTCCTCCGACTCGGTCTTGCGTTCGAGGTCTTCCAGCAGTCCGCGGGCGGCCATGACGGCGTTGGCGTGCGCCCCCAGCACCCGCTGATAGCCGTCATAGTCCAGCGACGCGACTGGCGTATCCTCCGGCAAGGCTCCCACCGCAGGGGCCATTTCGGCCACCGCTTCCGCAGACGTCACCACTCCCAGCCACGCGTTCTTGAACGCCAGCACCGCACTCTCTTCATCACGAGACATCAGCCCCTCCAGCGCGGACAGTATATCGCCCGGGTGTAGTATGGGAGGTACGTATGCAGGTCAGGTCCCTTCGGCTCTTTCTGACCGCGGCAGCTGTACTCGGGGTGCTGGAGGCGGCACCGGTCCACAGTCAGGCGCCAACGGCCGACAGCCTCGCCCTGTCCCTCCAGAAACGGTATGCCACCATCCGCGACTTCCGCGCGGATTTCACCCATGAAGTGCGGGGTGCGGTACTGCGCACGCTGCGCACGACCGAAAGCGGAGAGTTGAAGGTCAAGAAGCCGGGCCGCGTGTGGATGACCTACGGACCTCCGCAAAAGAAGTCCTTCGTGGCCGATGGCACCAACGTCTACACTTACATCAATTCGGATCGCACGGGCACCGTGGGACCGATGCCGGAGGGTGACGACCTGTCGGTGGCCATTCTCTTTCTGGCCGGCCGTGGCGACCTGGTCAAGGACTTCCGGGCCGCGATGGCCGACGATCAACCGGCCAGCGAATGGCAACTGGACCTGGTTCCGGTCAAACGGCAGGAAGACGTTGCCACCCTCACGCTGTTTGTCGACCGCAGGACTCTGGAGTTGCGCGGTCTCACCAGTTCCGACCATATGGGCGGCACGTTCAAGTTCCGATTCACCAATCTGCGAGAAAACGTCGGTCTCAAAGACAGCGACTTCAATTTCAAGTTCCCGCGAGGCACCAATGTCATCCAAAGCGGTCGTGCGCCACACTAGGCCTCTTGTCGCGCTGCTCGCTCTCGCCGCGCTATCCACCATTGGCGCATGCGCGTCTACCGGCCCCAGCCTGAAGCAGGCGCGTGCCGCCGAGCAGGGGCAGGACTACGACCTCGCCGTGGCGCACTACGCCCGGCTCGTCCGGGCGGACCCCGACAATCGCGAGGCACGCCTGGGACTGGACAGGTCCAAACTCCGCGCCTCCGAAGCCCACCTGGGTCGCGGCCGTCGCGTGTTCTCCCAGGGACGGTATGACGACGCGGTGACGGAACTGCAGTTGGCCTACGAACTCAATCCGACAAGCGGGGTCGTGGAAGCGGATCTGCGGGCGGC
>JAHEFO010000247.1 GCA_024640135.1 Acidobacteriota bacterium
AAATGAGTCGGGCCCAACCGGAGGGCATCTGACCGCCGTACTGATCGTAGAGACCGATGCGGGAGGCGCGGAGCACCGTCATCCTCCCTGTCGGCGCCGACGTCGCCGCCTGGAACGTCAGGCCAAGATCCATCGCCAGCTTCTCCAGCGTGGCGCGGGTCGAGGCTTGTGCCGCAACGTAGAAGGTCCCGGCGCCCATCGGGCCATCGGCCAGCCATGACACGGTTTCTCCGGCCTTCGTGAGGCGATTGACCGCGATGTAGCTGTCGTTGGCCTTGTGCGTGAAGTAGTAGCCCACGGCCGCTTGTCCACCGATGACGCGTCCGGCCGGCGTCCTGGCAAAGTCCGTGATCTTCTCGAAAGGCCCGTCGAACCCGTCCAGGATTCGATCGAACTGCACGCCCATCTGCATGGCCAGCGTATAGCCGGCGTTGTCATAGGGCCGGTTGGGCGGTCCCCCCGGATACGGGAAGTCATCCGGATGGTCCTGCGGCTCGAACATGTCCATCACGTGCGGTGAAAACGCCTGCGCCGCCTTGACCACGTAGGAATTCGCCGGATACTGCTTGCCACTGACCGTGAACGGCGCGGTCGCCCGGTGTACCGTGACGCCGTTCTTGATCAGCGCGTTCATGAACCGGGTCGCGGTCCCGAAGTCCGGCTGATCAGCGCTCATGATGAACCCGCGCGGATCGCGATACTCCGGCGCGTGCAGTTCTTCCCAATACGGATTGGGTGCTCCACCGGCACGCCCACCGGCCCCGGCGGCGCGCCCGCCACCGCCGCCGCGGCCGCCGCCGGCCTCAGCGATTTGCGCCTGAATGGCCTCAACACGGCGCGGCGTCATCGTCCACGAATCCGTATTGCCGCGGGCGATGTTGTCGCGCCCCATCTGGTAGATGTTGTAGAGGAACGTCTCGCGGAAACGCGACGCCAGGTCCAGAATCGCGTAGTTGGCAGTCAGTGAATACTCAATGGACTGCCGGAAATGCCACTCCTGAGGCGCGATGGGCGACCACAGACTGGAATTGGGCAGCAGCTTGCCGGCGTTGAAGGAGACGCTCGTCGGCGTGGGATTCCCGATCGTCTCGGTCAGAATCCCGATCATGTTGTGAAAGTACCCGGTCGTGCGCAATCCGCCATTCCACCAGGTCGAGTAGGAGGCGCCCTGCCGCGACGTCACGCCCGGCTTCCCTTCGGCCAGGAAGCGGGTCGCCATCGCTGAGCCCACCAGGTCGATGCCGGCCGGGATGAGCGGGTGGAAGTTGTAGTTGAAGGGATCGCGGAAAGGCGGCGCGAACATCACCGTCCCGGCCGGGCCGGTCTGGTGGTGGTTGTACATGATCTGCGGAAACCACTCCTTGTACGCCACGCGGTTCATGTTCGTCGACTCGTCGAGGTTCGACATGTAGAAATCGCGGTTGTTGTCGTGCCCGGCATACTTCTGATAGAGCACGGGAATCCCGCCGGAGGACCGCTGTTCCGGCACGGGGTTCCGCATGTACCAGTTGGAAACCAGTTCCATGCCGTCCGGGTTTGCGTGCACCGCGAGGATGATGACGTCGTTGAGGATTCGAAGGGTCTCCTCGTCGGTCCGGCTGGCCAGCTGATACACCGTTTCCATCAACTGCTGGGCGCCAAGCACCTCAGTCGCATGCAGCCCGCCGTCAATCCAGACCACCGCCTTGCCTTCCTTGGCCAATGCGCGTGCCTGCTCGTCCGTCAAGCCTTCGGCCGTCGCCAGACGCGCGGCAATCTCCTGATATCGATCCAGAAGCCGATGATTTTCCGGTGACGTGATGATCGTCATCAGATGCGGCCGCCCCTCGGCGGTCTTTCCGATTTCCACCACCTTCAGGCGCGGCGATTCCTTCTCCAGCTTCCGCCAGTACGCCATCAACTGGGTGTAGTTGGCGAGATAGTAATCATCACCGAGGTTGTTGCCCAGTTCCGCCTTCGGCGTCGTGACCGACGCCAGGGTCTGCGGTGCCACCCGGGCTGCCCCGGCCTGAGCATCGGACGGGACGGCCTGAACGACGAGGGTCGAACCGAGGGCGATGGCCGCCGCCAGGACTGTCAAGATCCAGTGTTGTCTGAGTGTCTTCATGTATGCGTCCTCCGAGACGGGCTAAAGATAACACGCCAGCTGACGGCCACCACGCCTACCAGCATCGTCCCACCGGCGTCCGCCCACGGCCCCGGATGCACCAGGAGCAGGCCGCCCAACCCGAGCGCCAGTCTCAGCCAGGGCCTGACGAGCAATCCATACGCGCCGGTCATCGAGATCGCCAGTGCCGCGACCCCGGCCAGCGCCGTCACCGATCCCACCACGACGTCGACCCACGGCCCCTGCAGCAGCATCCCCATGCCTCGAGGCTCCAGCGTGAACGCGATCGGCACGAGAAACGCCGGCAACGAGTACTTCCACGTGAGCATCATCGTGCGAAACGGCTGACCGCCAGTGAGCGCAGCGGCGGCAAACGGCGCCAGGGCGGTTGGCGGACTCACCTCGGACAACACGGCGTAATAGAACACGAACATGTGCGCCGCGATCGGGGCCACGCCCACGGCGGTCAACGCCGGCACCACCATGACGGCCGCGATGATGTACGACGCGGTCACCGGGACTGCCAGTCCAAGAATCCACACCGCCACGGCGCCGAATACCACCGTCAGCGGCAGCGACCCGCCGGCAAGGGCCACGATGAGACCCGCCGCCTTGAGCCCAAAGCCCGTAAGAGTCACCACACCGACGATCGCTCCGGCGACAGCCGTCGTCGACAACACCGACAGCGCGTCCTTGCCACCAGCGGTCAGCGCGGTCGTCAGGCGCGACGGCCCCACCGGGGTGCCCGCGACGACGCTGACGCCGACCGCCGCCACGCTCGCCCAGAACACCGCTCGGAACGGCGTGAACCCCAGCGCCATCAGCGCGGCAACGATGAAGAGTGAGCTGAAGTGCCAGTAGCCCCTGGCGCTGGACCGCGCCTGAGGCTCTGGCGCTCGGGCTGATCGTTGCAGTGCCGGGGATTCAGGCGCCGCGACCGGATGAATTCGCTGTGCGTCACCATCGATCATCAGCACGATCGACGTGTAGTAGAGCACGGTGGGCATGGTGGCCATCACCAGCACCTGCAGGTACGACACACGAAGGTATTCCGCAATGAGAAACGCCGCGGCACCCAACGTGGGCGGCGACAGGATCGCGCCGATACCCGACGAGGCCAGCATCGCGCCAGCCGTGTTCGCGTCGTACCCGGCGCGGCGCAGCAACGGCCAGGCCATCGACCCCAGCGTCACCGTCGTCGCCACGCCGGAGCCGGACACCGTACCCAGCAGGAATCCGGCAAGCGACACGGATCGGCCTGTCGCGCCGGGGGCCTGCGATCCGCCGGACAATGACAGCGCCCAGTCCAGGAAGAACGTGCCGGCGCCGGACACCTCGAGCACCGCGCCGTAGATGCTGAAGAGGGTGATGTATGTCACCGCGACGTCGAGCGGCACGCCGTAGATGCCTTCCAGCGTCATGTAGAGATTCCCCACAAGTCGCGGCAGGTCATAGCCGCGATGCGAGATGTCTGCCATGCCGATGGAGGCCAGCACGGGACCGAACAGCGCGTAGGCCACAAACCCGGCAGTCACGACCGGCAGGGCCCATCCCGTCGTGCGACGCGCGGCTTCGATGATGACGAGCAGCGCGGCCAGTCCCGCAACGATGTCGCCGCCCGCGGGATTCGCGGCGCGATACCAGAACGCCTCGCCCTGCGCGAGCGGCCAGCCCAGTCCAAACAACGCGAGCACGACCCACACCAGGTCGACGAGCGGCCCCCATCGTCCGCCCACCGGCTTCAACCGCAACGTGGCCCACACGCCAACCAGCAGCATCAGGGGGCGATAGGTCTGCGGACTGATGACGACGAGCACCCACGTAAGCGAGAGCGCCGAGAGCAGGAACGCGAGGACTGAGGCAGAAGACGCGCCGCGCAATCGCGTAGTGAGAGACACGTACTAAAAATCGATCCGGAACGTGAGACCCAGTCCGTTCTGATAGTACGACGCGGCACGCGAGCTGGTCGCGTGGTTCCCGGTGAGCCCGAACACGCCGCGGCCGAATCTGGGCGAACGGAACACTTGACGCGTCAGGTCCCATTCGGCCGTGGCGTGCGCGAAGGGCACTTCCCCGCCGCGGGAGTGTCCAGCCCCGATCAGGCGCACGTGAGCCTCCCCGGTGAATCCCCAGAACAACGGCCGAGTGACGTAGGCGCCGATCATGCCCACGGGCGCCAGCGATTCGAGAATCGGATCAGGCACGTCGTTCAACGCACCGCCGCCGGCACGAGCGGACACCAGCCGCCAGATGTGCAGGCGCCCGCCGCCCGCTTCAACGCCGCCGACCAGGCCCAGGAACCGCTTCTCGTGCCACCGGACGGAGGCCGTCACGAGTGACAACTGGTGCCGGTCGTGCCCCTCGAGTTCCCAGCCCGACCCTCGAAACAGCCGTCGGCGGGCGCGAGTCTGGGTGTGCTCCATATCGAGCGCAAGATCCCACCCCGGGCGCCTGACGACGCGGAGTCCGAGGGCGGCGTGCATCATGCCGAATCGGCCTTCGTCGGTAGGCTGATACCGAAGCGCGGCCCGGTAGGTGCCGGTGCGACTCACACCCATTGCGAATCCGATGTGCTGCGGGTCGGTGGTGGTCGCTGGCGAGACCACCTGCGTCGAGAGGTGCCACGTGGGCGGCGGATCGTCGGCCTGCGGCGCCTGCGCCACCGGCCCGGAAACCGAGATCATCGCGGCGAGCGCGAGGGGCCACATCATGGGGTCACCGAAACAGGTCCACGCCGTTGTTGAGGAGCCAGGTCAGCGACCCGACCCGGCTTTCGGGAAGGTTGACGGCATCGGTGCCCACGCCCAGACGATCGGACGACCAGTCCTGGAACACGACCGCATGCGGCCGACCCACCGCGCCACTCACTTCGTACGCCAGGGCCATCGCGGACGCCACGGCGCCGGCGTCAGTCTCACCGTCATAGCCAGTGACGATGACCTCGAAATCGATCCCTCGTTGATCGAGAAAGTCGCGCAATTGCCGCAGGTCAGCGTCGACATTCGAATCAGCGTTACGGCGATGACGAAGGTCGAAGTCGAGCCTGAAGAACGGCACCGGCACGCCGGCGTTGCCAAGCGCCACAATGAACGTCGAGATGTCTGCAACCGTGAAGAGGGGGTACGGTTCGATGAGGCCGATGCGGATTGCGGGATGCGTGGCGCGCACGGTATCGACAAACGCCTTGATCTGCACAACCGTGTCATCAATGGACAGGCCACACTTGCCGGTCGACGACTCTCCTTCGATCGCCAGCGCCGCGGTGAACGGTTCGTCCATGGCGATGAACGTCACGTGGCTGCCTGTCTGGTAGACCACCGATATGTCGTTGAGGACAACATTGCCGAGTTCGCGCCCGTCGCAGGTATGTTCCTTGACGGCCCCGGCTTCAACGCCGATCTGGATTCCGTGGCCCGACAGCCAGGCAAAAGCTCCTCCTGGCCGCACGTGCATCAGGCGCGCGCCGCTATTGGGGCCGCACGTGGCGCAGAAACTGCGCAAGATCTGCTGATAAAACTGAAATCCTCGCAGACGTGCGCGCGCCTGGCTCCACTGTGCCGCGCCATCGTCGGTGAACATCAGGGCCAGATCGGCAGACCCGCTGGCCGGGGCCAGAATCGCGAAGCGATCTGGCGAGGTTTCGCTGGGCCCTGTCGGGCGACCACACGCCGAAGCGATGATCAGAACACAGACAAACACAAAGTTCTTCATGAGTCGCGCACCGGTTATCGGTCATTCCCCGGGAACAGATGAGTCTAGCAGCCTGCGTCCAGCGCGCGCTAGCGCCAGCCTTGGGCCTGGTAATACCGCAGAGCCCCGGGGTGAAAGGGCACCGGGGCCGCGCCAGGACCCGTCGCACGGGTCAGATGGCGGGCTTCAGGGTGGGCGGCGGTCAGTTCGGCCCTGGCCTCGAACAGGGCGGCAGTGATGGCCTCGACCAGGTCGGGCTCCAGCCTGGCCGACGCCACCAGGACATTGCTCACCCCGATCACCGCAACCGCCTCAGGATGTCCTCGGTAGGTCCCGCCGGACAACGACGCCGCCCGGTACAGGTCCGCCCCGTACTGCGCCTGCAGCGCTGCAAGCAAATCATCCTGCGGCACGAGCGTGATCGTCATCCCAGGCGACGCGGCCAGGTCC
>JAHEFO010000036.1 GCA_024640135.1 Acidobacteriota bacterium
TCGGTCGCCGCCGTGAGCTTCGGCTCCACCACGGCTGCGCGATCCTGGAAGCGTCCAAGGCCCTCAGCCGCCGACACCGACATCCACGTGTCGGGATCCTCCAGCGCGGCCAACACCACGCCGAACGACGCATCATCGTCATACCCGACAAGCGCGCGCAGTGCCTCCGTGCGCACCCGGCGGTCAGGGTCTTCCACGGCGGCACGCAGCCGCGCCGCGGTGGCGGATCGATCGATGCCTTCCGCGTCGGCCTCCGCTCCTTGAGCCGCCCCTGCGGCGGCCGGTGGCATTGCCAGGCCGCGAACAGACCAGAAACGCACCTCAGGCGACTCGTCCTCGCTGAGCTTCAACAAGTGAGGCACGGCGGCCGGATTACGGGGTCGAAACAGCGCCCAGGCCGAGCGCCACCGCACTTCGACGTTGGACGAGATCGTCCACTTCACAATCGGCGCGATCTCTTCACGCGTCGTGAAGCGCCCGATCGAAAACAGCGCCTCGCCGACCACGGCCGCTGTTTCAGCAGACTCGGTCGCATTCGTCAGGTAGGCCGCCAGCGCGGCCCAGGCTTCCGGCGTCCGAATCTTGCCGAGCGCCCGGGCTGCCTCCAGCGCCACGGGCGCCGGTGTGGTGGTCGCTGTCAGCGTCTGGGACAGCCAGGGAACGGTCGCTGGATCCTTGAGTTGTCCGGTCGCAAACGCCACCGTCGCCACAATTTCCGAATCGGGGTCGCCCCGCAGCGGTTCGAGCAGGGCTGCGCCCAGAGGATTGGCGATGCGTCCAACCGCAACCACAGCCCGGCGCTTCACCTCCGGATGCTGCGAGTCCAACAGACGGGAAAGCGAAGCCTCGTCGAACTGCCGAGTGTCTTCGAGTTTCAGGATCGTCGCGATATCAACGATGTCGGCCTCGGAGAGCGCTGGCCGCGGGCCCTCCGCGCATGCCGGGCCCCACAGGACCATCGGCACCAGCAGCAGTGCAATTCGAAAATGTTTCATCACGGTTCACTTCTTCTTGAGAAACGGCACGCCCTCGGTCATCCACTTTGGCGCCGGTGCACCTTTGAGATAGTGGTCGAAGAACTCGAAGTAGCGAATCGTCAGGTCCTTCCGGTTGGCCATCCCGCGGAGCCCATGGCCTTCGCCGGGGTACGCCAGCATGATCGCGGACTTGTCGTTGTAGCGAAGGGCATTGTAGAAGTTCATCCCTTCGGAGAAATCCACCGTCGGATCAGCCGTGCCGTGCATGATCAGGAACGGCGCCACCGCCTCCCTCACATGCGTGAGGGCGGATTCGTAGCGGTACAGTTCGGGATCATCCCAGGGCGCGATGCCCCAGCGGCCCTGTCCGTAGATGTAGTAATTGCTTCCATTCGCGCCGCTGCCGCTGTTTACCTGATAGGACCATCCCCAGCTCTGACTGAAGTCCGTCGTGAGATCGGTCACGCCAGCGCCCATTCCCACCGCGGCGAACATCTTTGAGCGGGTCCCAATGAACGCGGCGCCCTCACCGCCGTAGCTGTGTCCGTTGATGCCAATCCGCTTCGGGTCCACGTAGCCCATCTCGATGACCTTCTTCACCGCGGCTTCCACACACTCGAGCATGTCGCTGTGCGATGACCCGGTCCTGAAGTGAATATCAGGGAGCATCGTGATGTAGCCCTGACTCACGGCCTGCATCGGCACAGAGCCCATGCCTGTCATGTACGACGGCGCACTGTAGCGATGCAGGTTCTGCGAGTTCTTTTCGTAGAACGTCACCAGCATCGGACGCTTCTCGCCCTCTGTGTAGTCATCCGGAAGCGCCAGGATCCCCTGGAGCCTGACACCGTCCTTGTTCTTGTAGTCGAACAGGATGCGCCGGCCCCACAGGTACTCGGCCTGCTGGGGATTGGCGTCGGTGATCTTCATCGAATTCTTGAAGTCGGGTCCCGAGACTCGCAGGTCCGGATATTCCACAAACGTCTGGCGGGTGAAGAGAAACTTGTCGGCCTGCTCGGCCTTGACCGGATTACTGAATGACGCATCTTCGTACACCACTTCCTTCAGTGACCCGTCCGGCGCGCGTTCATAGAAACCGGCCTTCTTTGTGTACTCACCGTACGCCGCCAACGTCATCGGCTTGCCCAGATCGATGGCCTCCCGACGGCCGCCGCCGCCGCGTCCACCGCCGCCGCCGGGCCGATCGGAAGGTTCTGTGCGCACGTACCGGAAGCGGATTTCGCCCTTGCTGCCGACGTCGTTCGTCAGGTTGCGCGGCGCCGAACCGTCGAGCGGAAACTGCCACAGGTCGTAGTCGTGCTGGACGATCACGTACCTGCCGTCGCTGGAGTATCCGGCAATGCCGTACGACGGCTTCGGGCCGGGGTGATCGAAGTCCTTGTCCACGAAACTGACAGAGCTGCGGCCGCCCAGCGTTCGGGTCGTGGCGGCATCCAGGTCGTAGTCCTGGAACTTGTTGTCCTTCCAGTACAGAAAGTGGCGCCCGTCGGGAGAAATCCCGAAGACGTGGGACCCAACCAGCTGGTTCTTGAACATCAGCGTGCGCTCACCCGTCGAGGTATTGACACGGTAGAAGTCGGCGGTTGCCGGCTCGTAGTCGGAGACGTACGCGCGCGCGTCCCGCCCGACCGCCCAGCGTCCGCTCTCGGCCACGTCCAGGTCGCGCATCGTCTCATCGGCCAGGGCGACGAACTTCGATGCCGAGGCATCGAACGCTGACTGGAACGTGAAGTTGCGATCCGCGGTGGCGCGAATCATCTGCTGCGACTGAATACGTTCATCGACGGTGTTCCAGATGTCGACGTCCGCCTCTTCGTTCGTGTCCTTCCTGGAACCGGACTCGGATTCGTCCACCTGCTCCTTGATGCCGAAGAACACGCGCTGATTGTCGTCGCTCCAGGACAAGGTGCCGCGATCGCTGACCACCCACCCAGCGGGAAACCCGGCCGCCTGGGCTGGATCCAGCATGGCCGGCACCACCGCTGTGTCGCCAATGGCGGCCTGCACATCCGGAAACGCCATGAGCACGTTGTTGCGCTCGCGCATCTTGTCGACATCGACGCCCTTCAGAACGGCCAGCGCCGCGCCATCCTCGCTCCATGTCAGCCGGTTGTACACCTTGGCGTCGTTGTCGAGCGCGATGATCCGGCCGCTGCCTGTTTCGAACACGAACAACCCGTTGCTGTCCTTCACGGCTCCGTCGACGGTGTAGGCCAGCAAATCGCCAGAGTCGTTGAACGAGATGTCGCCGACGCTGCCCAGCAACTGGTCACGTCCGTTCGTGAGGTTGTGCAAGATGACATCGACGCCCCGCGGTCCCTCCGGCGCGGCGGCCCCTCCCCCTCTGCCACCAGCAGGCGCGGCAGCCCCGTCGCCCGCGGCTCCCCGCCCTCCCGCGGCCGTGGGGGGACGCCGGCGAAGAAGGAGATAACTCGAATTGGCCGAGAACGCGAACGACTGGATGTTCTGCCAGGACCGGATCGCGCCGGTGTCCAGGTTGCGAAGCTCAACGCGCTGAGGCTCCTCGGGTGTTGCCGCACCTCGTCCCCTCTGCCCGCCCGGTTCAGTCGCCGGCGTCTGGCCGGCATCCGCCGCAGCACCCGCCCCGCCGCCACGCCGGCCACGGCCGCCGCGGCCGCCGCCGCTCGGATCAACCTGATAGGCAATCCAGCGCGAATCGTCGGAGAACTCGCCCCCCGTCCCGTTTGGAACTTGCACCTCCTGACTGGTTTCCAGATTCAGCAGGTGCAGTACCGGCTTGGTGTCGGCGGGGGCCGTGTTCATGAACGCCAACCCGTAGGTCACCCACTTGCCGTCGCCGGACAGCTGCTGCCCGCTGATACTTCGCCAGCGCGTGTAGTCCTCAATACCCAGAGGCTTCCTGGCGGTCGCCTGAGCCCCGACCCACGAATAGGCCGAAACGAACGACGTCAAGAGGACGATGGCGAACGCGGCTCGTCGGCCGAATCCCGATATGCGCAGGGTGGGCTGGTTCACGATATGTCTCCTCTGTCGACTGGGCGCTGACCGGCCCAGGATAATGACGAAATACTACATCCGTCGAAGCCTCTGGTGTAGCCGGATCGACCAGAAACAAGTGATACGCTGGCACGCTCGGGAGACCCTTATGAAGAAGCTGACCGTTTGCTCGTTGGCACTCGTCGTCGCGCTGTCGCTTGGCGGTCGATCTCGGGCAGCGGCCCAGGATCCCGATCTCGGAGTGGCGGCGAGAGAGGGCGTTGTGGTGTCCTCGTCGGACCTGGCCTCGGATATCGGCGCGGCCGTACTCACACGGGGCGGCACGGCTGTGGACGCAGCGGTCGCGACCGCGTTTGCGATGGCGGTCACGTACCCGAGCGCCGGGAACATCGGGGGCGGCGGCTTCATGATCGTCCGCACCGCCGACGGATCGGCGACAACGTTTGACTATCGCGAGAAGGCACCTGGCAAGTCGACTCCGGGGATGTACCTGGATGCGAAAGGCGACATCGACCGGGAACTGACCCGCGCCGGGTATCTCGCGCCAGGCGTGCCTGGCACGGTGCGCGGCATGGCGCTGGCCCACGGCCGGTTCGGCAAGTTGCCCTGGAAGGACGTCGTGATGCCCGCCGCCCTCCTGGCGCGCGACGGCTTTGCGGTCTCGGAATCGCTGGCAGCCGGGCTCAACCGCGAAGTAGCGGGGTCAATGAAGGCGTTCAAGGGATCCGTCGCCGCCTACGCAAAACCGGACGGCACCGCCTGGAAAGCAGGCGACCGTATTGTGCTCGGAGATTTGGCGAAGACGCTGACGGCGATCGCCAATGAAGGCCCGGACGTGTTCTACCGGGGCTGGATTGCCGCCCTCATCGACAAGAACATGGCGGCCAACGGCGGGTTGATTACCATGGCCGATATGGCAGCGTACGAAGCGAAGGAACGTCCGGCCATCCACGGCTCGTTCCTCGGGTACAACATCATCTCGATGCCGCCGCCCAGTTCTGGCGGCGTGGCGCTCGTCGAAATGCTGAACATGCTCGAAGCGATGGACATCCAGAAGCTTCCGCGGCTTTCCACCGAGGCGATCCATGTCACGACCGAAGCCCGGCGCCGCGCCTTTCTCGACCGCGCGCGATTTCTCGGCGATTCGGATTTCTTCAACGTCCCGGTCGGCAACCTGATCTCGAAGCCCCACGCGCGTGAGCAGATTGCATCCATCAGCCGCACCATGGCGTCATCGTCAGCTGAATTGGGCAAGGACATTGTGACGATGCCCCTGCCGGAGCCCGAGGAGACGACACATTTTTCGGTCGTGGATCGGAGTGGCATGGCGGTCTCGAACACCTACACGCTGGAAGGCGGATTCGGGTCCCACGTCGTGATACCGGGCACCGGCTTCCTGCTGAACAACGAAATGGGTGACTTCAACAAGAAGCCGGGCACGACGAACCTGACCGGCGACATCGGCACGCCTGCTAATGTCATCGAGCCAGGCAAGCGCATGCTCAGCTCCATGACGCCGGTCATTGTCGCGCGCGCCGGCAAGCTCGTCCTGGTGACCGGGTCACCCGGAGGACGCACGATCATCAACACTTCCCTTGACGTCGTGTTGGGCGTGACGGCGTGGGGCCTGACGGGCCGCGAAGCCGTGGACGCCCCGCGTATGCATCACCAGTGGCTGCCGGACCGACTGTCGATTGAGGCCGATGGCATTCCCGACGCGACGCTCGAAGCGCTCAAAGCGATGGGACATGACGTCCGAATGGGCGGCAGGCAGGGATCCGCGCAGAGCATCTGGGTGCATCCCAACACCGGACTCATCTATGGCGTTCCCGACATGCGTTCACCGGACGCGAAGGCAAGCCGGAAGGAGTAGGACCGGACGTCCGCAGCCGGCAGCAGTCGACCAGAGCCCCCGATGCCTTCCCCTTGTCGCGCACGCGGGTGGCGTTTGACGCCGTGGCACATCCGGGTGGTCGTGTGGGTTGCGGCCGCCTGCGGGGCCGCGACGATTGTCACCGCCCAGCTCTCGCAGTCGCTGCCCGACCGGCAATTGCCGATCTTCAGGGCCGATTCGCACTTCGTGCGAGTCGACGCGTATCCCACAGCGAAAGACGGATCGATCATCAGGAACCTGACGGCGCAGGACTTCGAGATCACGGAGGACGGCAAGTCCCAGATCGTCGACTCGGCCGAGTACATCGAGTACGAACGCTGGTCACCCGGCGATGATCCGCCGGAGGTGGAAACACAACGCGACTCGTTCCGGCTCGCGGCCGATCCCCGCTATCGTGTCGTGGTCGTGTACGTCAATCGGCTGAGCCGGACCAATGCCCGCTACGTGGAGCGTCCGCTCATTGACCTGTTGACCCGCGAGGTGGGCCCGCGCGATCTCTACGGCCTGCTTCTGCCGCATAACGAAGCCAGCGATCTGGTCCTTGGCAAGTTCACGCCGGCCGAACAGGCGAGACTCACGCGGTTCCTCTCCGTCCTCGACCACAACAGCCCGTTCGACATGGATCCCGTGGAGCAACAGGTGCTGGCCTGTTTCGGTCAGGCTGGTGTCCGGCGATGGCGCCTGGACAATCTGTATCGCGACCTCGAGGGCATCATCGCCATCCTCGGCACCTTGCGCGACGAGCGCAAGAGCCTGATCTTCGTCACCGAGGGCATCCCGGGCGCCAATGGCAGGGCCGGCCGGGGAGGGGGAGGCGGCGGGCAGAGTTCCTATCCGCCGCAAGCGCAACCGCTGGTGACGCGGCGTCTTCCGGGTTCGACGGGCCTCGCCAGTGGCACATTCAACCCGGACGAGGGCGTCCATGTGTGCGAGTTGCTGGGCCGCGACATGCCGCCCGAGATACCGGATCGGTTCCTCGAGCTGATCCGGCTGGCCCGGCAGTCCAATGTGGCGATTCACCCGATTAACCCAACGGGGATCACCATGAATACGACGGTCTTCAGCGGGTCCGCGCTCAGGCGAATGGCCGACGAGACCGGCGGCATCGCGGTGGTGAACTCCAACGACATCAAGAGCGGCTTCGAGCGAATCAAGAACGACATGCCGGCGTACTACCTGCTGGGCTACTACACGTCCAACACGAAGTGGGATGGCAAACGGCGCGAAATCAAGGTTCGCCTCAAGTCCACCGGAAAGACGATTCGTGCGCGCCGCGAGTATCAGTCGCCAACCGAAGCTGACGTGGCGGCCATGCGTGCGGCCGCCGCCGCGCCGGCGCTCCCCCCGGGACCAACACCCATCGAGAGTGCGCTCAGCGGTCTGGCGCGATTGCGCAATGACGTCGCGTTGCAGGTCCAGGGCGCCGTCCGTGAAGGCGAACTCGCCCTGGCCGTGGAGGTGCCGCTCGACACCGCGGCATCTGGCGGGTGGTACGAGGGTGCAACCGTCGAAGCCTTCGTCGTGAGCGACGACCGTGATGCCCCGGCCGACGCGGCCAGCATGACCGGTACGGCGCGAATGCTGGCAGGCGCGCGCGGCGCGGAAGTGCGCCTCCCGATCAGCGTCGGGGATGCGGGCCCCTGGCAGGTGCGGGTGGTCGTCAGACGAGGCACGGACACGCTGGAGGATCGGACCCAGGTGACCCATGAGGTTGGGTCCACATTTGGCCGGCCGCTGCTGTATCGGGCCGCGTCGCCGCCAGCAGCGCCGTACATCCCTGTGGCGGATCAGCAGTTTCTGCGCCAAGAGCGGCTGCGGGCTGAGTGGCTGGTGGCCTCACCCACCCCGGTCCGGATGAAGGCGCGACTGCTGCAAACGACTGGCCACGCCTCGAACTACTCGCCACCGGTCGTCACCGAGGAACGCGGCGACTTTACGCTGGCGCGGGTGGACATGACTCTGACCTCAATTGCGGCCGGCGACTACCTCCTCGAACTCGTGGCAGAGGCGAATGGCGAGGAGCAGTCGACGCTCCTCGCCATTCGCGTGCTGCGCTGAATGGACGTGAGCACCTGCGGCCCCAGGGGATTCCGGGGCGCACGACTGATCTACAATTTCCCTCCAGCATGAGCGACACCTGGCCGAACGGAATTCCATCGATTGGGCAACAGGCACGACGATCACGTCTCGTCACGAATCGAGACATCGAGTTGTTCACTGAAATCAGTGGCGATCGAAATCCGCTCCACTACGACTTGCAGGCGGCCGGGCAAACACGGTTTGGCGGCATCGTGGTTCAGGGCGGCGTCACGAGCGCCATTCTCAATGCCGTCGTGGCGGAGGACCTCCCGGGGCCTGGCACGGTGTTTCTCCAGGTTCACTGGAGCTTCCGGGCACCGGTTCGTCCGGGCGACACCATCACAGGCGAGGTGACGGTCACGAAGGTGCGTGAAGACAAGCCGATCACGGAAATTGACACCCGCGTCGTGCTGGACGACGGCACGATCGTACTGGATGGCACCGCCGTCTGTTACACGATGCCGCTCAAGGCATGACCGGCAGGCCTGAGGCACCAGATAGCGTCATGCGCACTGAGGACAATTCGGACAAGCGGGCTCTGGATCAGCTGGTCCGGACGTTCTTCTCGGTCTTTACCAACACGAACGGAGCGACTCCTGACGTCGAGGGCGTGTACGACCTGTTCATTCCCGAAGGGGTTATCGCCCCCGGCCATCCCGTGGACGATGCCGGCGGAAGTGTCCAATGACCAGACCCAGCCCCCCGGGAAGTCTTCTGAATCTCGACGCGAACCGCGCGGTGGTCACCCCCGTGGACGCCGCGACGCTGGTCCTGCTGCGGGACGG
Source organism: Acidobacteriota bacterium (assembly GCA_024640135.1). Classification (GTDB taxonomy): domain Bacteria; phylum Acidobacteriota; class Vicinamibacteria; order Vicinamibacterales; family SCN-69-37; genus SYFT01. The sequence goes on from JAHEFO010000036.1 coordinate 8,736, forward strand.
CGCCACCGGGCTGGAGGTCTTTTGCGTCGAGCGCAATCGCAAGAGCCGGTTCATGGGCGGCGCACTCGTGTTTCCTGGCGGGAAAGTCGACAGCAGTGACCGCGACCCTGCGTGGAACGAACTGCTGCTCCCGCCAGGCCCCCAGCGCGGGGCGGGCGGACGGGAAGACCGGCCGCGACACGACCTGTTCCTGGCCGCGTGTCGCGAATCACTCGAAGAGGCGGCGATTCTTCCGGTCAGCGGCACGCTCACCCACGAAGAAGCGCTCCTGCTGCGACAGGAACTGGCGGCCGGGGTGAAGGCACTGCGCGCGGCCCTGACCGCACGGCATCTGGCAATTGACCTCGCGTCACTGGTGCCGTTCGGCCGCTGGATCACGCCGGCCGCGGAGGCCCGTCGCTATGACACGCACTTCTTCATGATGCGAACGCCGGAAGGACAGGACGGCGCGCACGACGAGTACGAAACGATGTCGAGCTTCTGGGCGACGCCCCGGCAGGTGCTGGCGCGCTGGGAAGCCCGGGAACTCCAGATGGCGCCCCCGACTCATCACACGCTGCTGAGCTTGTCGAAGTGCGCAACGGTGGAGGACGCATTGCGTGACGCCGAGGGCAGGAGCCTCGATCCTGTCTGTCCCGTGCTGGTGGACCAGGACGACACCATCGCGCTCGTCCTGCCCGGCGATCCGGATCACCCGCAAGCCCAGCGGATCGTCAGCGGACACACGCGTTACGTGCTTCGGGATGAGCAGTGGCGCCCGGAGGATTCGCCTGCCGGCTAGCGACCCGTGGTCGCTACTTTTCGTTCAGCAGTTTCTCAATCAACGCCGACAGGAAGGCCTCGTTTGCATCGTCGTATCCGACCATGATCAGCCGGATCCGGCCGTTCTTGTCCAGGATCTGGATCTGCGGAATACCGCCCACTTCGTAGGCCGCATCGTTGGGATCTCTCTGGTACGTGTAGTTGCCATCGGGGCCGCGCACGCCTGGAGGGGTGTCATCGCCCACGGCGACAGGCACGTTGAGGCCTTCGTGCGCCCAGTACTCACGATCGCGTTCGAACTCGACCTCTGGCGCCAGATCCCGTTCAGCCCCGAAGTAGCCGTAGAGCTGTGTCGCCAGCACCACGCGGAACCCCGCCGGACCGTACTTGGCCAGCAACCGCTTCACGCCCGGGTAACTCTCCTTGCACGGCCCGCACCAGTGCGCCGTGAACTCAAGGAGCGTGACCGCGCCTGGCATGGCGATGGTCGTGCCTGCCGGAGCGTTGAGCCAGCGCGGGGCCGAGATCGGCGCGCCACGCGTGCCGACAAGCGCGTATCGCGCCAGGACCGGATCCAGCATGCGGTCCGCGTTCCTGATGTCGCTCCAGCCGGTCTTGGCGGTCTTCAGGAGTTCCATCGCGCGCGGGTTGTCGCCACGCCCTGACACCGCCTCGGCCATGTTGATGTACGCAATGACAATCGTGCTGCCGTATTGCGTTCGCTGCTCAGGCGTGAACGTCCGGCCGCGCTCGATTAACCACGTCGAATGTTTGATGATGCCGTCATCGATGTCGTCGCCGCGGTAGTAGCCGTTCAGACGCGCGTGAGTTCTGAGCTTCACGTCGAGCAGATCTCCCTGCAGACGATCGAGCTCGTCGACGAAACGCTCCAGCCGCGCGTTCCGCTCCGCGGACTTCGGCTGGCGCAATCCAGACAAGACGGCCTGTGACAGCACGTTCGCGCGCGCCGTGACTGGAAGCGTCTTCGACGCCAGCGCGCGCTCCAGGGCGGCCTCGGCGAGTTCGGGTTGGGCGGCCTCCCCGTAGAGTTCGATGAGACCCGCCAAGTCGGCCTCGGCGATCGTGGCCACATCGAATTGCGCGGCACAGGCCTTCGCCATGGCCACCTTGTCAGCCTCGATCTTGCGAACGAGTTCACCCGTGATCCTGGTGGCGGCGCGCTGCTGCGTCTGGGTGAATTCCCGGGCGGCCTTGACACACGCATCCGGGGTGGTCGGCTGAAGTGCGGGTGCCTGTGTCAGGCCAACCGTCAGAAGTAATGAGAGCAGGACCATCTCCACCAGCCTTTCGTTCGACAGGAGGCAACCAGGACACTAACGGCTAGCGAAACCCTCGTTGCAGGAACGACACGAAGAGCGCACTGTCACGGGTCAGTCCGCCGAACGCCACAACCGGGGCGCCACCGGGCGCCAACACGGCATAGTATGGCAGGGCGACGGTCCCAAAGGTATCGCGTTGCAGGTCCTGAAATCGACGGTACTCTTCACCGCGTCCATCGGTGTACAGGCGCACGCGCACATACCGTGACAACTCCCGCGACACCTCCGGCTTGGGAAACATGTTGGCTTCCATCCACCGGCAGTTGGTGCAGGTGTAGCCCGTGAAATCCACCAGCACCGGCCGGCCTTCCTTCGCGGACTGGGTCAGGGCACCTTCGTAGTCGTTGACGATCCACGAGAGTTCGCCGCCCTCACCGCCGCCCAGGTCGCCCGGCGGAAGGAAGGCCTCCAATTCGCCGAGCCTCCGACCAGCCAATCCCGTTCCCAGCCACCCCGTCAGCAGGATGGCGGCCGCGACGGTGGCCCAACGCGGCGGCCCTGGACGCGAAAGCCGAGGCGCGTGACCCAATCGCAGCGCGCCGGCCAGATACGCCACGAGCACAACACCAATGACCAGCCAGAGGGCAAGCACCACATCGCGCGTGAAGATGCCCCAGCCCCACACCAGGTCCACGTTGGACAGGAACTTGAGCGCGGCCGCCAATTCAAGCAAACCCATCGTCGCCTTGACTGAAAGCAACCACGCCCCCGAACGCGGAAGACGCGCCAGCGCCTGGGGTGCCCATGCCAGCACCACGAACGGCGCGGCAAACACCGACGAGAACACCAGCAGGCCGCTGAGCGGCCACTGCCAGTCGCCCTGCGCGGCCACCACCAGCAGCGTCCCCAGGAACGGTGCGGTGCACGTAAAGGACGTCAGTGTGAATGCCAGGCCCATCAGCAGCGTTCCGGCGTAACGCCCGCGGCCGCTGTCCGCGGTGGCGGCCCTGGAGAGGAACCTGGAAGGCAGCGCCAGCTCGAACACGCCAAACAGGTTGAGGGCGAACGCAATGAACAACGCGGCTATTCCAAGGTTGAGCCAGGGGTTCGCGGCGAACTGGTTCAGCCCGGACGCACCGAATCCCACGGCCAGCACGACGCCCACGCCCGTGAACGTCATGACAATGCCGGCTCCATACACCAGCGCCTGCCTTACCGCCCGGCGCCGGCCCTTCTCGGCGCGGCCCGTAAAGTAGGACACGGTAATGGGCACCATCGGGAAAACGCAGGGCGTCAGCAACGACAGTGCGCCCATCAGCGCGGCCAGGCCCAGATAGGCTCCAAGTGTGCTGGCTGTATTCGACGCGGCCATGTCTTCGACGAACACCGTTGTCGCGCCGCCGGTGCTCGCGGACAGTCGATCCACTGAGGTGACGTCAGCCCCGGTCCCTGGCACCAGCAGCGACAGGCTGACCCGCTCGGTGACCGGCGGCAGACAGAATCGATCGGTGCAGGTCTGGAATGTCACATCGAGATCGAGCGCCACCCGGCCTGACGCGTTCGCCGGCACCGTCACCGGCACGTAGAAGGTGGCCTCTTCGGCGTGGTACTGCGTATCGATGCTGAAGTTCGGATCGAACGCCGTGATGGGCAGAGGCGCGATGATGCTCCCGGCCAGGCGAAATGGAGACTCCGGCGGTACATCGATGACCAGCGCCTGCGGACCGCCGCCCTCCTGCGTCAGGGCGTACAGGTGCCAACCGGGCTCGATGCGGGCATCCAGCACCGCCTCTACCGTCGCTCCCGCGGTCACTGCCGCGGCCGGCTCGACAGAGGCAGACCATTCAACCACCGTCTGGGCGAAGACCCCGTGAGCCAACGCCAGGCCCAGGAGTCCCGCCAACACGGCCGCCGCCGCGGGTTTACGCTTTCGACGCATCAGGAAGAAGGGTATTGCATTCAGAGGCAACGCGCGCTGGTCCACTTCCGTCTAATCCTGACAGTCACGATTTTCATTGGGGGGTTCATGTCTCGCGCATTTCCGGCTCTTCTCGTTGTCGCATTCCTGGTGTCCGCGCCCGGCGCCAACGCCACTTCTGCAGCGTCCGTGTTCGAACACTCGCAAGCCAGCAGTCAGGACTGGTGCCAGGATGTCGGCCGCAATGGCGACCGTGAGACGTTCTGCGAAATCCGGGACCTGAGAGAGTCTGGCGCGTCACGCCTTGAACTCAGGGACAACGCCAATGGCAGCATCAGCGTCACCGGTTCCTCAGGTCGGGACATTGTCATCCAGGCACGGGTCGTGACGACCGCGTCGTCGGAGTCCGATGCCAGGGCGCTGGCGAAGGACGTGTCCATCACAATGGAAAACGGTCGAGTCCGGTCCAGCGGGCCGAGCAACTTCATGCGCAACCGGTCGTGGTCGGTGAGCTATCGCATCGATGTGCCCTCGAAGTTCGACCTGTCCCTGGAGACCTCCAATGGATCGGTCGCCGTGACAGGCGTCACAGGCCGCATCGAGACGGAGAGCTCGAATGGATCGTTGCGCCTGACCGACCTCGGCGGCCAGGTGACCGCGCGCACCAGCAACGGTTCGGTCAACGTCAAACTCGACGGCAAGCAGTGGGACGGCGAAGGCCTGTCGGTCACCACATCGAACGGTTCCGCGCGACTGGACGTGCCGGAGGGCTACAACGCCCACTTGATTGCGGGCACCAGTAACGGCAGCCTCACGGTGGATGTTCCGGTCACGGTCCAGGGCAAGATCTCCAAGCGCCTCGACACGACGCTTGGTTCCGGCGGCGCAACCGTTGAGGTGCGAACCTCAAACGGCAGCGTCCGCATCGGACGCCGCTAGGGAATCACTGTGGTCACGGGCGCGCCACGACCGGGCGCGCCCAGGCAACAGTCCCGCCAGGTGTGGCATCGGCGTTGAATACCAGTTGCCATGTCCTCCTGAGTGGCTGGTAGAAGACGCTGAATTTCCACTCCGAGTACTCGCGAAGATCAAGCGTGAGCGGCTGCCAGACTCCCGTCGGCTCGATCTCCCTGACTTCCTGATAGTTGCGTCCGTCCGACAGTCCAATCCGAACCGTCACGCCTTCTGGCGCGGCAGGCTCGGTGTCCGGTATCAGCACGACAGCCGTCGTGAGACTGGCGTGGAGTGGAAGCCGCAGAGTCCAGGTCACCCGCGCCGGGGCGCGCATCACCAGGGCTGCCCGCACATCGCCGTCGATGCCGACCACGTCGGCTCTGATCGCCTCTCCGGGCCCGGCGCCCCGGCGCTCGGCGCCTGACAAACCTGCGAGCAGATCAACCTCGGTCGGCCGATCCGGGCCGGCGTCACAGGCCGCCACGAGCAAGACAGTCACGGCCAGACCCACGAAGGTTCGCCTCACTGTGCGTGTCAACAATAGTGAGCTCCAAGTGTGTGTCAGGAGACTAGGATACGTGCGTGGCTCCCCGCCTCTGGCGCCTGGCGTACTTCGCGACCATCGTCTATTTCCTCGCCATCGTCGCTTCATACTACTCGCGAGCGACGGGGTTCACCGTCTTCCTGGGACTGCCTGCCAACAGTCACAGTTACGAGCTGCCGGTGGTGCAGGCCATTCCCCACGCCCATGATGAGGTTGGCGGCGGGTACGACGGCCAGTTCTATGTCCAGATGGCGATCGATCCGTTATTGCGCGATCCGGGCATTGACCACGCCATGGACAATCCGGGCTATCGAGCACATCGCATTCTCTTCTCGTGGACCGCGTGGCTGCTTGGGCTGGGACAGCCGGCGTGGATTCTGCAGACGTACGCCGTGCAGAACGTATTGGCGTGGCTGCTCCTTGCGTGGGTAATGTGCGTGTGGTGTCCCCCGCGGGACGGCCGGACATTTGCCCTGTGGGCGGGCGTGATGCTCACCCACGGACTCTTGATTTCGGTTCGCAATGCAGTGCCCGACGGGCCGAGCATCCTGCTGATCGCCCTGGCGGTCTGGGCTGCGGATCGGGGCCGCCCCTGGCTCTCAGCACTGGTCACCGGCATTGCCGGACTGGCGCGCGAAACCAACGTGCTCGCCGGTGTGGTGCTGCTGCAGTCCGGCACTCAAGGCAGCCTTGTCAGGCGCGGCCTGTCACTTGGCGGCGCGGGCCTGCTTTGCCTCCTGCCGTTCGCGATCTGGTTCGACTACCTCCGGTCGATCTATCAGTCGGACGTCTTCTCCGGCGGCGGCCACATCACGATTCCGTTGTCCGGGCTCTGGTGGAAGCTGCGCGCGACGACCGACGCGACCCTCGCAACGGGACTGACGCTCGGAACGATCGCGAACATCGCTTCCCTGACCGCATTTGCCGGACAAACCGCGGGGCTCCTGTGGTGCACGCGACGCTGGTTCCGCGCGGGGAGCGGATCACGATCGTGGCTCATGGTCGCGTGGGTGTTCCTGCTGTTGGGCCTGGTCGCACATCGGGTTGTCTGGGAGGGCACGCCCGGCGCGTTCACGCGGGTGACGCTGCCGCTCGCCGCCGGTGTGAATGCGGCCCTGGCGTCGGCGCCCCGCGCGCCGTGGTGGCTTATTGTCGCCGCCAATCTGGGCGTGATCAGCGGACTGATGGCGTTCGCGGCAGGCTGGATTTAGCTTCGCCTGTGACGACGCGCTGCCAGGCGCGAGCCACACGCTCGGTCGGCAGCCACGCGGTCGGCACACGCAGCGGCCCGGCCGCCTCTGACGCCTGGAACGTATGTGTTTCGAGGTTCCCGACAAATCCGGTCCGGGCAGGCACTGGCACCAGGCCGCCGGCGCCGAGTCGCAACGGCAGGACATCTTCGAAGAAGAGCGCACCCAGGTCCTTCGACTGACCGACGACGTGGCCTGCGCCGGGCTCGGATGTCAGCGCCCACAACGCCCCGGCCCGCCGATTCACGGCGAACAGCCCCACGATGGTGCTGGTCCGAAACACCAGGTCCTGATCACCGACGAAGAGCAGCGCGGGAATCTCCCGCGTGGCTTTCGGCACGAGCGCGGAGTAGTAGATACCGCCCTTGTTGACGACAAACGCCGCGACACGCTCAGGCTTCCACGCCGCGAACTCGTAGTTGAACTGTCCGCCGGCTGACATCCCCCACAGAAACAGGGGAACGGTGGCGACTTCACCGTGACCCGATCGCCTGGCGAACGCCGCCAGCCCGTCGAGCAGCGCCTGGCCGGTGCCGCGCGACACGTCGACGTAGTCTTCGATGAATCCCTGATCGTGGGGCCTGTCGGTAAACCGGCACGCGACAAGCGCCAACTGATGGCGGGTGGCGAAGTCCTGCCAGAACGGATCGTCAGCCATCGGCCGGCCGTCGCCATTCGAACCCGGCACCAGCACGACTATGGCGCGGACGGGCTGCGCTCCCGCCGGCCGCCAGAATCGGAACTCGGCTTTGTCGTAGTTGGCTCCGGGCGCGATCGTCTCATCCATGGAGGCGACACTCTGGGTCTGAACAGGCGCCGATGACACGGCAGGTTGCATCAGGGGCAGAACCAGCGACGTCAGCACGACAGCTTGCGGCAGGACGGGTCGAAGCATGGGAGAGAGAATACCCGCTCCCGGTGCGTGGTTGACGCACGATGTTCGCCGGGCGAGTGGCAGAATGGATGTTCGTAGAGGAGGTCGACAGTATGAAGTGCGTGATCGCTGGAGGTTCAGGGTTCCTCGGCCGACGGCTCTCAGATGAACTGATCGCCCGTGGACACCAGGTCGTCGGATTGACGAGAGGCGCCGCACGCGAAGATCACGGCGTCCGCTTCGTCACCTGGTCAACCAGCGACACACCGGGCGCCTGGCAGGCCGAAGTGAACGGGGCCGATGCCGTTATCAATCTCGCGGGTTCGGGCATCGCCGACAAGCGATGGACGTCGGCGCGGAAGCTGGACCTGCGGGAGAGCCGGATCCAGGCGACCCGCGCGCTGGTGTCGGCGATCCGCAGCGCCACGGCGCGTCCGTCGGTCTTTCTCACCGGCTCTGCCGTCGGCTTCTACGGTCCGCAGGATGACGCCGGGCCTGAACTCGATGAGTCTGCACCACCCGGGTCCGATTTCATGGCAAAGCTTGCGGTGGACTGGGAAGCCGAGGCCCATGCCGCATCCGCACTGAACTGCCGGGTGATTATCGTTCGCACCGGCGTGGTGCTGGCCCGCGAGGGCGGCGCGCTGAAGAAACTCATCCCGCCTTTCCGGTTCTTTGTCGGCGGCCCCATTGGGTCAGGCCGGCAGGCGTTGTCGTGGATTCACTGGCGGGATTGGGTGAGCCTGATCGTGTGGCTGCTCGAACAACCGTCCGCCAGCGGCGTGTACAACGGCACGGCGCCGCACCCGGCGACCAACGCTGAGTTTTCCAGGGCGCTGGGCGCGGCGCTTCGACGCCCGAGTTGGCTGCCGGTGCCGGGGGTTGCGCTGAAGATCCTGGTTGGAGAGATGGCCGGGCCCGCCCTCCTCGCGGGTCAGCGCGTGATCCCCCATCGCGCCCAGGAGGAAGGTTTTTCGTTCCATTTTCCCGACATCATGAGCGCAATGGCCGATGCAGTGCGATAATCCCCCGCAACCGCACGATTGTGGACAGGAGAGGTGACATGAATAACCGTTGGCGTTCGCTGCTGCTGAGTGGTCTGTGTCTGGGCTTGACTGGTGCCCTGGTGTCGGGTCTTCTTCCCGCGTCCATCGAGGCTCAGGCCGGCCTTGCACCGGCACCGGCCCGTCGCGCCGGTGAGGGCGCGGGACCATTCAACCGGATGGTGATCAGGAACGTGATGATCATCGACGGCACCGGCGCACCGCCGTACGGACCGATGAACGTGATCGTGTCGGGCAACCGCATCCAGTCGATCCAGAGCGCCGGCACACCGGGCGTGCCCCAGGCCGCCGCCGGAGCCGGACGCCAGGGCCGGGGCGGGCGCCAGGGTGGTGGTCCGGTGACTGACCACGAGATTGACGGCACGGGGATGTATCTGCTGCCGGGCTTCGTCGACATGCACGTGCATGGTGGCGGGGCGCCAAAGAACGCTGATGTCGAGTACGCCTACAAGCTCTGGCTGGGCAATGGCGTGACGACCGTGCGTGGCGTGGCCCTGGGTTCCGGCGCGTTCAGTGCCAGCGAGCGCGCGCGCAGCGAGAAGAACGAGATTGTCGCACCGCGCATCTTCAACTATCAGCGGCCGGGCGGCGGGAGCTCAGCCGAAGGCCTCCGGGAGTGGGTGCGGCAGAACGTCAACATGATTGACGGTCTCAAGCTCGGCGCGATGGAGCCCGAGTTGATGTCGGCAGTCATCGATGAAGCCCACAAGAACGGCCTCGGCACGACGGCGCACCTGCAGCAGGGTGGCGTAGCGCAGATGAACGCGATCGACGCGGCGCGCGTGGGCCTCGACACCGTCACGCATTTCTACGGCCACTTCGAGTCGCTGCTGAAGGACACGGTCGTCCAGGACTGGCCCCTGGACATGAATGCCAACGACGAACAGCATCGGTTCGGCCAGGTGGCGCGCATGTGGAACAAGATCTACGAGCAGGGATCGCCTGAGTGGAAGGCGTATCTCGAAGAGCACGTGAAACTGGGCACCACCTTCGATCCAACATTCACGATCTATTCGGCGGGCCGGGACGTCATGCGCGCGCGCCAGGCGGACTACCACGACAAGTACACTTTGCCGTCGCTGATGGACTACTACCAGCCGAGCCGGCTGAATCACGGCTCGTACTGGTACGACTGGACGACGCACGACGAAATTGCGTGGCGGAACTTCTACCAGGTCTGGTTCAAGCTGATGAACGACTACAAGAAGATGGGCGGCCGGGTGACTACAGGGTCGGACTCGGGTTTCATCTACCAGACCTACGGCTTCGGCTACATCCTGGAGCTCGAAATGCTCCAGGAAGCCGGCTTCAACCCGCTCGAAGTCATTCAGGCCGCCACGATGAATGGCGCGTTGACGTTGTCCGAGTGGCGCGCCAGTCCCGTGGAATTCGGCGTCGTCAAGGCCGGCAAGCTGGCGGACATGATTCTGGTCGATCAGAACCCGCTACAGAACCTCAAGGTGCTCTACGCGAATGGCGCGGTCCGGCTCAATGACGCCACCGGAGAGGTCGAGCGCGTCGGCGGGATCAAGTGGACGATCAAGGACGGCATCGCCTACGACGCAAAGCAGTTGATGGCGGATGTTGCTGCGATGGTGGACAAGCAGAAGGCGGCGCGGAAATAGGCGCGGTGGCCCGCCCGTGGGGCCCTTATCGCTTGACCCGGATGTGATCGGCCTTCTCGCTGAGGTCGGGCATCCTGAGCTGATTCTCGGAGGCGGCGACGATGGTGGCCACGGCGGCGTCTCCGGTGACGTTCGTGGCTGAGCGCAGCATGTCCAGGATCCGGTCCACACCGAGCACCAGGGCGATGCCCGCGATGGGCACGCCGATGGCCTCGAGGATAATCACCAGCATGATGATGCCGGCCCCCGGCACGGCGGCGGTGCCGACAGAGGCGAGCACCGCGGTGAGCACAATCGTGACCTGTTGTCCCAGGCTCAACGACATTCCCAGCGCCTGGGAAATGAAGACCGCCGCGACCGCCTGATACAGTGCCGTCCCGTCCATGTTGACTGTCGCGCCAAGCGGCAGGACGAACGAGGAGACTTCTTCGGAGACACCCAGTTTCTCCTCGCATCGCTCCATGGTGACCGGAAGCGTGGCTCCGCTCGAGCTGGTCGAGAAGGCGACGAGTTGTGCCGGCGCGATGCCCGCGAAAAAGGTCTTGATCTTCATGGGCGAGAAGACCTTCAGCAGCACGACATAGGTGACACCGATGTGCGCGGCAAGTCCCAGGACAACAACGAGACAATAGAAGCCGAGCGCCCCCAGAAGATCGACGACCCGGCCGAGATCGTCCCCGGCGACCGTGGTGATGGTGTTGGCGATCAGTGCGAAGACGCCGATCGGGGCGATGAGCATGATGAGATCGACGAGACGAATCACCACCGCACTCATGCCTTCGAAGACATCGAGCAGCGGCTTCGCCGTTTTCGCCGGCACCTGGATCAGACCGACTCCGAGGAACAGAGCCACGAAGACGACCTGCAGCATGTTCTGGTTGCTCGAAGCGGCGCCGAAGAAATTCGCGGGCACGATGTCGACCAGCGTCTGGAGCGGGCCGCGCTGCGCCAGCTCGCCGGCCGCGGCGGCGCCAGCCGTGACATCGCCGGCATACGTGGCCTGCAGTTCTGCGCGGACGCCTTCGGGAATCTGATCTCCGGGCCGCAGGACGTTGACGAAGACCAGCCCGATGGTCACCGCAACCGCCGTAGTGGCGAGGTAAATGGCGATCGTCTTGCCGCCGATCCGGGAGAGTTTCTTCAGGTCGCTGAGCGACGCCACTCCAGTGACGAGTGATGCGAGCACAAGGGGCACGGCGATCAGCTGGAGACTATTGATGAAGATCGTCCCGAAGGGCGCAACCCAGTGCTCGGTGAACAGGCCCCAGCCATTCGCGGCGGCGAGGACGCCGTAGACGAGCCCCGAAAAGAGACCAAGCAAAATCTGCCAGTGAAGCTTTCGGTACCATCTCATCGCGACTGAAGACTATCGTAGTGCGTTCGCGTCGCCGGCGCACCCCTTCCTCGCGTCCGGCACGTCCTCAACGACGACACAAACAGGTGTCGGCGGCATTCGATGCGCGATCAGAGGACGGCATCGCCTGCGACCCGAAGAGGCTGATGGCGGATGTCGCCGCGATGGCACCTGTGCCTTCCAGAAACTGGTAGAATCCTGGAGGGCCGAGAGGCAGACTGTCCTCTTCAACTCGCACTTGGATGGGTGATTTGGAGCGTCTGGCCGATCGTTTTGCCGCAATGCGCTAATCGGTCGACCGGCTGCATCCTCCACCCGGCGAGAACCGACCACGACCATGGCTGGTCGCGGTGTCGCGGACGTCTCCGCAGTTGGTCGGCTGAAGAAGGCCGCCTCAACGCCTCCTGTCGTGAATTCGTTGGAGGTGTCCGATGAAACTGCGCAGCGTGATACTGATGATCGTCGCTGGACTGTGGGTCCTGGCGTGCAACGCCGCTCCAAGGCCTGAAACGCTCAACGTCAACCGGGAATCATGCGCGAGTTGCAGCATGGTCATTTCCCAGTCGGACTTTGCATCACAGCTGGTGGCGCCTGGGGAGCGCCCGAAGTTCTTTGACGACCTGGGCTGCCTCAAGCGCTATCTGGAGGGCGCGCCCGAGCCGCCTTCCGGCGCGGCGATCTTCGTGACCGATCACCAGACCCGTGAATGGGTGCCGGTTCAGCAGGCCGTGTTCTCGCGCGTGCCGCGGCTGCAGACGCCCATGAGTTCCCATTATGTCGCTCACGCCTCAACCGCCTCGCAAAGCAGTGACGCGGGCGCCTCAGGCGGCTTCGACGTGCCGTCGAGCGAAATCATCCCGGCCGCCTGGCAAACGGCGACTGCGACTCAGTGACGCCGGTGCTCGAGCCCGTCGAGTGATGCGACGGTCGAGGACCGGCCCGCGGAGAGATCGCGACCGCGCCTCCAGCAGGGTGACGCCCCGGAGACAACCATCTACCCTTCCCGGAGCGCGATCAGAGGATCGACACGGCTGGCTCGGAGCGCGGGCAGCAGACTCGCAAGGGAGGCAACGGCGATGAGCGCTGCCGAGGCGCCCAGGAAGCTGAGTGTGTCGTACGCGCTGCCGAACAGCAGCGACTGAACGAGGCGCGACACGCCGAACGCGCCGGCGACACCAAGGATCACACCGATGCCAACAAGCGTCAGGCCCTGGCGCATGATGAGCCACAGGACTGTCACCGGATCGGCGCCCAGCGCCATCCGCAAACCGATCTCCTGTGTGCGCTGTCCGACCGAATACGCCATCACGCCGTAGAGGCCGACGCAGGCCAGCGCCAGGGCCAGAACACCAAAGAATCCCAACAGGCCGGCGCCGAGCTTCACGGCCCAGAGCGACTGGTCAATGACGTCGCTGACCCGTTGCGGGTTCTGAATCGGCACGTTGGCATCGACCTGACGAACCTCGCGCTGCGCTGCGCCGAGGATGGTGGCGGGATCGCCCTCGGCCCGCACGTAGAGCACCATCGCGTCGTTGCTGCTCTGGCGCATGGGGTAGTACGCGGCGGCCTGCGGCGTTTCACCCAGGGTGACGTACTTGACCGTCTTCGCCACCCCGACGATCTCGCGGTAGCCGGGCTCGACGTAGAACCGGAAGCGCTTGCCGATGGCGGTCTCGTTGGGCCAGTACTTGCGCGCCATCGTGTCGTTGACAATCACCACGGACACCGACCCCTCGCGATCGGCATCCGTGAACGCGCGGCCCTCCATGATCGGAATGCCCGTCGTCTGGAAATAGCCGATATCCACGGCATTGGTCAGCGTCAGGATTCCGGCCATCTGCGTGTCCTGCTCGTGACCCTCGATGAAGACGCTTTGCGAAAACCCTCCAAAGAGCGGCAGGTTCGCCGCCCAGGAAGCATTCCGGACTCCTGGAATCGTGCCGACGCGCTCCAGCACGTCCTTGAAGAACTGCTGCGCGCGGTCGGGGTTGTACCCCTGCTGACCCGGGCTCACCTGCATGACCGCGACGTGCTCGGTGTCAAAGCCCGGGTCGATCTCGGAGGCACTGCGGCTGCTGCGCAGGAACAACGCGGCCGTAATGAGCGCGACGAGCGAGAACGCGACCTGGCCGACAATGAGCACGTTCCCGAGGCCGAAACGCCGTCTTCGTCGACCGGCGCCCTGGCCCTGATCCTTGATCGCATTGACGACGTTCGTGCGCGATGACGCGAGCGC
>JAHEFO010000248.1 GCA_024640135.1 Acidobacteriota bacterium
GGAGAATATTGTCACCTGCTGTGTGTCCTGCAATCGACGCAAGGGCGGTCGGACTCCTGCGCAGGCGCATCTCCGCCTGATCCGCGCGCCGAAACGTCCCGCGAAGGCTCCCGCCGTTCGTATCACCTTTGGCTTGAGAAACGCCCCGGAAAGCTGGCGCGACTACGTGTACTGGAACGTCGAATTGGACGACGTATAGTCCGTGTCTGTGTTGTCCACACTCCGCCCGAAGGGTGCGGTGCCCGGCGGGCGGGTCACACTGCTGGGTACCAATCTGCCCGTGCCGCCAGATGCCCCGCCACAGGTCACCGTCGGCGGCCACAGGGCGCTGGTGGTGTCAGCATCGAGTCACTCCATTGGTTTCGTCGTACCGGCCGAAGTCGCTGGTGGTCCCGTCCCGACGCGGGTCCTCGACCTTCCGGGTGAACAGCTCGTGCTCGATGTCGCACGGGTCATGGCGACCGACATTCACCAGGTGGATAGTCCGTTGTGTGACACGGATGGGGCTGTCTATCTCACGCACAGCGGCACCCGCGGTGAAAAGGCGCCCGTGCCGCTGTATCGCATGAACCGGGATGGTTCGCGAGACTCGCTTTCAGTCGAGGTCGCCAATCCGACGTCGCTGGCGCTGGGGCCCGATGGCACGGTGTATGTGTCGAGCCGCTTCGAAGGGCAGGTCTACCGGCTTACGGCAGACGGTCGTGCGGAGTTGTATGCCACGGATCTTGGTGTGGCCACCGGGCTGGCCTGTGCTGCTGACGGCACGCTCTACGTCGGGGACCGCACGGGCACGATTCTTCGGATCAGCGTCGGTGGGTCGGGAGAGTCCGAGCGACACGTGGAACCGTACGCGTCGATTCCTGCGAGCGTTGCGGCCTTCCACCTCGCGATCGGGCCGGATGGATGCCTGTACGTCACCGCGCCGACTTTGGCGTCAACCGATGTCGTCTACCGCGTCACGCCCGAGCGCGAAGTTCAAGTGGTCTGCGGCGGATTCGGGCGCCCGCAAGGCATGGCATTTGACGGTTCCGGTGTGCTGTTTGTGACGGACGCGCTCGCTGGCGCATCGGGGCTCTATCGCGTGGATGTTCGTGGCCCCGCGCCCGTTCCGGAACTGGTGATCGCGGCGCCTCATCTGGTCGGCGTGGCGTTCCACCCGGATGGCGGGATGCTGCTCGCGTCGCATGACACCGTCTGGCAGATCTAGCCCTTCCCCTTGCCGGACCACGCACTCCCCGGCACTTTTCCCGCCGCTAGTCCGGGGAATCCGTCTTCGTGATTGAGAAGCCAGTGAAACCGTAGACTGCAGAAACCATGGGGTTGAGCAGGTTGAAAAACGTAAACGGCAGATATGCAAACGTCGCCACACCCAGCGTCTGAGCCATGAACGCCCCACACGTGTTCCAGGGGACCAGTGGCGACGTCAGCGTGCCGCTGTCCTCCAGGCATCGAGACAGATTCTGCGGCGCCAGTTTCCGCCGCGCGAACTCGGCGCGGAACATGCGGCCGGGCAACACAATCGCCATGTACTGGTCCGAGGCAATGATATTCATGCCGATGCACGTGACCAGCGTTGCCGTGATCAGGCTGCCCGTGCTGCGTACCGTGCTGAGGATCGCTTCGGCGATCCTGCCCAGCATGCCTGTGGTCTCCATCAACGCGCCAAACATCATGGCCGACATGATCAGCCAGAGGGTATTCAGCATGCTGCCCATGCCGCCGCGGGAGAGCAGGTCGTCAAGTGCGGCGTTACCCGACGACAAAGAGAAGCCGGATCCCAGCGCCATCCAGCAGCCCTTGATCACCGCGGCCCACCCCGGCAACGTCGGAGAATCCGCGAGTGTGACGACGGCGGCCGTCTGAAAGATCACCGCGAACAGGCATCCCACGACCGAGCCAAGGAGCAGGGCCGGCGCTGCCGGCATCTTGCGGACCACCAGGATCAGCACTAGGACGACCGGCAGCAGGAGATGCGGACCGATGGAGAAGTTCGCACTGAGGGCCGCCAGAATCGCATCGACCGCCGCCGTGTCCTGCGCCGTCCCACCGCTGAAGCCGACGATCGTGAACAGGATCAGGGCCATGACGATGCTGGGCGTCGTGGTCCATGCCATGTGCCTGATGTGCGTGAAGAGGTCGGTCCCGGCCATGGCAGGCGCGAGGTTGGTGGTGTCCGAGAGCGGCGACATCTTGTCGCCGAAGTACGCGCCGGAGATCACCGCGCCGGCGGCGATTCCCGGGTCCAGATTCTGTGCCATGGCGATGCCAATCAGTGCGACGCCGACAGTGCCAGCCGTCGTCCAGGAACTGCCGGTGGCCAGCGAGACCAGGGCACAGAGGGCACACGCACTCGGAAAAAAGATCGCCGGCGACAACAACTTGAGTCCGTAATAGATCATCGTCGGCACGATGCCTGCCAGAATCCAGGAGCCGATCAGAGCACCGACGATGAGCAGGATGATGACGGCGCCGAGCGACAGGGAAATGCCATGGACGATGCCGGCTTCAAGGTCAGCCCAGGGGTACTTCAGGCGAATGCCGATGACTGCCGCGACTCCGGCGGACAAGATGAGCGCGATCTGATTGGGGCCTCCAGAACTGCCATCACCAAACAGCGCCACCGAGCCCGCCAGCAAGACGACAAGCACCCCTACAGGCAGCAGGGAGAGCGCCAACGACGGTTTCTGGGTCACTGTGGTCATATCAACTCCGGCAGTGCGCGATGATAGCATCCCAGCCGTCAATGGCATTTCTCGATGGTGTGCGTGTCCTGGACCTGAGCCGCCTGTTGCCAGGCGGATTCGCGACGTTGATGCTCGCCGAACTTGGCGCTGAGGTGATCAAGGTCGAAGACCCGCGAGGCGGTGATCCCATGCGGACGCTGCCGCCGTTCATTGCGGGGCGGAGCGTCTATGATCTCCTGCTGAATCGGGGAAAACGCAGTATCGCCCTCGATCTTCGGGAGTCGGAGTCGCGCCGGACCCTCGAGGCCCTCGTGGCGAGCGCCGATGTCGTGGTCGAGAGTTTTCGGCCGGCGGCGGCGCGGCGGCTCAACGTGTCAGGACCGCAGTTGTGCGGGCGCTATCCACGCCTCGTGCACGCGGCGATCACGGGCTACGGCCAGTCGGGCCCATATGCCGAGCGACCCGGGCACGACCTGAACTATGTGGCGGTCACCGGACTGCTCGCGCTGGACCGCCCGCACCCGACACACCTGCCGAAGATGTTCATGGCGGACGTCGGCGGCGGCGCGATGAGCGCCGTCATCGCGATACTCGCCGCGCTTCTGGCGCGGACGCGCACGGGGCAGGGCGCCAGCCTTGATCTGTCGATGCAGGACGCGGCCCTCTACTGGGTGATGCTGCCGGGCGCCGCCGACCTGATTGACGGAGGTGCCGGGGCGACCGGGGAACTGCCGACGTTCGGCGACCACGCCTGTTACAACGTCTACGAGACCAGTGATGGCAGGCAGTTGGCGCTGGGCGCCCTGGAAGGCAAGTTCTGGACAGCCTTCTGCGATGCGATCGACCGGCCCGACCTTCTGGCTCGTCACGTGACCGACCCCGCCGATCAGGCTGCCTTGATTCGCGACGTTCGCCGGCTCTTCCGCACTCGCACCCAGGCGGAATGGCTGTCGTTCTTTGAGGGACGCGACGTCTGCCTGTCGCCGGTCAACTCTCCCGCCGAGGCGTTTGCCGATCCCAACGTCACCGCGCGCGGTACCGTGGTCCGTGGACTGGGATTGCGCGCTGTCCGTTCTCCGTTCGGCGTACCGCCTGTGCCCCTGTGCGAGGCCCCGACCGTCGGTCAGGACTCCGCTGAGATTCTCGGGGCTCTGACGTAAAATCAAGAGGGAACATGGCGCACGACTGGATCGCCGTCCGAGGGGCGCGCGTACATAACCTCAATAACGTTGACGTTGACCTGCCTCGAGACCAACTCGTGGTGATCACCGGACTGTCGGGATCCGGAAAGTCCTCGTTGGCATTTGACACGATCTACGCCGAAGGCCAGCGGCGATACGTGGAGTCCCTGTCGGCCTACGCGCGGCAATTCCTCGAGCAGATGGAAAAGCCGGACGTGGACCTGATCGATGGCTTGTCACCGGCGATATCGATCGAGCAGAAGACGACCGCGTCAAATCCCCGGTCCACTGTCGGCACGGTCACTGAAATCTACGATTATCTTCGACTGCTCTTCGCCAATATCGGCGTGCCCCATTGCCCGGTCTGCGACCACGAGATCAGCTCACAGTCACTGGATCGCATTGTGGACGTCGTGCTGCAGTCGCCTCCTGACGCGCGGATCAACATCCTGGCGCCCGTTGTTCGCGGACGCAAGGGCGAGTTCAAGAAGGAGCTCGCGGCGCTTCGCGGCCGCGGCTTTGCGCGCGCACGGATCGACGGCCAGTTCACTCCGCTCGATGATGAGATCGTCCTGGACAGGCGCAGGAACCACACGATTGAGGTCCTGGTCGACCGCGTCATCGTCAAGGACGGCATCAAACGCCGCCTCAGTGATTCGCTCGAGTTGGCTCTGACACTGGCTGACGACATCGTGATCGTCAATACCCTCGATGGAGGCGACCGGCTGTTCTCTCGCCGCATGGCGTGCCCGACCTGCGACATCAGTATCCCGGAGATGACACCGCGGGCGTTCTCGTTCAATTCGCCACATGGAGCGTGCCCCGACTGCCAGGGCCTGGGGTCCGTCTACGATTTCGATCCGGTGCGGGTGGTGCCTGACGAGGGCCTCTCCCTGCTCGATGGCGCCGTGGCGCCCTGGGCGAAGGGCGACTCGCGACTGCTGGCTGAGATGCTGGAGGGCTTGTCGCGAGCGTTCGGCATCGACCCGGCTGCGCCGTTCGGCAAGTTGTCGAAGAAGCACCGCGATGTCGTGCTGATGGGCGCCCCGGGCAAACGCGGGCGCTCGTCCAGAAAGAAGGATCCGTTCGGCGTCGATTTCGAGGGGGTCGTCCCCAATCTCCGCCGGCGGTTCGACGAGGGGCCGTGGACTGATCAGGAAGCTCTTGAGCAGTACCGCGCACTGCGACCGTGCCTGGCGTGTCACGGGGAGCGTCTCAGGCCCGAGAGCCGGGCCGTGCGGGTCAAAGGCCGCAGGTTGGCGGACTTCGTTGTCCAGCCGATTGTTGAGGCTTTGCCCATGGTCGAGGCGATGGAACTCACAGAGCGCGAATTCCTGATCGCCGGAAGGGTCCTCAAGGAGATTCGCGATCGGCTGCGGTTCCTTTCAGATGTCGGAGTGAGTTACCTGTCCTTGTCGCGCAATGCGGCGACGTTGTCGGGAGGTGAGGGACAGCGTATTCGCCTGGCGACCCAGATTGGCTCTCAACTGACCGGCGTGTTGTACGTGCTTGACGAACCTTCGATCGGGTTGCATCAGCGGGACAATCGCAGGCTGCTCGGGACCCTCTGCCGCCTGAGAAATCTGGGCAATACCGTGCTGGTCGTCGAGCATGACGAGGAGACGATTCGCGCCGCCGACTATCTGGTGGACCTGGGTCCCGGTGCGGGCGAGCACGGTGGACACGTGATCTTCCAGGGTCGGCCACAGCAGCTGCTGGCCTCGCCAGGGGCGTCGTTGACCGGGCAGTACCTCACCGGCGCCCGCGCGATCGACGTGCCACCGGCGCGACGCCCAGGAAATGGGGGGCAAATCACTATCCGAGCCGCCCGAGCCAACAACCTGAAGGGCATGGATGTCAGCTTCCCGCTCGGGACGCTGACTGCGGTCACCGGCGTGTCCGGCTCCGGGAAGTCGACGCTGGTCAACCAGATCCTCTATAGGGCCCTGGCGCGCGCGATCTACCGGGCGACGGATGAACCCGGACCGCATGGCGGTATCGATGGAATTGAGCTCATCGACAAGGTCATCCAGATTGACCAGGCTCCCATCGGCCGGACACCACGATCGAATCCGGCGACCTTCACGGGTCTCTTCACCTTCGTGCGCGAGTTGTTCGCCATGTTGCCAGAGGCCAGGGCGCGCGGATACAAGGTCGGCCGATTCTCATTCAACGTGAAGGGAGGACGCTGTGAGACCTGCCAGGGCGACGGTGTCATCGCCATCGAAATGCACTTCCTTCCTGATGTGTACGTCACCTGCGACGTCTGCAAGGGCCGCCGCTACAACCGCGAGACACTCGAGATTCGGTACCGGGGCAAGTCGATTGCCGACTTCCTCGAATTGACTGTCGACCAGGCATTGGA
>JAHEFO010000249.1 GCA_024640135.1 Acidobacteriota bacterium
ATTCGCGCTCGGGAGCCAGCACAAGGCGCAAGACGCCATTGCCGCCGGCCGCTTCAAGGACGAAATCACGCCGGCACCGGGTCTGGACGCCAAGGGCAAGCCCGTCGAACTGGAACTGGATGAACATCCGCGCGCCGGGTCGACGATCGAGGGCCTGCGGAAGTTGCCGCTCGTGTTCCCGAATGTGGATGGGCAGGCCGGCATCATCACCGCCGGCTCATCGTCGGGCATCACCGATGGCGGGGCCGCCGTTGTTCTGGCGCACACGGATGAGGCAAAGCGCCGCGGTCTGGTGCCGATGGCCCGGATTCTGGGTTGGGCGACGGCCGGGGTTGACCCGCGGATCATGGGGATTGGCCCGGTTCCCGCCGTGAACAAACTCTTGGGCCAGATTGGGATGACGATGGCCGACTTCGACCTGGTGGAGGTCAATGAGGCGTTTGCCGCGCAGGTACTGGCTGTGCTCACGGACCTGCCGATTCCTGCCGACCGCTTGAATGTGAACGGCGGCGCGATCGCCTTGGGGCACCCGATTGGCGCCACGGGTGCCCGCATTCTCGTGACGCTCCTCCACGAGATGGTGCGCCGGGATGCCAGGCGAGGCCTGGCCACGCTGTGCGTCAGCGGCGGCCTGGGCATGGCGATCGCGCTGGAGAGATAATAGATTGTGCGCATCGCAGTAATCCCCGGAGATGGTATTGGCAAGGATGTTACGGCTGAGGCCGTGAAGGTCCTTGGGGCCGTGTGTGACGTGTCAGGCCGGTCCCTCGACCTCGAGATGCTTCCTTGGAGTGCGGACCACTACCTGGCCACCGGTGTGACGTTGCCGCCAGACGGCTACGACATGCTGCGCGACAGCTTCGACGCGGTCCTGGTTGGCGCGCTGGGCGATCCGCGAGTGCCGGACAATCGGCACGCGCGCGACATCCTTCTCGGGACGCGTTTTGAGCTCGACCTCTACGTCAACTACCGGCCAGTCAAACTCCTGAACGATGCGTTGTGCCCACTCAAGAATCGTGGGTGCAAGGACGTGGACTTCGTGGTGTTTCGAGAGAACACCGAAGGCGTGTATGTCAGCGTCGGCGGCCGCTTCAAGGCCGGCACGGTCGATGAGATCGCGATCCAGGAGGAGATCAACACGTTCAAAGGTGTGGACCGGATCATTCGCCACGCGTTTGCCTTCGCCAAGGCGCAGGGCCTTGGAAAAGTCTGCATGGCCGACAAGAGCAACGCCATGCAGCAGGGCCATGCGCTCTGGCAGCGGGTGTTCAAGCAGGTCTCCTCTGAGTATCCCGAGATCGCGGCGAGTCACATGTACATCGACGCGTTGGCAATGTTTCTCGTCAAGGATCCCGGCCAGTTCGAGGTGGTGGTCACCAATAATCTCTTTGGCGACATCGTGACCGACATTGGCGGGGCGTTGCAGGGCGGATTGGGGATGGCCGCCTCCGGCAACATTCATCCGGGCCGCACGTCCCTCTTCGAGCCAGTGCATGGATCGGCGCCGCCGCTTGCGGGCAGGAACATCGCAAATCCGATGGGAGCCGTCCTGTCGTCGGCACTCATGCTGGAGACCCTGGGTTGGACCGAGGAGGCCAGACGCATCGAGGCAGCGGTGACAGCGGCTGTCGATGCCGGTGAAACGACGAGCGACATCGGCGGCTCACGCGGCACGACTCAGGTGGGTGACTGGCTCGCGAGAGAAGTGCGATCGTGAGCGGCAGGGAGGAGACACGTCGAGGGGCAGGGCGTCACGATGACTGATGTACTCGTATTGGGCGGGGCGAGGACCCCGATGACCGACTACACGGGCGCGCTCAAGAGTGTCTCTGCGCTGGAGCTTGGCGCCATCGCGTCACGCGCCGCGTTCGAGAAGACCGGTGTTCGTCCGGAGTGGATTGACCACGCGGTGGTCGGGAATGTCCTGCAGACGAGCAGTGATGCCCTCTACGGCGCGCGGCACGTCGCGCTCAAGGCGGGGGTCCCGATTGAGGTCCCGGCGCTGACCGTGAACCGCCTGTGCGGCTCGGGTATTCAGGCGGCTGTCAGCGGCGCGCAGATGATCCAGCTTGGTGAGGCCGGCATGGTGCTGACGGGGGGCATCGAAAGCATGAGCCAGGCCCCGCACGTCATTCGTGGTCTGCGAACAGGCTTGCGCCTGGGACAGGGCAAACTGGAGGACTACCTGTACGAGGCGCTCCTCGACCCGTACTGCGGTCTGCTCATGGCACAGACGGCGGAGAAGTGCGCGGCCAGGTTCGGCATTACGCGTGAGGACCAGGACGCCTACGCGATTCGCAGCCAACAGGCCGCCGCAGCCGCCTGGGCGCAGGGGCGCTTCGACGCCGAAATCGCGCCCGTCGAGCTCACATCACGCAGGGGGACGACGGTCGTCGGCAAGGATGACCACCTCCGCCCCGACACCACGATGGAGGGCCTGGCGAAGTTGCCGGCGGCCTTTTCGAAGGATGGGACGGTGACGGCGGGGAATGCCAGCGGCATTGTTGATGGGGGCGCCGCGCTGATTCTGGCGTCGGAGACCGCTGCCAGGGACAAAGGGCTGACGCCGCTGGGACGCCTCGTGGCCTGGGCCAGTGTGGGTGTCGACCCCTCCTACATGGGCATGGGGCCGGTACCGGCGACGCACAAGGCCCTCGCGCGTGCGGGCATGACACTGGACCAAATCGATCTCATCGAGGTGAACGAGGCGTTTGCGGGCCAGTACCTGGCCGTGGAGAAGGATCTTGGCCTCGACAGGGACAGGACCAACGTCAACGGCGGGGCCATCGCGTTGGGGCATCCTCTCGCGATGACGGGGACGCGACTGCTGCTGACGCTCACGCTCGAGTTGGGTCGTCGCGGAAAGAAGTACGGACTCGCCACGGCCTGCATCGGCGGCGGCCAGGGCATCGCGGCGATCGTGGAGCGATTCTAGGGCGTTCAGAAGCACGGCGGGGGATTGACTGACCATGGAAGATACTGTTCGCCAGCTCTTGCGCCAGCTTGGGGAAGACCCTGAACGCGATGGTCTTCTGGACACTCCGCGGCGGGTAGCGAAGTCCCTGGCGTTCCTCACCAGCGGTTATCAGACCGACCTTGACGTCATCGTCAATGGCGCGCTGTTTGATGTCGAATACAGCGAGATGGTCATCGTCAAGGATGTCGATTTCTACAGCTTGTGCGAGCATCACCTGCTGCCGTTCTTCGGTAAGTGCCACGTCGCATATCTGCCTTCGGCGAAGGTCATCGGGCTTTCGAAACTGCCGCGAATTGTGGAGATGTTCGCGCGACGGCTGCAGGTACAGGAACGCCTGACCAAACAGATTGCCGACACCATCGTCGAGGTGACTCAGCCGTTGGGTGTGGCGGTGGTCATGGAAGCGACCCATCTGTGCATGGCCATGCGCGGCGTTGAAAAGCAGAATTCGGTCACGGTCACAAGCGCCATGCACGGCGTCTTCCGTGAGGACGCGCGCACCCGGAGTGAGTTCCTGGAGCTGATCCGGCAGCGTGGCAAGCTCGGACCGGGCTAGCGCGTTGCCAGCCGGCGAACGTCCGAAATGAGGCAGATACCGAAATCCTCCGGGCTCCGCTTATACTCAGACGATGCTCCAATCACTTGGCATCACGGTCTGCTTGGCGACGGTCGCCTTGCTGCCGATGCTTGATGTCACGTCCAAGTTTGCCTGTGGCGCCGCCCTCGGCGAGGGACTCAAGAGTCGTCGGACATTCTGCGATATCGTCATCAGCGCGACTCCCAAGGACGGCGTGACGATGGTCGTGCCGGCGCATACGGGCGAAACGACGCTGATGTTCGACCTGCACAACCGCTACACGCCGCCGCCGGCGGGAGCCGCGACGGCGCAGACCTACGCCAAGCACACGGCCGTCGTGGCTGTGCTGGATCAGGCGGGGACCGAAATTTCAAAAGCGGCCGTTTCGCGCGAACTGCGCACGGAACTGGATGTCTTCGACCGTGTGGCCGGTGGCGTGGGGCCGGGCGGCGCCATTGCCGTTGTGCCGGGACGCCCTGAGGCCATCACGCTGCAGTTGGCGGAGTCGGTCACCGCGATTGCGGTTGTTGGCGTGAGTCTGGAGATCATGTCGGTGACCGAGCAGGGAACGTTCACAGTAGCGGGGCGTCCGGTGGCGATCGGGAGTAATTTTCGCATTGAATACACAAGCCGATAGTGTTCTTGATGTCATTGTGATCGGCGCCGGGCCCGCGGGCCTGGCTGCTGGGATTGCGGCCGGACAACGGACTCTGACCTACGTTGTGCTGGAGCAGGGCGCACTGGTCAACTCGCTGATGCACTATCCGCCGGCGATGGTGTTCTTCACCACCCCGGAACTGATGGAAATCGGAGGGTTGCCTTTCGTCAGTCCCAACGACAAACCCGGCCGCCTGGAAGCCTTGCGGTACTATCGGCGGGTCACTGAGACATACAAGCTCGACGTCCGCTTCGAGGAGCCGGTCACGTCGCTGACGCGTGGCGCCGATGGCCTGTTTGTGGTGACATCGTCCCCCAGGAATCGGGGCACGGCGGTTCGGCGGGCGACAAGTGTGGTGCTGGCGACCGGTGCGTACGACATCCCGAATCCCCTTGGTGTGCCCGGCGAGGACCTCCCGCACGTTTCGCATTTCTTCAAGGAGCCGCACCTGGGGTTCAGGCGGGATGTCGTGGTGGTCGGCGGCAAGAACTCGGCTGCCGAGGCCGCCCTCGAACTCTATCGCGCCGGGGCGCGGGTGACGATCGTGCATCGCGGACCAGGCATGGCAGAATCGATCAAGTACTGGGTCAAGCCTGACATCGACAACCGCATCAAGGAGGGGACGATCCGCGCGCATTTCTCCTCGTCCGTGACCGCGATCACGCCGGAGAGCGTGCGGGTGTCAGGACCGTCGGGTGCCCTGGACATTCCTGCGGATCAGGTCTACCTGATGACCGGGTATCGCGCCGATACGACGTTGTTGCGGGCGGCCGGTGCCGCGGTTGACGAGCCCGTCTTCGCGCCGGTGCATGACGAATCGACGTTCGAAACGACGGTGCCCAATCTGTTTGTCATTGGTGCCTGCGTCGCCGGCAAACAGAGCGGCAAGATCTTCATCGAGAACGGCCGCTTCCACGGTGAAGTGGCCATTCGGACGATTGCCGAACGACTGGGCAAGTGAGCACAGGGCGCGGTGGTCAGCCTTCGACGTGGACGATCAAATCGCACCGCTCCAGTTGTCGACGGGCAGCCGCCAGCGCTTCAGGTGACGGCGGCGCCACGTTCGACAGGAGAGACGGACGGCCCAACTGCTCGGACTTGGCCTTGCCGGTGGTGTGATACGGGAGCAAGTCGACCTCCCGGAGTCCCACGGACGCGATGATTCGACCCAGCGCTTCGATGTTCGCCTCATCGTCATTCACACCTGGAATCAGTGGGATACGCGGCCGCACCGCCGGGTGGTCGCGCGCCAGACGCCGGAAATTGTCGAGGATGCGCTGGTTCGACACACCCGTGACGCGATGATGCACGTCATCGTTGAATGCCTTGAGGTCGAAGAGCACCAAATCGGCGCGAAGCACGACGGCGGTGGCCGACCACGGCGCGTAGCCCGAAGTCTCCACTGCGGTATGGAGGCCGGCAGCGCGGCAGGCCCGGAGCGCTTCGTCGAGAAACTGTGGCTGCATCAGTGGCTCGCCCCCGGAAAACGTCACGCCGCCGCCAGACTGCTCCATGAACACGCGGTCCTTGTCGATTTCACGCAGGAGTTCGGGCGCGGTAATCCTGGTCCCCACAAGAGCCCGGGCGCCGGTCGGACAAAGGTCGGTACAGTCGCCGCACGAGGCGCAGCGACTGCGGTTGGTGGCAAACGCCGCTTCCGCCGGGCCGATCGCCTCGTGCTCGCACGCCTCGACACACGAGCCGCAGACGATGCAGCGGTCGTCCCGGAGGAGGAGTTCAGGCGTTGTGTGCTGGGTCTCAGGATTGTGGCACCACCAGCAGCGCAGGGGACAACCTTTGAGGAAGACGGCCACACGAATACCCGGCCCGTCGCGTACGGCGAAGCGCTCGATGATCGAAACGAGGCCGGTGGCACCCATATGGACCCAACCGCGCCGATCGGTCCGCCCGGAGCTCGGGAACGGCCAGATTGGTCAGCAGTTGGGTCAGAGTACCACGCGCGGACAGAGAAGGGGGCCTCTCACCTCTTCCGCGCGCGCCGGGCCACCACAGCT
>JAHEFO010000250.1 GCA_024640135.1 Acidobacteriota bacterium
GAATGCGGGTGCCATGTGTACGCAGGTTAACTCTCGACATTGATCGACTCCTTCAAGACGAACCCAAATCCCTCGCGCGGACCTTCGAGCCCTTTCTTCGTGGGGCACGCACGATTCACGCCAACGGTCGCGTCAGCAGCGACCGAACCAAACCCACGCTGCGGCCAGTGTCTGGCAGCGCAAGATCACGCCAGCCCCAAAGAACACGTGCCCAAAGCCGTTCCGGCCGCGAACTCTGTCAGTTTATAGCAGTTTGCCGATGGATGTCGCCTCTTGGACAACCCGGCGGCCAGACCAGAGCGCTCAGGATCAGGCGGCCGGCCTGCCGCGCCCGGCCAATGCGGTCTCGCGCAGCACGGCCAA
Source organism: Acidobacteriota bacterium (assembly GCA_024640135.1). Lineage (GTDB taxonomy): Bacteria > Acidobacteriota > Vicinamibacteria > Vicinamibacterales > SCN-69-37 > SYFT01. The sequence continues at coordinate 364 of JAHEFO010000250.1, forward strand.
TTCGTGGCGGGTGAGCTCGCCCGACGCGGCAAATGCGAGGGCCACCGCCAGGGCCAGGATGCCGGCCTTGACGAGGACGAGGGGGCCGGGCGTCGGCCAGCCGGCCGCCAACGCGTACGCCAGCGTGGTGATTGCACCGCTCCGCATGAGCGTTCCCAGTGGCACCGGCGCGCGAACGAGGCGCGACGCGATGAGGACGGAGGCGACGGAGGCGGCAATCGCCAGGGTCATGGTCACGAGAGCGACGCCGAGGCCGCCGTACTTCGGGATAAGCAGCACGTGGGCGCCGACGGCCAGCAGCGGGAGCGGCAGCACGACGAAGGCGGACGCCCACGCGCGATCGAGCGCGACGAGGACAGCACCCATCATGCTGACGGTGGCCCGTGCGACGGCGGCCACCATCAGGGCGGCCATGATCGGCGCCGTCGCTGAAAAATCCCTGCTGAAGAGCAGGACGGCCAGCTCCCCTGACGAGCCGGCGACGATGGCCGCAAATGGGAAGAGCGCAATTCCGAACCGCATGGCTCCTGTCGCTGCCTGTCGGATCAGGGCGTGGTCGCTGTCGCGCCGCGCCGCGGTGAGCGTCGAGATCAGCACCGGGGTCACCCCTGCGGCGATCACGCTCGTGACCAGCATCACGTTCATGGCGGCGCCGTAAAACCCCACGTCGGCTTCGGCCGTCCCGAGCGCCTGCAGCGTGAGCAGGCCGGCCTGATCGAGCAGGCGCGCGAAGAGCAACCCGAGGAACGTCGGCAGCGCCAGTTGCATCAGTTGCCGGATGGGGAATCCTGCCTGGCCCCAGACGGCGCCACCGACGAGCAGGAGCGCGGTCAGCGCGCTCGCGAGTGTGCCGCAGATGCTGCCGAGGATCGCCCCCTCGATGCCGAATCCGAGCTGAAGGAACAGCACGATGAACAGGACGCGTCCGACCCAGCCCAGCGCGCTGGCCATCGCCTGCTGGCGATATCGCGCCTGTCCGGCCAGCACGTTCCGGCATGCCGCGCCGGCGGCGAAGATGGGAATCTGCACGGCGAAGAGCCGAAAATAGCCGGCGAGCAGCGCGTCGTCGAGCAGCGCGGCCAGTGGACCGGCAAGGGCCCAGAGGGCGCCGCCGATGACCAGCCCGCTGAGCACGTACACCCGGAATGACGTCGCGGCGACAGGTCGCCAGTCGTCCGCTTCGGCCACGAACTTCACGATGGGCCGCGCGAGTACCGCGATGAGCAGCCACTCGGTAATGGCGACCGTCGACGCGACGACCATGAAGCGCCCGTAGATCCCGGGGCCGAGGCCACGGGTCATCACCATGGCCGTGATCAGGCCGGCCGGCAGTCCAATTCCTTCGGCCACGAGCGTCAGGAACACGCCGCCGAGCATGCCCTGTCGAGGAGTGGGGGAGGGTGTGGCTGCCATGGATCCGCTCGGCGGGCCGGCGCCTACGCCAGGACGCGCCCTTCGTCGTCGCGCCACGGCATCGTGCGCGCCGACACCCATTCGAGCACCCAGTTGAGGGCCAGTCCAAGGCCGCCCGTCACGGCGAGCCAGGCGTACACATCGGCGATGCGCACCGTCTGCCACGAGAACCAGAGCATCTGCCCGAGCCCCCGCTGAGCCACGAGCAGCTCTCCGGCGATCACCAGCATGAGCGCCACGTTGATGGAGAGCCTGGCGCCCGTGAGAACGAGGGGCAGGCTTCCCGGCAGCACCACGCGTGTGAAGGTCCGCACCGGACCGGCGCCGTAGCTGCGGGCCACTTCGAAGTAGGTCGGCGAGATGTGCCGCACGGCCGCCACCGTGTTGATGAGCATCGGGAAGAACGCGCCGAGCGCGCCAAGGGCGATCTTCGAGGCTTCATCGATGCCAAACACGATGAGGATGAGCGGCAGCATCGCAATCTTCGGCATGGGATGGACGAGCGCGACCAGGGGATCGAGCTGGGCGTGGACGCGGGGCCACGTGCCCATCGCGAATCCCAGCAGCACGCCGGCTCCGGCCCCGATGCAGAATCCGGCGAGCGTCCGGCCCATCGTGACGCCCACATGGACCCCAAGCTCGCCGGATCGGAAGAGCGCCGCGAGCGCGCCCGCGATGGCCGACGGTTGAGGAAAGAAGAGCGAGCCCACCACGCCGGCTCGCCCGAGCCACTCCCAGATCGCGAGCGTCCCGGCCACGATCAGGATCGGCCCCAGGCGCTCGGCGCGAGAGGTGAAAGTGGATGCTGCGCGAGGAGCACTCACGAGTCCATCCCCAGACTTTGCCGCACCTGGTCTTCCAGCAGGTTCCAGATGTGCCACTTGATTTCGCTGATCTCACGCGGTTCGAGCCGGCTCAGGTCCCTCGGGCGCTCGAGCGGGATGGGGATTTCGTCGCGAATCCGCCCGGGGCGCCCCGTCATGACCAGAATGCGGTCGGACAAACGGACCGCTTCGTCGATGTCGTGCGTCACGAAGATGACAATGCCGCGTTGCTCCCTCCACAGCTTCGCAACTCGGCTTGCAGGACGCGGCGCGTCTGCGAATCGAGCGCGCCGAACGGTTCGTCCATCAACAACAGCGGCGGGTCGGTGACGAAGGCGCGGACGATGCCGACGCGCTGGCGCATGCCGACCGACAGTTGGTGCGGATAACTGTCGACGAACGTCCTGAGACCGACGCGCTCGATGAACGTCCGCGAACGGTCGCGGCGTTCGCGGCGCCCGACGCCCTGCATCTCGAGTCCGAAGGCGACGTTGTCGAGCACGGTCATCCAGGGAAACAGCCCGTGGTCCTGGAACACGAACGCACTGGACGGTCCGCCGTTCGGTTCGTCGCGCGTGACGCGCACGGTGCCGGACGTCGGCTCGATGAGGCCGGCAATGAGCTTGAGCAGGGTCGTCTTGCCGCACCCGCTCGGGCCGACAACGCCGATGAACTCGTGTCCCTGGGCCCCAAACGACACCTTGTCGAGGGCCGTGACACGGCCGCCACGGGTCTCATACGACTTGCTGAGCGCTGTACACTCGAATCGCACGTGTTCAGACCCGACCGTTCATCGGGAGTCTCCGAGAGATACTCGGCAACTTGCCCCGGGCGGTCCACACGGGCGCCTCCCGACGCACCCGGAACGTGCCGGCCCGCTTCCAGAACGCCTGCGCCAGACCTCCGGCGTCACTGCCGGCCTTGACCGCGTCGAGGAGCGTCTCGATGACGTCCTGCTCGCTCGAGATCTCGATCGCGGGATGGACAAAGAGCACCAGTCGCGTGAATCCCTGGTCGTCAGTCTCCTCGACGAGTTGGTAGTCCTGCGGGGTCCCGCCAAACCGCGACGGCAGCACCGCCTCGAGAATCTGGACCATCTCGCTGCCCACGAGCGTCACGCCTTCGACCGTGAGCTTGCCGAAGCTGCGAATCTGCCGCACATGACGGCGGTAGCCAAGCGTTTCGAGCGGGCATCCGCACGACCGCTCCTCGACGATCCCGTAGTCGTCACTTTCCATGTTCAGCAGGGTCTTCGGGGATTTCTCGCAGAGCGAGGTGAAGTAGAAGGCATCGACGTCGATGTCCGAGTTCGGCACGGTACGCGGGTGCTGGATAAGCGCCACGTTGTCCTCGAGCAGGTGCTGGTCGTTCGCCTCGAGCGGCGCGGCGCAGGGCAGGCCCATGACACCGGCATCCACGCTCACGTAGATCGTGACGTGCCGGGCGCCCACAGCCGCGAACGCTGCCATCTTGGCCGGCGTGATCGGCTCGCCGCCGCCGAAGAACCGCGCGCCCGACAGATCGAGGCCGGCTTCCCTGGCCGCGATGCACACGCGCATGCCCAGGCTCACCGAGGAGACGATCTGGCAGCCGCCGTGCCGTGCGATGGCATCGGAGGCCCACCGGGCCAGCTCGATGGCCCGATCGAGCGGCAGGGGTTCGGGCCGGGGGAAGCGCACGCCGCAGACGCGGCTCATCCACAGGATGTACTCCGTCGCCAGGCGGAACTTCAGCGGCGGCGTGTAGTCGGCTCGTGTGACGGGCGTGAACCACCGGTCGATGGTCTGACCGTACAGCACCGTGCTGAGTAGCATCTGGACTCCTATCGGATCCGGAAGCGCCCCTTTCCACACGGCCATTGGCAGGCCGAGCACGCCGTGCACGTGGCGGCCCAGCATGGTGTGCCCGGTGATCGAATAGATGGCGTCGAGGTCGGTTGACACCCGCGTGGCAGCGCCCGTCGATCCGCCGGTCGTGCCGGCGTAGGCTCTCGAGACCAGCGGGTTGTCAAAGGCATGCTCGTCCACCTCGAAGGTGTGACTGCCACGGACGATGGGCTGCCGTCCTTTGTATTCCTCGAACGTGACGAAGACACCCTCGGCGCGCAGTGCCCGGAGCGTCGGCTCGAGGCCTTTCGTGTGAACCGACGATTCGAGATCGCCAAACGCGCATCCGGCCAGTTCGAGAAGGGGTCTGTACGGACTGCGCGGATTGTCGTAGATGCTGCGTTTCGCAAGGCGGAGAAAATTCGACTGGCGCCCGGCCAGACCCGCCCTGATCGTGGCTTCGGTGTCTTCGAGGGTGATCCGGCGGCGCAGGTGCCCCGGCAGGCCGAGCATGAACCGGCCGTACATGGCGGCCGTCTGCAGTCCGCTCATCGGCCGAGCTCGGCGTTGGCGTATTCGATGAAACGTTGATCGACGAGCTCGTCGGCAGACAACAGCCGGCTCAGCAGGCCCCGCCGGAGAGACCACTCCTGATACCCGAGAAAAGACCCTGCGTCGACGCGGCCGTCCTCGGTGGGAGTCGGCCAGCAGGCGCCGGCCACCTGCTCGGCGGTCAGACCAGAGGCCTGCTCCGAGATGGTCAGGTTGCGGGGCGTCTTGCCCTGCCGGTACTGACGCATCGCCTTGAGCACGGCCGTCATGAAGCGCTGCCCGACGGCGGGTCGCTCGTCGAGCAACGTCGGGCCGAAGAGCACGACGGAAGGGGTCCAGCCCGGGATGAGGTCGTTCACCGAGCGCCAGATGACCGCTTCGCCGGTCGCGACATGCATGCTGATGAAGGGCTCGGAGTCAGCGGTGACGTCGATTTGTCCGTTGCGCAGAGCTTCGAGCGCAACCGGCGGTGTGAGGTCGACAGTCTCGACATCATCGACGGTCAGGTCGAACGTTCGCAGGAGTTCATCGAGCGCGTACCCGAGTGGAATGAACGGACTGATGTCGAAGCGCATCCGGCGAATCCGTTCGCGATCGGCAAGCGCGCCAGACTCGAGATGCTCACGGCGCGCCACCACCGCGTACTGCGCACATCCCAAATCAGCCGGCGGCGTGCCGGCGAGCGCCGCCACCACTCTCACGCGTGCCCCCGCGGCCATCAGGCTCAGCTCGTTGAGCGTCAACATCCCGGCCATGGCGTCCACGTCTCCGTGCGCCAGGGCCGTCATGACATCCTGGTTGCGCCCGAGCATCAAGAACTCGACGTCGAGTCCCTGTTCTTCGAAGTAGCCCTCGGCTTTTGCAATGTGAAAGGGTGTGTGCGACAGGAAGGGCAGAGCAGCCAGTCTGACGTGATCGCGCGCCGGCGCGGGTTGGTCGGCGGCCCGGGCACATGAGAAGGTGAGGCCTGCCACACCGATGAGCGCTGCCGCGATTGTGTATCTCCGCATGCTACCTACCCGTACCGTTCAACCTGAGCAGACACTGGTACATGAGTATCACAAGCCCGGCCGCGATCGTGCCGTCCCACGCCTGAGCCTGAGACCTATTTCGACTTGCCCAATCGTACGATCTGGGCCAGTTCTTCATCCAGGTCGTGGTTGACGGTCACGGAAATACTCTCGCCCTTCTGGATGTTCGCATTCGCGAACGTGACCCGCACATCGTCTCGCAGGACCTTG
>JAHEFO010000037.1 GCA_024640135.1 Acidobacteriota bacterium
CAGAAAGGCCGGATGATCGCGGGCACATCAGCGGACCGCCGCCGATAATTTGCCGGCGGCAACACTGGCTGGTGAACGGTGGATTTTCCGAGCGGGTCGTAGCCTTCAGGCTGACACTTGCGGGTGGGAAACGGGCAAACGCAGGCGCGCGAGGACGCCCCCGGCGTCGCGGTCCGAGATTTCGAGCGCCGACGCCAGAGACATCGAGCCGCTTTATCAGTCTGACGCCCCGTTCAAGCACGCGATGCAGTGGTCGCCAGACGGCAAGGTGATTGTGTTCATCCAGCTCTCGCCGGAGTCCGCAACCGACATCTGGACCCTGCGTCTGGACGACCGCAAAGCGGAGCCGTTCGTGCGCACGCCGGGGCAGGACTATTTTGGTGCGATCTCGCCTGACGGCCAGTGGATGGCGTATGTCTCGGATGTGGCCGGACGGCCGGAGGCCTTCGTGCAGGCGTTCCCCGGCCCGGGCGAGGCGCATCGCGTGACGCGCGATGGCGTGCAGGAGTCGGAGATGTGGTGGCGTCAGGACGGCCGCCAGTTGATGGCGATCGGCGCCGATCTCGAGATACTGCTGATCGACCTGACGTTATCGCCGGACTTTTCGGCGTCCGCCCCGCGTTCCGTCGGACGACTCCGCTTCGCCCCCGTCAATACCCGTTCGATGGATGCCACGCCGGACCTGCAACGCATGCTCGCCATCGTGCCCGAGGCGGGCAACAGCGCGAGGTCGATCACCGTCCTCAAGAACTGGCTGCAGGTAGTGCAGCAGAAGGCACGCTGATGGCCATCACTCCTGGCACACGCATCGGTCCGTATGAAGTGACCGCCCTTCTGGGCGAAGGCGGAATGGGCCAGGTGTACCGGGCCCGCGATTCGAAACTCCATCGCGACGTTGCGATCAAAGTCCTGCCGAAGCTGTTTGCGCAGGATGCCGAACGGCTTGCGCGATTCACGCGAGAAGCGCAGACGCTGGCGTCACTCAACCATCCGAACATCGCCGGCATCTATGGCATTGAGGAGTCGGAGTCCGACACACACGCGACACGAGCCCTTGTCATGGAACTGGTCGAGGGCGAGGACCTGTCGCAGATCATCGCGCGGGGCCCGATTGCCGTGGCTGACGCGCTGCCGATCGCGACACAGATCGCCGACGCCCTCGAAGCTGCGCACGAGCAGGGGATCGTGCACCGCGACCTCAAACCCGCGAACATCAAGGTGCGCGCGGATGGCACCGTGAAGGTGTTGGACTTCGGGCTGGCGAAAGCGATGGACCTGGCGGGCGGACTCAGGACCCAGGACTCAGGACCCTGGACTCAGGACTCCTCGGCCTTGACGCTGACGTCGCCGGCGATGACGGCGATGGGGATGATCATCGGCACCGCCGCCTACATGGCGCCCGAGCAGGCCAAGGGCCGGGCGGTCGACAGGCGCGCCGACATCTGGGCGTTTGGCGTCGTGCTCCACGAGATGCTGACCGGACGACGTCTGTTCGACGCCGAAGATGTGTCCGAGACGCTGGCGGCGGTGCTCACGCGCGATGCGAGCCTCACCGCCATGCCTGCCGGCCTCCCGCCGCGTCTCCGCGAGTTGCTTCGCGACTGCCTCGTCCGCGATCCGAAGCAGCGGCTCCGTGACATCGGTGAGGCACGCCGCAGGCTCGACACCATCATCGCCGGCGAACCAGACGAGACTGCCGCAGCCGGCGCCGCCGCGCCAGGACGCCGCGATCGGCTCGCGTGGATCGTGGCGGGCATCAGTGCGATGGCCGCGGTTGTGGCCCTCACGGCGCTGTGGTGGCCGCGCGAGAGCGCCGGACCGGCGCAACGGATTCAGTTCTCCGTGCCCAGCGACGCCGAACCAGCTTCTGCGTTCGGCGTGGATAGGCCGCTGATCTCGCCCGACGGCCGGCTGCTCGCCTATATCGGCCCGCCCGCCGTCGCTGGCGTGCCAGCGATCTGGATCCGCCCGCTCGACGCGTCCGACGCCCGGATGGTCGCCGGCACCAGCGGAGCCCATGGCCTCTTCTGGTCGCCGGACAGCAAGTCAATCGGATACGCCGTTGGCGACAGGATCTATCGCGTTGGCGTGAGCGCGGCCGGCGGGGCGCCGCAACCGTTGTGTCAGCTGCCTGACTTCGTCAGTGCCGCGTGGACGCGAACGGGCAGCGTACTCCTGAACACCGCCAGCGTTTCGAGTGGCATGCGGTTGTTTCAGGTGTCAGAACAGGGTGGTCCTCCGGTCGAGCTCACGCTTGCGGGGGCCGAAGGTGTGGCGGAATCCGCTCTATGGCCCGCCCTCCTGCCGGATAGCCAGCACTTCATCTACCTCGGCTGGAGTCTCAACTCCGACGATCGCGCGCTGTACGTCGGTTCGCTCGACGGCAGTACACCGGTGCGATTGATGCAAACCGAGTCGATGGCGGTGTATGTCGAACCCGGATTCCTGTTGTTCGTCCGGCAGGGCACCTTGTTTGCTCAACGATTCGATGCCAAAGCGCTGACGCTCGCTGGCCAACCGGTCAGGCTGGCCGACGATGTGACGACGAGCAGCACCCTGGGGCGCACAGCATTTTCGGCGTCAGACACCGGCACGCTCGCCTACCGGACGTCCGGAGGCACGAACGGTCTTTCGGAGTTGGTGTGGGTTGACCGCAGCGGCACGGTCACCGGCACGGTGGGCGACGCGCGCAAGTACTATCAGATCAGGCTGTCGCCGGACGGACGACGGGTGGCCACCTCCACCGGCGATGTCGGCTCGACGGACCTCTCGGTCCTCGATCTGGCGAACGGCGTGTCCAGCGCCGTCACCGACAGCCAGACCGTGAACGATCAAGCCTGGTCGCCAGACAGCCGGACGGTGGCGTACGAGGCAGACGCTGGCGGTGCGCTGCAGTTCTTCACGCAGGTGGTGGGCAGCCAGAAAGAGGAGCCGCTGTTCGAGTCGCCGCTCACCCCCAAGTACCTCGACGACTGGTCGCCGGACGGAAAGTTCGTGCTGTTCCACGCGGCTCAGCCCGGCCAGCTGTTCGTCGTGCCCGTCGATGGCTCGAGCGAGCCGAGGCAGCTTCTCGATTCGACCCCAGGGGTCGACCAGGCTCACTTCTCGCCGGACGGAGAATGGGTCGCGTACCAGATCACCGAATCGAACACCAACCAGGTGTGGGTGGCATCCTTTCCGGCCTTCGACCAGCGGCGACGCGTGTCACCCGCGGGTGGCGGCCAGCCGGTCTGGGCGCGGGACGGCAGGGAACTCTTCTACCTGACGCCAACCGGCAAACTCATGGCCGTGCCGGTCGACCGCAGCGCCGGGGCGATCGAGTTCAAGGCGCCTGTCGAGCTGTTCCAGTCGCCTCTGACCAGCCCGGCGCTCGTGATCGACCAGTACTCGGTGTCGAATGATGGCCAGCGCTTCCTTTTCATCCGCCCGCGCGCGTCCACCGGCACCAAGCCGCCGATCACCGTCGTCGTGAACTGGGCGGCGGGGCTTGCGGGGCGATGACGAAGCACAGAGGCCAATAGGGAGTCTGATTCCCGGCACCCGCCTCGGTCCATATGAAATCGCCGCGCCCCTCGGCGCGGGCGGCATGGGCGAGGTCTATCGCGCAGAGACACCAAGCTCGGGCGTGACCTGACCGCGCTCCACCATCCGAACATCGCGGGGGCGAGAACGGTCACACGACCGAATCATGGGTTCGCACTCTGCGCGAGCATCGCCAGGACCGCGGCAGGCGTCAGCGTGCTCGCGCGCGCGACGAGCCCGTCGAGTGTGCCGCTCGGGATGGACGCCTTGAGCGCTTCGATTCGGCTGGCAAGGCCAGGGTCCATGGGGTGATCAACCACGGTGCCGGCGCGCTCTGAGAAGGCCTCGGCCGCGGCCGCGACCTCGACGGCGCGCTCCGGGCGGCCCTGCGCGGCTTCAACCGCCGCAAGCCCCATGAGCGCCAGACCGGTGCCGCGTGGACTGCCGACCTCCTCGTAGGCGTGGACGGCCAGCACGAACGCGTGCTGTGCCGAAGAGCAATCACCGGCGGCGAGCGCGGTCCATCCCATCTCGCTGTGGACACGTGCCATCTCGGGATGATCACCGACGGTCTCAAACGATGTCAGTGCTTCGTGATAGAGGGAGAGCGCGCGGGCATGGTCGCCCTTCGCAAAGGTCATCTGCGCCATGAAGCTGAGGGAGAACCCGCGGCCCTCGTGGTCGCCGTCACGTTCGTGGATCACCCGCGCCTGCTCGACCAGTGCCATGCCGTCTTCAAGATGGCCTGTCGCGTAGAGCAGCATGCCCTTGATCGACAGCAGGACACCACGGATCAGGCCACGCCCGTTCTCGGCGCTCCGAGCAAGAGGGTCGTCAAGTGCGGCGTTCGCCTCCGGCATCCGCCCCAGGCTCAGGTTGCAGTAACTCACGCCCATCAGTCCCTCGAGCGCGGCTTCCTCGTCGCCCACCGCCAGGCCATCCTCCAAGCCGGCCTTCCACTCGGCCAGTGAGCGCTCCCACTCGCCGGTGGTGGTGGAGACCATTCCACTGGCCAACTCGGCCAGGGCCCGGCCCCGGCTCGACGGCCGCCCGGCTGCGAGCGCGAGCAATGTGTCGAGGGAGACGCGCGCGGTGGAATGCTGGCCGCCGATGTGCCAGAACCAGTTGAGGTGACCCGCGTGCAGGAGCCCGCGCTCAAGCGCGTCAAGATCGCCGGCCCGCGCGCACGTCGTCAGCCACTGAATGGCCGCGTGCATGTTCGCGTTGTCGCCCCGGGCACGCCGCATGGCGGCCAGTTGGCCCGTCCACTTGATGCCCGCATCCACATCGGCAGCGAACTGCAGGAAGTAGCTGGCGTGCGTGTGGCGAATGACGTCCATCTCACCACCGGCGTGCAGTTGCTCCGCCGCGAAGGCGCGAATGGTTTCGAGCAGCGAATACCGTCCGCCCGAGTCGATGACGCGCACCATGCCCTTCTCGACCAGCGAGTCGAGCTCGTCAAGCGCGCGATACCGCTCGGCATCGTCGTAGCAGACCTGCTCCATGGCCTCCAGCGTCCAGCCGTCATGGAAGACTGACGTTCGTCGCAGCAGGCGCTGCTCGGAGGCGTCCAGCAGCGAGTAGCTCCAGCTGATGGTGGTGCGCAGCGTGCGCTGGCGAAGCGGAAGGTCGCGATCACCGGAGGTCAGCAGGTCGAGCGCATGGTCGAGCCGCTGCAACAGGACGGCGGGCTCCAGAATGCGGACACGTGCGGCGGCAAGTTCGAGCGCCAGAGGCAGGCCATCGAGACGCCGGCAAATGGCCGCCACGGCTGAAGAGTTGGCTGCTGTGAGCTCAAACCCCGGCTTCACTTTCTCGGCCCGTTGCACGAAAAGTGTCACTGACGGGCAGGTGCGGATGGCATCCAGCGAGGCTGCACCCTGCGCCGGCAGTTCGAGAGGGGGCAGGGCGAACTCCGACTCCGCGCCGATCTTGAGCGGCGCCCGGCTGGTGGCAATGACCTGAAACGATGGGCAGCGTGAGACCAGGGCAGCGATATCGCCGGCCGCATCAAGGACCTGCTCGAGGTTGTCGAGTACCAGGAGGATGCGGCGCGTGCCGATGACGGTGCACAGGGCGTCCAGCGCCGACCTGCCGTGAGCCTCCGCGATGTCGAGCGCGTTGGCGACTGTCGGCAGCACTTCGTCGGCTGCCGTGACGGATGCCAGTGAGACGAACGCCGCGCCGTCAGGGTAGGCGGGTGCGAGGCGGCGGAAGAGTTCGATCGAGAACCGCGTCTTTCCGGTTCCTCCGTATCCGGAGATGGTGAGCACGCGGGCGCCGGTCTGTAGACGCTCGGCGGCGGACATCAGCGCGTCCTCACGACCCAGCAGGGGCGTGGCCGGCACCGGCGGCGCCTTCATGAGTGTGCCGGTTCCCTGGGCCTGGCCGAGGCCTCGCAGCTCGTTCGCGACATCCAGCGCGGTCTGGAACCGCGCGCGCGGATCCTTCTGAAGGCAGCGTGCAATGATGCGCGTGAGATCGCCCGGCGTGTCGGTCCGCACACTGGAAATCAACGCCGGCTCATCGCGAAGGATGGCCGTCGAAATGACGCCCAACGTCGAGCCGTCGAATGGCCGGCGGCCCGTCGTCAATTCATAGAGCAACACGCCCAGCGCGAAGAGGTCGGTGCGATGGTCAACGGTTTCACCGCGCACCTGCTCCGGCGCCATGTACGGCACGGTGCCGACCACCTGGCCCATCGCCGTGGCGGAGGCCGTCATCGTCAGCGATTCTTCCGGAGTGCGGCCGTCCGGCGCCTCCACAGAGTCCAGGGGATCCGCGCCGGCGGGGAACGTGGGGTTGACCGCCTTGGCCAGGCCAAAGTCGAGCACTTTCACCCGTCCGTCGCGGGTCAGCATCACATTTGCTGGCTTCAGGTCGCGGTGGACGACACCTCTTTCGTGGGCCGCGGTCAATGCCTCCGCGAGCGCAATGCCCACCTCAACCACGCGCGCAACCGGCAGGCCGCCGGGTGTCACATGCTGGTCCAGGCTCTGTCCCTCCACCAGCTCCATGGTCAGGAACCGCCTTCCGGCGTCGTCTTCAACCGTGAAGAGGGTCACGATGTTCGGGTGGTTGAGCGCGGCGACGATGCGCGCTTCCTGCTCGATGCGCGCAAGGCGTCTCGCGTCGGTCGCGACAGCCTCGGGCAGCAGCTTGAGCGCCACGTCACGGCCAAGCCGGGTATCGCGGGCGCGATAGACTTCGCCCATCCCGCCTGCGCCGATGGGAGCAAGAATCTCGTAGTTGCCAAGCTGAGTGCCGACGGTCAGGGCCACCGGGAGAATCTACCTCAAACCGATGACCGCGTGCGGGCCAGCTCTGAGCCCCCCATCAGCCAGCGGTGCTGTGGACCAAAGTCAATCACGGGCAGAGCCGGCTTGTGGGGAGTCTACGCTTTGACGGGCGCCTGTCCGGATGCGCCGGCGGGCACCGATGTCGCGGCAGGCTGCTCCAGCAGCCGAGCCGTCGCCTCGCGCCTGAAGTCGAACACGCGGTCGAGTGTGCGCTTGACGAACAGGACGTGGGCCACCTGCCCGAGCGGGCCCAACGGTTCCTTGTAGTCGACCGTGTCATGGATGATGGTCGACTCGCCCCGTGGTTCGAACCTGTGCGTGTGGCGCCACAGGGCGTACGGGCCCGACTCCTGCTCGTCGACAAACTGGACGTCGGGCTGCCAGTCCGTGATCCGCGTACGCCACCGCTGGGGGATACCAAAGAGCGATATCTGATAGTCGATCACCGCGCCGGGGCGCATTTCGATGGGCATCGGCGTCAGGATGCGGAAATTGAGGAACGCCGGTGTCAGCGCCTGCAGGTTGGCTGCGTCCGAGAAGAACGCGAACACCTCGGGCAACGGCCTGACAACAACTTGAGAGCGAGTGAGCGTATGCATGAGAAGTCCGTCCTCAATTTCAATAGTAGTCGATTTAAACGATATTAACTATCTAAAACGGTCACAACTACGATATCATCCGCTTATGTCATCGGACACGATGCTCACCACGACCGAGGCCGCCAGGCTGGCGGCTGTGGCTCCGTCCACCATCAAGCGCTGGGCAGACGATGGAATCCTGCCGTTTTCCCGCACCGTTGGGGGCCATCGCCGTTTTGAACGGTTTGCGATTGAGGAATACGTGCGTGGCCAGGCGCGGGTGTCTTCCGGAGACGAGTCGGTGATTGACTCGTGGATCCGGGTCCTCGCCGGCGGCCAGCGTTACGAGGTGGACAGCCGGCTGCTTGAGGCTCGCGGCCGCCTTGACGGCTGGTTTCGGGTCGCCGATGAGATTGGCCGCGTGCTCGCCGAGCTGGGCCGCCGGTGGGCGTCTGGTCAGTTGACGATCGCCGAGGAACACGTGGCCACGGACGCGTTACTCCGGTCGTTGACGCGCGTTGGCGATACGTTGCCGGTCCGGCTGGGTGGCAAGCGGTGCCTGCTGTTGTGCGCGGGTGACGATGACCATACGCTAGGGCTGTCGCTGGCGGAACTCTGTTTGCGCGAACTGGGCGTGAGCCCGCTGTGGCTGGGGCGTCGCACGCCGGTCGCCGAAGTGGGACGCCTGGTCGGGGAGGGTGATGTGGATCTGGTTGTGGTTTCTGCGTCCGTGACCCTGGCCAATCAGGAAGAGCTGGCCCGGCTGGCCAATGACCTCGGGGCGGTGTGCAGTGCCCACGAGGTGCGCCTGGTGTTTGGGGGTAACGGCTCGTGGCCGGAGACGCCGTCTTACGGTGTCCGGCTGACGTCTTTTGCCCGGTTTCACGAGTACCTCACCGAGGTGGCCGCATGAAGGCCGCACTTGGTCCGCGCGTCGGCGTCAGCTCGTGTTTGCTCGGCCGCAAGGTCCGCTTCGACGGCGGGCACAAGAAGCACGACTTCGTCCACGATGCGCTCAGCCGGTTTGTGGAGTTCGTGCCCGTGTGTCCGGAACTCGAGTCGGGCATGCCAGTGCCGCGTGAGTCACTGCGGCTGATTGCCGGCCCGTTGGGTCTCAAGCTTGTCGGCAACAAGAGCGGGGCCGACAGCACGGAGAGCATGGCCGTCTATTCCGCCAAACGCGTGGCTGAGCTCGCCGCGGCCGATCTCGATGGCTTCGTCCTGAAGAAGGACTCGCCAAGTTGCGGCCTTGCGCGCGTGCGGATCTACAAGGAAGGTGACGCAGGCCCGCCGGATCGGAATGGCACCGGACTGTTTGCGGCGGAGCTGCGCCACCAGCTTCCGGCCCTGCCGCTGGCAGAAGAGGGGTGGCTGGTCGATGCCGGCCTGCGCGAGTGCTTTCTCGATCGAATCTTCACCCACCATCGGATGCGGACGTCGCTGCTGACGGCTCCAACACGGGGAAAGTTGATCGCCTTTCACGCCGAGCACAAGCTGCTCTACATGGCGCATAGCCCGGTCAAATACCGGCAGCTCGGCAGGTTGGTGGCCGCCGTCGCGGACCGTCCGTTGGAAGACACCCTTCGCGAGTACACCGCGCTGGCGATGGCCGCGCTGGGTGACCGCGCCACGCCCGGCAAACAGGCCAACGTGCTGCAACACATCATGGGCTATTTCAAAGACGTGCTGACGCCCTTCGAGAAGCAGGAACTCCTGGTGCTGATCGATGACTTTCGCACCGGGCTTCATGGTGTGATCGCGCCGCTGACGTTGCTGGTCCACTATTTGCGCAAACATGATGTGGGCGAGTGGCTGGACAAGCAGGTGTATTTCCAGCCCTATCCGAAAGCGCTCAGTCCTCGATGAGTGGTCGCCGCGTACTTCTGACCGGCGCGACTGGCTTTGTGGGCCGGGCCGTGAGGCCCGCGCTCGAGGCAGCCGGATGGCACGTCCGATGCCTGACCCGCGATGCGGCACGGGCTCGTCTTCGCGATCCCGATCTCGACTGGGTGCAGGGTGACGTCGGCGACGCGGCCTCGTGCGCGCGCGCGCTGGAAGGCTGCGACGCCGCGCTGTATCTGGTCCACGGCATCGGCGAGGATGCGCACTACCACCAGCAGGAAGTGCGGGCCGCCGAAACATTCGCCGGGGCCGCGGCCGACGCCAAGGTCCAGCGAATTGTGTACCTCGGTGGCGTGGCTCCCGCCCACTCGGGCGGCTCAGACCACCTGCGCAGCCGGCTTGCCGTGGGTGAGGCGCTCAGGGCCGGCAGCGTGACCACCATCGAGTTGCGAGCGAGCATGATTGTCGGTCACGGGAGCCTCAGCTGGCTCATCGTCCGCGACCTTGCCGCCCGGCTCCCGTTCATGGTGCTGCCGCGCTGGTTGAAGTCGCGCACGGAGCCGGTCGCCATCAGTGACGTGGTGATTGCACTGGAGCGCGCACTCGACATGAGGGCCGTCGCCAGCGACTGGTTCGACATTCCTGGGCCGGAGATTCTGTCTGGAAAAGCGATTCTGGAGCAGACGGCGCACGTCATGGGCCTCCGGCGGCCGCGTACGGTGGAGGTGCCGCTGCTGACGCCGCGCCTGTCATCGCAATGGGTTCGCTTTGTGACACGAGCCAAATGGTCGGTGGCCCGGGAAGTGGTCATTGGCCTCGCAGAGGATCTGCTTGCCAGGGATGACCGCTTCTGGGACCGCATCCAGCATCCCCGGCGTCTGACATTTTCGGCTGCTGCCAGACACGCCTTGGATGCCGAACTTCCCGACGGGCCGGTTCCCGGTCCCTGGGGTTTCATCGAGCGCCTGCGCGCGCCGAAGAGGCGCCTGACGTGACGCCTGCCCCCGCCCCCGCCCCGGCACCGGCATTGCCGAGCATGCTGCTGGCCGTGATGTGCGGCGCGGTCTGGACGCTGGCCGCCGCAGCCAGCGGGACGCTGGGCATCTGGCCGGCGATCGGCGGAGCGGCGCTCCTGCTGGGACTTGTCATCGTGGCGCTGGATCCCGGTGCCGCGGGTCGGGACCTTCGACCAACCGTGCCGCTCGTCGTCGCCGGGCTGGCAGTGGGCAGTGTCCTGGCCGTGGCCACCTACTCGCTCTATCCGCTGGTGCTCAGCGTCGCGCCATCTGTCGCGGACGACACCGCCCGGCTCTATGGCGCATTTCGTGTTCCGCCGGATGTGGCGACGTGGCTCGCCCTGATTCCGGTGGTCACCAGCGAGGAACTGGTCTGGCGCGGAACGATTCAGGGAGCTATCGTCCGACGATTGAGTCCCACCGGTCAGGCAGGAGTGGGAGCGCTGACCGGTGTTGTCCTGGCCGCACTGTTGTACGCGCTTGTGCACGCCCTGATTGGATCGCCTGTGCTGGTGCTGGTGTCTTTCTCGCTGGGCGTGGTCTGGGGCTCGCTCCGGATGCTCACCAGGAGCCTGGCGCCGGTGCTGGCGGCCCACCTGTTGTGGGACTTCCTGGTCCTGGTGTGGCTTCCGTTGGGCTAGCAGGCGCTGGGCCGCCATTTTTGCGAGGATGTTCCACATGTCTGTTCCCAGCGTCCGTGTCCGTCCAGTGAACGACTGCGGCGCCCGTCCCGAGGGCGCCTATGTCGTGTACTGGATGACGGCCTACCGGCGCCTCTCATCCAACTTCGCGCTCCAGCACGCGGTCGAGCAGGCACGCGCGTGGGGGAAGCCGCTCGTGATCCTCGAAGCGCTGCGTTGCGACTATCCGTGGGCCAGCGATCGCCTGCACCGGTTCGTCATCGAGGGAATGGCTGACCACGCGCGTGCCCTCGCAGGGACTCCCGTCACCTACATTCCGTATGTGGAGCCTGAACGAAACGCCGGAAGAGGGCTGCTCGAGCGACTCGCGGCCGATGCCTGTCTCGTGGTCGCCGACGACTTCCCGTCATTCTTCCTGCCGCGAATGGTGGCCGCCGCCGGCCGGAGGCTTCAGGCGCTGGGGGTTTCGTTGGAGGCGGTGGACTCCAATGGCGTCCTGCCGATGCATGCCACGGAGAAGGTTTTCCTCACGGCGCACTCATTCCGCTCCTATCTGCAAGGCGCGTTTCGCGATCAGTTGACCGACTGGCCGGCTTCCGTCATCGAATGGACGGACCTGCCTCGCCTGCCAGGATTGCCTCAGGATCTCCTCGATCGCTGGCCGTCCACGCCGCTGGACACGCTGCAGCGGCCGGAGGCGCTTCTGGCGTCACTTCCCCTGGATCATTCTGTCGCGGCTGCGCCGCTTCAGGGCGGACCACAGGCTGCCGAGAGCACACTCGCACGCTTCATTCGTGAGCGACTCCCGCACTACGCGGATCGGCACTCCCATCCGGATGATGACGGGGCGAGCGGGTTGTCGCCATACCTGCATTTTGGGCACATCTCCTCACATGCCGTCTTTGATGCGGTGATGACCGCCGAGAAGTGGACCAGCCGTCGACTCGGCTCGGGAAGGAAGGGGCAGCGCGCCGGATGGTGGGGCGCCTCGGTGTCGGCTGAAGGGTTCCTCGATCAGCTGATCACGTGGCGGGAGTTGGGATTCAACATGTGCGCGCGGTGTCCCGCCGACTACGACCAGTACGCGTCGTTGCCGGCCTGGGCGCGGGCCACTCTTGGCAGGCACGCGACTGATGCGCGTACCCACACCTATGACCTGGACACGTTCATGTCGGCCGCGACGCATGATCGCGTCTGGAACGCCGCACAGAGGGAGTTGTCCGCCACCGGAACATGTCAGAACTACATGCGCATGGTCTGGGGGAAGAAGATTCTCGAGTGGACCCGGTCCCCGGAGGACGCGCTGGAAACCATGATTGCGATCATGAATCGCCTGGCGCTTGATGGGCGCAATCCGAATTCCTATTCCGGGTACTGCTGGACGCTGGGGCGCTACGACCGGCCGTGGGGGCCGGAACGGCCCATCTTCGGCGTGGTTCGCTACATGAGCACGGACAACACCGTCCGCAAGTTGCGCATGAAGCAATACCTGGCCACGTGGGGCGCGACCACGCCTTCCACACCGTAGCTGGCACGATCTTCTCTCTTGCCCGCCAATTCGCGACGATGGCACAGTCGTCGTCAAGAGGACGAACGGGAGGCGTGCGGGAGGGCGAATGACGCTTCGTGAGTACTTCGACGCGCCGGAGTCGGTGGCGCCGCAAGAGTTGATCTACGGTGCCATGCGCGTGGCGGAGTCGCCGACACCGATGCACCAGCAGGCCGTCGGCGCACTGTTCCTGGCCGTGCACGCACATGTCGCCCGCCTGCAATTGGGTCGGGTGTGGCTGGCGCCTCTTGACGTGGTCCTGGATGCCGATGGCCCACTCGTCGTGCAGCCTGACCTGTTCGTGATTCTCAATGGCGGCGCGGCGACTGTCAGTCAGAAGGTGTTCGGCGCTCCGGACCTGGTGATCGAAGTCCTGTCGCCCGCCCCGCGCATCGGGGACAGCGACGAGCGCGTGACCTGGTTCGCCACACATGGCGTGCGCGAGTGCTGGCTGGTTCACCAGTGGTCCGGCCGCGTCGAAGTGCGGCAGTTCAAGGACCGTCGGTTGCGGCTGCACACGACTCATGCCCGGACGGAAGCAATCGCGTCAGGCGTGCTGCCGCAGTTCGACCGCAGTCTGGCGTCGATCATGGGCTACCTGGGCTGAGTGCCCGCCGCGCCCGTCCGGCGGTGACGGCCCCGACTCGCGGCCGGGGCGCACCTCTACGACTGCGAGTCGCGTTTCTTGGCGCGACCAATCATGCTGCGGCTGTGCATGATGTTCGTCGATGTGAAGTGTCGTGACTTGATCTCGTTGGCGCTCATTGCCGCCTGGAAGACGGCTCGCTCCTGCAGGAGTTCTTCCGCGATCGCCTGCACCCTCGCGTCGGCAGGCGCCAGCGCTCGAATGCTGTCGGCGGCATCGTTGACGATCTCGATGGCGCGCTGGAAATCGCCGTGCCGGTTGGCGCGAAGCGCGCGAGTACGCGCGCCTTCGGCCATCAGTTTCGCCACCTCGAGCATGACTTCGTCACTGACGGGCTGCGCGGCGTCGGTGGCCGCGTCCGTGACTTGCCACTCGATGGGCATCGGCTCTGCAAACAACGCACGGTCCCGGTCGGCCAGGCCCACGGTCATGGCAACCTGGCCGCCAGCCTCACCCGTCGTCCAGCGAACGCCGATGACCACCGTGACCTCCTGCTCGGAGACGAGGTCGCCTACACGGATCGTGACCTGGTCACCAGCCGGCTCAACGGGAAACTGATTGAGGCACGAGATCTCCGCGTCAGGTGCGCCGGTGATGACCACCCGCGCGTCACGCGCGACCACCTCGAGGGCCTCGCCAATCTCACTGGTGAAGAAATCCGAGATCTGCACCGGCTTCTCGATGAAGTAGAAGTGTCCGCCGCCGTTGGTGGCCAGTCCCGACATGACCTGCTCGTCGAAATCCGCGCCCAACCCGAACGTGGAGGTCGTGATCCCCTTCGCGCGCAATGCCGATGCATGCGCGGCCAGTACGGTCGGGTCGGTTTCACCCTGATTGGCCAGTCCATCGGAGAGCAGCATGACCCGCCGGACGGCGTTGGAGTCCGGGCCAGGCGAGGCGACCTCCAGTTCCTGTGCGCCCCGCAACCAGCCGCCGCACAGGTCCGTGCTGCCTCGCGCATCGATGTCCTTCAGGCGCGATGTCGCCAGCGTCTTCGCCTCCGCCGATGCCTGGGTGCCCCCCAGCAGCGTGTCGATCTCATTGTCGTAACAGATCACCGCCAGCCGGTCCTGGTCGTTCAGGAGCTGTATCGCATGGTCGACCGCCTTCTTGGCGAGGGTAATCTTGCTGCCTCCCATCGACCCCGACCGGTCCAGCACCAGCGCGACATGGGCGGGTGGGCGCTGCGTGTTCATCTCTCTGACCGGCGCGGTGATGGTGACGACAAGGTATCGGACGACGGTGGAACCCGCCGGCACCATCGCGCGGTCTGTCTGAACATTCATGAAAAAGCCTCCACCGTAAGGATACTGGCTGACCGCGCCTGGGGGGGACAACTTGCGCATCCGCTCATGGGGTGCAGCCCTCTCCGCAGTTGTAGCTGACGCGGCCCTTCTTGAGGGCCTTGTGGACAGCCGCATCGTTCGAGTCGTCAACAGGGAAGTAGAAAACGGATGCCGTGGGGCACGGCAGAATCGGTCGCCCTTGCAGCCCGGCCTCCGACATGGCCTCGGCGGCCTCTCCCATGAACTCTTTCGGGTCACTGAGCGGTATTGCATCCACGATACCGGTCCGGCAGATGTCCGTTTGCGGCTCGAAGAAGTTCTCCCAGTGTCCCAGCAGAAGGAACCGTGGCCGGGTCGCCTTGATGACTCCGCCGGGATGGTCAGTCAGGCGCTCGAAGTCACCTCCCACGCAGATCAGGGCCACGTCCACGCCTTTGCCGTCCAGCAGGGGCAAGACGTCGCTGGCGGGTAGTCCGACGGGCCTGTTCGTTCCGGAGTCCTGGTAAAAGACGCGAAACTCCACGTTCGTTCCCGTGGCGTCCATGAAGTCCAGCACGTAGGCGAAGACTTCGCCTTCAGCCCACTCGCTGATGTTCTTCGGAAGCTCGGACAGCGGTTCTGCGACCTCGCCGCGCCACATGTGGACGGGGACGTTGATGCCGGATAGCGGGATCTTCATCCGGAACTGGTCGGAATGCTCGGATCGAATGGGCCAGAGACGCACGCGCGAACTGATCTGGACGGGTTGGTGCGCGTCGGCTTCAGGGCCGACGTCCACAAGCCGGGCAGGCTCGACGGCCGACCCAATCATGTTCGCCATTGTCCTGCTGCCGTAGACTTTCGCCCCTGTGGAGTGCGTGGTTGCGATGTACGGCGTGTCGAGAAGATGGTCGTAGTGCGAGTGGCCGATCACGATGGCGCTGGCCAGGGAGGCCTCGGCGGGCAGGAGGCCGTCGACGAGGGCGCGGTCGGTGCGGGCCTGATGATCGAAGGCCACCTCGGCCAGTCCGGGGTTGGAATACTGCGGGCCAAGCAACACCACATCGTCACCGCGCCGGATGAGGTAGCCGCCGACGCCGAGGTACTGAATCTTGACCTCGTCCGGGGGCGGGGCGGTGGCGGAGGCCGCCGGCCGGCTGGTGGGATAGGCCGGACAGGAATCAGCCTTGATCGAGAACGTCGAACATCCGATTGAACCGACGGCCAACGCCAGCAGCAGGTGGCGCAAGGCCGCCCGGCGGGTCCATGGTGAGGTGGATGATGTGATCATTGTGCCTCCCGGGTCAGACTCCATTCTAGAACCCATCTCATGAACCCCGGCGCAGCACGAATGCCGGCGGGGTCTATGAGATGGGTCCAGGCCGCGCGTCCCGGAACTTCGATTTTGTCGTAGACTCTCCAGCCAAGGAGTCCCTTCAATGAAGCGTGTAGCCCTCGTCGCAGGTCTCGTCTCTGTGTTTTCTGCCCTGGCGTTCGCCCAGACGGCGCCCCCCGTTGAGCAGACCGCGGCGCAGGCAGGTGGCAGCCAGGGTCGCGGCCGGGGTGGTCGCGGACCGGCGTTGCCGCCGATGGATCCGCCGGACTCGTTCTACTCGAGGAACGCGCCGGCAGATCTCGTCGAATTCGAGATGATGACCTGGCCGGAGGTGTACCGGGCGATCCACAAGGAGGGCAAGACGACGGCGTTGTTCTATACGGGCGGGACGGAACATCGCGGTCCGCAGAACGTGAACGGCGGCCACAATCTGATGGCGAAAGAGACGGTGATCGAGATCGCACGGAAGCTGGGGAACGCCATCGTGATGCCGGTGCTCCCGTACAGCTCGAACAATGCCAGCAACCAGCAGACGGGAACCCTGGGCCTCACCGACGAGATTCAGGCGTTGATCATGGAGCGCCTCGCCGAGCAGGCCATCGTGAACGGCTTCACGAACGTGATGTTCCTCAACGATCATGGAGGCGGAGTCCGCGGCTACGGTGAGGTGGCACAGAAGCTCGAAGAGAAGTACCGCGAGCCGGAGTTCGCGGCCCGGAACATCCATGTGTACTACGTCGACCGGGTCTACGGGCCCGCGCAGAATGATTTCAACGACATGTTGGGCGAGAAGGGGTTGCCAAACTCCGGCCACGCCGTGATCGCGGACACGTCGGAGATGATGTACCTCGAGAAGGGCCGCAACTGGGTGCGGCGTGACCTCCTGCCCACCGCGGTGGCCAACACCGGCCGTGGCGCGGCCACGCCGGCAGACCCGAATGTGCGCGTGGTGTCGAACGGCATCAGCGGCGACGCCCGCCAGTCCAGCGAGGAACTGGGCAAGATTGCGTACGAGATGAAGGTGAACTACGCCGTCGAGCAGATCAGGACGCTCCTGGCTGAGCAGAAGTAGCCGCTGCAGCGGTCAGGAAGGCGACGGCGGTTTCTTCCGCCCAGTACCCATCGCTGTCGGCGGTGGCGCGTCCGACGAATCCGCAATGGCCCCCATGGTGCTGCAGGCTGACTCGCACGTGCGCGTTGGTGCGGACGATGTCCCCCGTGAATTGAGAAGGCGGGACAAACGGATCGTCCTGGGCGGCGATGATGAGCGTGGGAATGGTGATGCGGCTGATGGCACGGATGGCGCCGCACTGCTCGTAGTATCTCGCCGCGGTACCGAAGCCATTCGCCGGCGCCGTGTAGGCATCGTCGAACTGCCGGATGGTCCTGATGGAGTCCAGCGGCCTCAGGTCGAACTTGCCTGGAAAGACGAGCGCCTTGCGTCGCATGCGGTCCTTGAGCCGCTTGACGAAGTTCCACTGGTAGACCCAGTTCTGCCGCCATTCGAGTGCTTCGACACAAAGGGACAGGTCGATGGTCGGGCTGACCGCCGCCACGGCCACCACCGGCAGCGCAGGGGCGTCTGGCAGCCCCGCCAGCTCCCCGGCCAGTTTCAGTACCAGGTTGCCGCCCAGGGAGTACCCAACCAGTGAGATCGACGTCAGCTGCTCTGAGACCACGAGCGCCCGCAGGACTTCCAACGGGTCTGCCGTCAGCCCCGAATGGTAGAGACCGGGCGTCAGGTGCTCCGTGCCGCCACAGTTGCGCTGATTGAGCAACACGACGTTCCACCCGCGGCGCCAGGCCTTGAGGGCGACGCCAAGCATATAGTGCGCTTCGGAGGAGCCTTCGAGCCCGTGAAGTCCGATCAGCGTCGAGGCCCCGCGGCGGTTCGGCTGCCAGTAACAGTCGGCGCGGACCTGGCTCTCTGGATCCACTCGAACGAAGCGGATATCCGGCGCCGGCAAGCCAGGATAGCGGCGGCCCCGCGCCCACGCATAGATGGTCATGACGTGGCCGGCCGAGAGTCCGCGGGCCGGAACGAAGCGCGTGTCAGCGAACATCGTAGATGGCGAAATCGGCGTTGCGGTAGAGCAGCGGCAGACTCAGCGCGTGGTCTGCCGTCACTACGACGACATCCACGTCGTACCGGGCGCTTAGAGCCAGCATCTGTTCCGTGGAGAGCTGGTCGTAGTCCAGCGTCGCGACTGTGCGCTCGCTGACTCGGCCCGCCACGCTCCGATCGTACAGCGCGATGGCGCTGTCCTTCACGGACTCCAGCAACGTGTCCTTTCTGGCGCCGACGCGGACGCTGATGCCGTATTTCCAGGCGTGTCCCGGATCTGCCAGCACATGCCAGGCGCTGGGCTGACTGTCGAGCCAGCGCATGGCGGCCATCCAGGTCGTATCGGGCAGTTCGAGGCGGACAAGGGCACGTTCCGGCTGCGCCACCTCGAGGAGGTAGTAGCCGCGCGCGGCCGACGCAATCCCGAGCACGGCCAGTGCGGCAATCGCCGCCCGCCGCGATCGGGTCAGCCACCAGGCGACGCCGGCGAGGGCGGCGAAGTCCAGGATCCAGAACACCCGGGTAATCTGCAACTGCACCGCCAGGGCCACGGCGCCCATCGTCAGGGGCACGGAGGCGAAGAAGAAGACGAGCAGGGCCATCAGTCCGAAGACAAGACCGGTCTCGTGCGGCCCGGCCAGTCCCGCGCTGACGCGGGCGCGCCAGATGGTGACGATGACGACGGGGTAGGCAAGATTGAGGAGCCAGGCGTCGATCGGCCACTGCGCGGGGAACAGATAGTCCTTGGCAGACAAGACCTGCAACCACTCGGGGTCCATCGTGATCAGACGACCGGCCATGGGACCGGCGACGAGGGCCCAGAGCGCCACCAGGCCCGCCAGTGCGGCAGCGCCGCCGAGCTTGAGACGCCACGCCGGGTGGCTCACGAAGGCGGCAACACCGACAACGATGCCGAAGAACATCGCCGTCGTCGGGTGCAACCAGGCCGCCGCAGCGACGAGCAGCAGCGCCGCGCCGTGCCTGCCGCGGACCACGCAGGCGAGCGCGGCGATGCCGACGGCAAAGGCCAACTGGCGGGGGTGCATGTAGCCTTCCAGCGAGTTCGCGCCGGTCTTCGCGATGCGATGACGGAAGGTCAGCAGGATTCCAAAGACGGTCACAGCCCACCAGGAGTACCGCAGGCCCCGGCTGAACGCGACGGCGGCCAGCAGTAAACCGGCGAGAGTGACGAGATAGAGGGTTGCGGCGACGACCGGGAGTGAGGCGCCGGTGCCCTTGACGAGCCACGCCATCACTTCATCGGACGCGACCAGGTGGGCCTGGCTGTCCAGCAGCGGCGCATCGCGCGGAAACAAGTCCGGGGTGAGCTGTCGGTCGACGGCGGGGAGGTAGAACGCCTGATCGGACACGCCATAGCGGTACCCGCCACTGTTGGCTGTGGCGAGCACCAGGAATACGATCAGACCGGCGACCCTCACATACTCTCGTCTGCCGAGGGGCCGTAGATGGCCGGGAGCGGGACGTCCTGGAGGCGAAGGTAGACGCTGAGCTGGCCGCGATGGTGGATCGTATGACTCACCACATAGGTCTTGAAGGCTGCCATCCGGGGCAGGCTCATCACCGTGCTTCCGTTGCGGAGCAGAGACCAGGGCGAGGCCAGTTCCGCGTCGCTGCTGGCGACCAGAGCAGCGCGGACGACCGAAACGTTACGGTCAAAAACCTCCAGGATCTCAGGCAACGCGGACGGACCGGGCTCGGGCGGCGTACTGTCAAGCACCAGGTCGTACGCGTCCTTGTCCAGAATCCACTCGCCCCAGTGCGGGAGGCGCGCCAGGTGGGTCGCCAGATCGCCCAGACTGAACGACTTCGCGTGCGGCGTCCATTCGAGTCCGGCCGGGCACCGCTCCAGGAGCCGGCGGGTGACCGCCATCTCGTGATCGAACTCGGCCAGCAGTACCTCGCGAATCAAGACCTACTTCTTGTCTCGTTTGGCCAGCCAGGAGGCTTCGCCCATGCCGCCCAAATTGGCTCCGCCGCGCAGGACCTCGCCGGTGGCGATTGTGGCCAGTTCGCCCCAGAAGCTCATCAGGGTTTCAGTGCCCTCGGCACTGATGGTGACGACAAACTCGATCTGATTCTTGCTGTCGATCTTGCCCGCCAGGGGATAGGTGCCGTAGCGCCCGGTATAGGTGCCCGTCAGCTTCTCCCCCTCCTGCTTGAACACCAGCGCCGTCGTTGCCGTGCCCACTTCCATCTCCATCGTCATCGCCCACTTGCCGGTGATGCCGACGGGATCAGGTGTCTTCTGCGCGCCCTGCGCGAAGGCGGTGGCCGCAGCCGCGATTACGAAAACAACTGCCAGTACACGTGTCATGACTTACAGTCCCTTCGCGCGCTCGGCCTTGAACGGGAAGCTGCCCATTTCGCCTACCCACAACATGCCGGCCATCTTGCCCTCGTCGTCGACCTTGCCCTCGACCCAGATCTCCAGCGGCGTGCCGTTGGCATCCATGCTGAAGCTGAATTCAAGAACGCCTTCCTTGACTTCGCCGGCGATCTTCGCGAGGCCGGATGGCCCATTCAGGGTGCCGGTCACGATGTTCTTGGCGTCAACGAGCACCTCGAGCGCGATGCTCATCGGCCCTTGGGGACCGTCGAGGCTCATCGTCCACTTGCCGGCCGGCGACGTGGAGATCTTCGCTGGGGCCTCCTTGGCGGCGGGTGGGGGTGTGGGCGGCGGGTCCTGCTGCTGCGCGGCAAGGGTGGGGCCCGCGATGAGAATGGTGGCGGCGGCGAGTGCCATTAGCGGCTGTTTCATAACGAATCCTCCTGGATCACACGACGGGCTTGCGGCCCCGGCGCTTGCGTGGTGACGACGGTGTTTCCTGCTGGTGCAGTTCGGCGAGTTTCAGTTCCGCCGCCTGCTCGATAATCTTTTGAAGCATAGCACCGGTTTCGCCGGTTGCCGGGCGCCGAGGGGTGGGCCACAGGGCGGGATCCTGGGCGGCCACGATGGCGGGAAAGTCATCGCCCGACTTGACGCTCAAGGGCGCAAATTCCGTGATGTCGACATCGCCGGACCATTCGTCGCGGTGTTTGATGAGGAGCCAGCTCGGTTTCTTCGAGAGCTCGCCCGGGCGCGCGTATCCGCGGGTCCGAACCAGGACCCAGGAACCCTTGAGTTTGTATCCATCAAGCGTGAACTTCAGGTCGCCCTTCGCCAAGGCGGCGTCCACGTCCGGCGACTCGGCAGTCCAGGTCCCCGAATCCCAGAGCATCACGATGCCTGCGCCGTACCCCTCGGGAATCACACCCTCGAAGGTGCCGTACTCGACGGGATGGTCCTCGACCTGCGCGGCGAATCGTTTCACGCTGGGATCGAGCGAGGGCCCTTTGGGCACCGCCCACGAGAGGAGGACGCCGTGGTGTTCCAGCCTGAGGTCGTAGTGGAGGTGACTGGCGAGGTGCTTCTGGACGCAAAAGAATGGCTTCTTGCCCTTGCGCCGCTTGCGCGCCTTTGCCTCATCGCCCTTGGGTTCGGGTGATGAGGCAAAGTTGCGCTTCTGCTGATATTGCTTCAGAGCCACGAACGGCCCGCTACTTGACCCCGCACATCATCTTGGTCAGCTTGCCTGAGAACACGAGCATGATCAGGCCGGCGACGACCGCGAACAGGCCGACGTATCCGAACAGGTTCTCCAACGGCATGTCCGACCCATAGAGGCCGGCCATCTCGCCGCCGAGGAAGTTGCCCACCGACGCGCCCAGGAACCAGACGCCCATCATCAGGCTGACGATGCGCGAAGGCGCGAGCTTGGTCATTGAACTCAGACCAACGGGACTCAGACAGAGTTCTGCCCATGTGTGGATGAGGTAGGTGGCCGTGAGCCACAACGGGCTGACGAGGCTGCCCGAGCCAGCCAGTTGGGCGGCGGGGATCAGGACAAGGAATCCAAGACCGACGCCGATCAGGCCATACGAGAACTTCGCGGGACTCGCCGGGCCCCGGTCGCCCAACTTGATCCAGAGCCAGGCGAACACCGGCGCGAACATCACGATGAACATCGCGTTGAGCGACTGGAACCAGACGCTGGGGAAGTTGTAGCCGAAGAATGAGTTATTCGTCTTTTCGGCCGCGAAGAGGTTCAGCGTGGTGCCGGCCTGTTCAAAGACCGACCAGAACAGCGCGGCTGCCACGAACATCACGGTGATGACCCACAACCGACTCCGCTCTTCTGCCGTCCAGTCGCCGCCCATGAACAGCCAGGAGAAGAAGCCGAGCACGACTGCGATGAGGACGTATCGATAACCCGTCGTGACCTGTTCAGGCGTGATGACGAGCGAGCCCGCCGACATCGAGAATCCCACGAACGCCAGGGACACCAGGAAGACGCCGAACCAGATGGTGGCTGACCGCTTGAGTTTCGCGAACGCTTCCGGCGACTTGGCCGGTGATGGCGCGAGGCCGGCTTCGCCAAGGTGCCGGCCGGTGACAATGTACTGAATCAGGCCAAGCGTCATGCCGACGCCGGCAGCGCCGAAGCCCCAGTGCCACGCGGAATTCGGATCCATCCCCATGCCGCTGAGCCACGTGCGGAAGCCCGCGTCCTGAACGAGGTAGCCGGTCAGGAGCGGTCCCAGGAACGCCCCCACGTTGATGCCCATGTAGAAGATGGTGAATCCGGAA
>JAHEFO010000251.1 GCA_024640135.1 Acidobacteriota bacterium
AGCGCGTCACCGGTCGTCGCCGACAAGTCGCGGGCGGTCCATTCATTCAGCACAATGGCTGGCGCGCTATCCTGTCCGCCGTCCTTCAGCAGGGCCGCCAGGTTGGCGTCACCCGCAGCCGCCGGACCAATGCCCGCCACCAGCGAGTATGGCGTCGTCCTTCCGCCCACGATCATGCGGTTCGCCAACCAGCTCAACACCGGTGTTACGGCCTCCGGCCGCGCGCCGGAGGCTGCGATCGCCGCCGCCACCTGAGCGTCGCTCATCAAGCCACTCGCGGTTTCGACGAGAAGGGATGGCGGCGATGGGGAGAGGGTAGGACTGCCGGGACTGGGTAGCACGGTGACGCTCAGGCCAAGGTCCTGAGCGTCGAGTACCTCATCGAGGGCGGCGGCGACTGCCCCTCCGTCCAGGGGCGACCCCGGAGCACGCGACACCAGCAGCGCATTCACACGTCCGGGCTGTCCCAGATCTCGTTGCAGCCGGACCAGATCCACGAACACCGCGCGGACGGGGCCCTGACTGGGTGACAGGGAGAACTCTCCCATCAGCGCCGCTGGCAGCGTTCCCGCCACACTCAACCGCATCGCGCGGCCAACATCGTCCTTACGGCCGTGGAGCGAATCGATCGGAATGTCGGTCGGCCTGGCCACGCGCAGGACGATGGCCTCGGCATCGGAGGCGCCAAGTTCATCAGCCAGGTCCGGACTCAGCAACACACCGCCGCCGCTGGGCGCAGTCGCCGTGACGCCATGAAACGTAAAGAACCTGGCGTCAACTCCGTAAACGCTGACGGTGCCCGCTCGACGGCCGGAAGGCTGATGCGTGACGACGCCTTCGAGCGCGAACAACGGCGCGACGCCGGTGAGCACTGGCGCCAGCCGCGACACTGTTCGAAGCCGGGTCCCAAGTTCGTCCGTGAATGGACTCTCTGAAGCGACGACCAGATCGGCCTTGCCGAGCCGCGCCGTGACGAGTCCCGCCAGACTGGCGCGAACCGATGCCCCCACCAGCAGCGCACCCGCCAGGACGGCGACTGCGGCGGCCACGCCGGCTGCTACCGACGCATGCGTGCGGCGGTAATGCCAGAGGCTCGCCCACGCCAGCCCGAATCGCGTCATGCCGGCGCCAATGCCCGGTCGTTCAACTCGTACCGGCGTCCGAACCGCGCCGCCAGCGCCGGGCTATGCGTCACGACGAGCAGCATGATCTTGTGGTCGTCCTGAAGCGACACGAGCAGTTCCGCCACCGCGTCGGCCGACGCGCGATCGAGGTTTCCTGTGGGTTCGTCGCACAGCAGGATGGAAGGTTGCAGGATCAACGCACGAGCGACGGCGACGCGCTGCCGTTCGCCGCCCGACAATTCCCCGGGCCGATGGTCCATGCGGCTGGACAAGCCGACGGCACCCAGCAGGGCGCGGGCCCGCTCCAGGCTTTCTGTTGCTGCCTGGGTGCTCCGACTCACCAAAGTCGGTGCCAGCACGTTGTCGAGCGCAGACAACTGCGGCAGGAGCAGATGATCCTGAAAGACGAAACCGACGTGTTCATTTCGAAAGGCCGCCTGGTCCGCCTCGTTCAGCTCGTATGGGTTCCGGTCGTCGAGCGTCACCGTCCCTGCGGACGGCCGTTCGAGCGCCCCCAGGATGTAGAGCAAGGTGCTCTTGCCGCATCCCGACGGTCCCATGATGGCGACTGAGTCTCCGCGCGTCACGTTCAGAGACACGTCCTCGAGAATCGAGACCGGGCCTCGGGCCGTGTCGTAGTGCTTCGACAGATGAGAAGCGGTCAGCACGATTGGGCCACCTCCGAGTAGACGCGCTCGGCCGCCGTCGCCATGTGGTCCACTGTGTGATGGGCCTGCACACCGGCAGCGCCTGCGGCGCCGAGTTTCGCCGCATGGGCGCGGTCCCTGAGCAGCGAATGGAGCGCGTCGGCCAGAGACTCTGGTTCTTCGGGTGGGACCATCAACCCTCCGCCGGTACGGCCAATGAGTTCGGGAAACGCGCCGTGGCGCGGCTGAACGACCGGCAACCCGTTGGCCATGGCTTCGAGCAGAAACATGCCTTTGGGATCCGCGTAGGTCGTCGGCACTGAGAACACATCAAACGACTGCAGGAGCGCGATCTTGCCCTGGCGATCCGGCGCGCCCACATACGTAAAGTGCCCGTCAAGCCCCCAATCGCGCAGGCGGCGCTGGCAACCAGCAAGGTATTCCTTGTGTTCGTCGAGCAGATATCCAGCCGCGACCAACCGGGTTTCGGGCACGCCCGGTCGATGACAGAGGCGATGGTACGCGTCGCACAGGACGTGCAGGCCCTTCTCCGGCGCGATGCGGGCAAAATACCCGATGGTGTAGGGCGGGGACGTGCGAACCGGCCTGGCCTCGTGCCCGCCGACGTTGATGCCAAGAGGAACGACACTGATGCGCTCGGACGGGATACCGACGTACTGGGCCATGAACCGCGCGTAGTACTCACTGACCGCGATGAAGTGATCGACGTGCGGCACGGCCCGACGAATCAGCTCACGGCTCTCCGACTTCCACGGCTCGTGCAGTTGGTCCAGGAACAGGTCTTCGCCTTGAAGCGTGCAGACTATCGGGCAGCCAAGGGCGTCCTTGAGTGGTTTCGCCAGTCCGATCAGCAAGGCAAACGGCAGGCTCACGACATCGAAGCGCGATTCGTGTTTCAGGGAGTGGATCATCTTGTCCACTTCCTTGCGCTGGTAGCCATCGCTGCCTTTGAGCATCGAGACCGTCATCTCCCCGAGGAATGTCGGATCGACCCTGATCTGGTGTTTCGAGGCCAGCTTCAGCACGGCAGACGAGTCCCACAAACGATCGAGGAACGCGGGGGTGTGCCGGAACAGGGGGACGTTCTGTTCGAGGTAGACGCTGATTCCGCCGAAAAACACTCGCGACTGGCTGACATTGGCTTCGTCCGTCGTCGTCGGCGTGTAGATCGGCATCAACATCACGTCGTGCCCCCGCGCCATCAGCGCAGCCGCCAACGCATTGTCCCGCAGGCAGGAGCCGCAGTACATTTCCGCGGCGCCCGCTGTTAGATACAGAAGCTTCACGGTTGCTCCAGATCCGGCAGTCCGTACTGCCACTCGGCCTGTCGTCGTCGCGCGCTGAAGGTCTCCATCGGACAGGTCGCTAGTTGGCCAGTTGAAATGCGCGCCGCCCGTACAGATGATCAAACAGGTTCCCCTCGTGCGGCTGGTCCCAGGCAATCCTGTTGGTCCGAAGCGGACCCAGGTTCAGGCGGCCGACGAGGTCGGACTCGAGCAACCTAGTGACGAGCGCCTGATCGTTGGTCAGTGCCGTCGCAGCCAGCGTCGGTCCCAGACATTCAGGCACGGCCGCCATCTGATCCGCCGTCATGTCCACGACCGACACGAACGGAAAGAGGAACTCACGGTTCGCCAGCGGATGCCCGGATGACGTGCAGTGGATCACGGTCGGCAGCAGAAACGTGGCACCGTGGGCCTCCACCAGTCGCGGTCCTCCGCGAACAGCCATCGTGACATCCTCGGCGCCTGCTTCGTAGAGCCCGGCGTCGATCTGCTCGGAAATCCTCCGGGCCACGCGAGGATCCACAAATGGCGAGATTTCCGCCGCGGGATCGTCGGCCGCGCGAGGTTCGATGGCCACCAGTCGCTCCGCCAGGTCCTGAGCCAGCTCGCGCCCGTGCGACGGCATCCAGACGCCGGAGGCGTTCACGCATGAACGTCCACCGTTGTCGGCCACGGACCCCGCGATCACATCCAGATAGTCGCGCCAGTTCGGGCTCAGGTCCGGGCCAAACAGGACCTTGCTGTACCCGGGGCCATGCACCTCGACTCGGGGATCCCCCGCCACGGAGCCGATGGCGCCCAGGTCGCCGAAGAACATGCTGCGGCCGGTGTGCCGGACGATTTCGCCGGCACCGGCGTGGTCGCTCGGAAAATAGTTGAACGCGTCACCCGGCACGCCGGCCTTCATCAGGGCCTGAATCAGCCGATACGGGGTCCATGGCTCGGTCCCGCCCGGCCGGATGACCAGCGGCATCTTCATGGCGATCGCGGGAATCCAGAGACCGTGAACACCTGGCGAATTGCTCGGGAGGACCACGCCCAGGGCCTGCGCGTTGGGATAGAAGCTGAAGGCCTGGCCGTTTGCCTCGCCGAATCCGTGATCCAGAATGCCGAGGTCGAGTCCGCGAGTCAGACCCCGCAGGATCTCAGGCAGGTTCTCCATCACCGAGACCAGGCGCTCCATGTTGCGGCGAACCATGACGTGGGGCATGCCGGTCGTGGCGGAGAGTTGAAGGACATAATCATCTGGCGTCTGCTCGCTGTCTCCCAGCGGCAGGGTGTCGTGCTGGAAGGACTGAGCGGCCTCTTTCGTCATGGCCATCAGTTGCTCCACCGAGTAGCGCGCCAGCGCCGCGCGCATGGCATTTTGCGCCAGCAGGTCGCGGCGAATGAGTCCGGCGTTGGCCTGACTGACTTCGGCGAATCGCTCCCGCGTCGCATGATGGGCAATGCCCGCGACATCGAGACTGCGGTAGTTCCTGCCGCGCCTGATCAAGGGAATATGCACCATCAGAGAATTCTACGATGGTAGGCTGTCGGGATGCAGCCTCAGACCAAGGATGCGCTGGACGCGCATGTGCGGGAAATCGTGCACTGGCACTTCACTCCGGAGACGGGCACCCCATTCTGGCTCGACTTTGCCTCGAGACTGGACTGGGACCCGCTCAAGGAGATCCGGACGTTCGAAGACCTGGATCGCTTCGGCTTCTTTCAGGACGAATGGCTGCGGGGAGGGCCCGTCCGGCGCTGGGTGCCGAACGCGTACGCGAATCAGCCAATCTACACCTTTGAGACGGGAGGCTCCACTGGGGTGCCGAAGTCTCGCGTCACAATCGACGATTTCCGCATCGACTACGAAATCTTCAGCGATACGCTGCCTGACGAGTTCTTCCCCAGGGGAAGCGACTGGTTGATGGTCGGCCCATCAGGCCCCCGGCGTCTGCGCCTGGCCGTCGAGCACCTCGCCCAGCATCGCGGCGGCATCTCGTTCTGCCTCGACCTGGATCCGCGCTGGGTCATCAAACTCGTCAAGTCACGGCAGATGGATCAGGTAGAAGCCTACAAACGTCACGTCATCGATCAGGCGCTGACGCTGCTCAAGGCGCACGACAACATCAAGTGCATGTTCATCACACCCAAGCTGTTGGAGGCGCTCGCCGAGAAGATTTCGCTGAAAAAGGCGGGTATCACCGGCATCTTCTGCGGCGGCACCGAAATGACGCCGCAGTTCCATCGATGGGTGCGTGAAGAGGTGCTGGACGGTATCTTCTTCGCGCCCACCTACGGCAACACCCTGATGGGCCTGGCCGTACACAAGCCGTTCGATCCCGCGGACAACTACGCGATCATCTATTACCCGCCCATCCCCCGGGCGGTCCTGGAAGTTGTCGATCCCGAGCATCCGATGAAGCTGGTGCCGTACGGCCAGACCGGACGCGTGCGGCTGACGACGCTGACCAAGGAGTTCTTCGTGCCACGGTTCCTGGAACGGGATGAGGCTGAACGTGAGCCGCCGTGCGACGCCTACCCGTGGGACGGCGTCCGCAACGTGCGGCCGTTCGCGAAGCTCCAGACGTCGGTGACCGAAGGCGTGTACTAGAACGAGTGTGAGCCGGCCGGGACGGCCGCTGCCAGCTTCTCGATGTCGCTTTGGTCGTTGTACCCCTGCGCAGACACCCGCACCCACACCCGGCCCGCACGAGGATGCACCTGGACCTCGATGTTGTCCTCGAAGAGCAGCCGATCGCGCAGGCGGACCGCGTCGGCCTTGGTCGTTCCGACCGACTCCGGCGTCATCACGCTGACCATGCACCCGACGGCCGACTCGTCGACTTGGAGCGGCGTCTTCCAGATGGCGGTCAGATACCGCGCGGCGTGCCACGCCAGTTCGTGGTTGTGCCGGCGCAGCTCGTCGATGCCGAGGTCCTGCAGGAAACGAATCCCTTCCGGCGCGATCAGCCAGGGTGTGGCGTCTCGCGTGCCGACCCAGTCGAACTCCTGGGTGAATCCCTGGTCGAGTCCCCACGAAATCACGGCTGGATGCAATGAGGCCTGGCGTTTGGGCGCCACCACCATGAAGGCACTG
>JAHEFO010000252.1 GCA_024640135.1 Acidobacteriota bacterium
TCGCACGACGAGCGCAGCAAGATCGCCTATGACCCCGAAGGCCACGAGCGGGGTTGCGATGCGCAGTCGCAAGTTGGCCGTGTTGCACGAGGCCCTCAAGCCTCCGGTGGTGTTCGGCGATCCCACCGGCGACCTGCTGGTCGTCGGATGGGGCAGCACGAAGGGGGCAATCGAGGAGGCGGTGGAACGGGCGCGCGAAGCGGGACTCCGTGTGTCGTCGCTCCACCTCACCTTCCTCTCGCCGATGGCGCCGGGCATCAAGAAGATCTTCGAGGGCTTCAAGAAGGTGACGACGGTCGAGATCAATTACAGCGACCGTCGAGGCGATCCGCACATCACCGAAGAGAACCGGCGGCGGGGCCAACTGTGCTGGCTCCTGCGCGCCGACACACTGGTGGACGTGGACTGCTGGACCCGCGTGCCGGGACAGCCGTTGCGGCCCGGGATGATTCTTGAGGCCATCCAGTCCATGGTACCGGGGGGACAAGCATGAGTAGCCAGGGGTGTTCGTTACTTGGATGCGGCGTCGACGACGACGACGATCGCGAATTCGATCTGGACGACTACGAAGGCTCGGTGGCGCGCTGGTGCCGGGGGTGCGGAGATCATGCGGTGCTGACGGCAGTCGAGCGGCTGCTGACCGCGGCGCAGTTGCCGCCTGAGGACACGCTGTTTGTGTCGGGCATCGGCTGCGCGAGCCGGTTTCCCCACTACCTCAAGACGTACGGCTTCCATGGCATTCACGGCCGGGCGCTGCCCGTCGCCACGGGTGCCAAAATGCGGCGGCCTGACCTGCATGTGTTCGTCGTGATGGGCGATGGCGACTGCTGCTCGATCGGTGCCGGCCACTGGATTCACGCCATTCGCTACAACATGGACATGGTGGTGATGCTGCTCGACAACGGCATCTACGGTCTGACCAAGAACCAGACGTCGCCGACGACACCGAAGGCGTTCCCCAGCAACACGCAGCCACGCGGCAGCTACCTCGATCCCATCGATCCGATGTCAGCCACGCTCGGCGTCACCAACGCATCGTTCGTGGCCCAGACGGCGGATTGGGTGCCGGCGCACTTGTATGCCACGCTCGAGGCCGCGCAGGCGCACCGAGGTTTTTCGTTTGTCCGCGTTCTGCAGCGCTGTCCCCAGTTCTCCGCGCGCATCTTCGAGGAACTGGTCCGCCAGCCTGACCGGATCGAGTTACTCGTACATCCGGACGGCGTCCGGGTGCCGGCCCTCGAGTCGATCTACAAGAACGTGCGTGAGCACGATCCATCCGATTTGGATGCCGCCAGACAACTGGCCGCGTCGGGGGAGCGCTTCCGGCTCGGAGTGCTGTTCCACGATCCGTCGAAACCGCGCCTGGAAGAAACCCGGCAGCAGCGCTCGCTCACTGCCCAGCAGAAGATCGAGCGTCTCAACGAAGAATTGGACCGCTATGCCGTTTGAGGATCTTGCCACCGAAGTCTCAGCCCCGCTCACCGCGGCGCAGGATCGTTTCCTCTCAGCCCTCTCGACGACAGCAGAAAGTGTCCGGGTACTCCTTGACGACACCCGGGCTGCCGTCGATGGCCAGTTCGGCCGCCTCGCCGCGGAGTTCGGCGCGCTCGGCCCGACCTACCTCGACGTCGGCAAGCTGGCTGCCGTGATTTCGAGCGGTCCAACCGTCTCTCCGGCGGCGCTCGCGGTCGTCGAACGCGCGCATCAGGTCCTGGAGGAACTGGGGGCACGTGCCTCGTACACCGCGACGGTTCCGCCCGGCGGCAGTCTTGACGACACCGTCGGGGCCGTGCTGGCCGATGTGGGCCGCGCGATGGGTGCGGCGCGTGTGGTTGACCTCGCCCGGCGCGACGCTTACCGGGCTTCCGAGCACGAGCGGTATCTTGAGGCGTTTCCGTTCAGCCTCTGGAGCACGGCCGAGCGCCGGTTGGCTCCGCCCCTGATTATCGGCGTCGCGGGTGCGGACTTGCGTCCGTCCGCGCTTGCCGAGTACCTCGACGGCGGTGTCAAGCTCGTCCTGATCGTCGAGGGGCCGGCCACGCCGGCACCCCTGGTGCGACTGATCACGCCAGGCGTCTTCGTCGCTCAGGCCAGCGACCTGTCCGTCCTTGATCGGCTGGCCGCCTGGGAGGGCCCGGGCGTGGTGGCCGTGCTGCCCGAGTCCTCAGCAGCGTTTGTCCACGACCCGTCTGGTGGGAGCGAACTGGGGGGCCGGTTGACGGTGTCGGCCCAGCCCGCTGGTGGGAGCCTCCACCGCGTGGGTCCGTTTACCGTGACCCAGCAGCGCGACGAAGTCCGGCAACTGAGCGAACTCGCGGCTAGACATGCGCCAGTGGCTGTCGCGGCAGCCACCGACACCAGTCAGGGAGCCGACGATCCCGTCGGCAAGTTGGCCGCCTGGCTGTTGGCCCAGGCGGATCCGGCTAGCACCGCCGACAAGGACACGACGGGGGGCTAGCGACATGACGACCGGCGTTCTCGTCTCCTCCGCGCTGATTCTCGGCGGTGTCGGGACGTTGTTCGCGCTGGTCATCGCCGTAGCGCAGCGTCGCTTCTACGTCTGGGAAGATCCCCGGATCGAGGCCGTGGCGGGCATGTTGCCTGGCGCGAATTGCGGCGCCTGCGGCCAGGTTGGATGCCGGCCGTTTGCCGAGCACCTGGTGGCGGGTGACACCGAGCCGGCCACGTGCACAGTGATCTCGGCTGATGAACGCGAGGACCTGGCCGCGTATCTGGGCGTCGCCGTCGGGTCGGCCAACCGCCGGGTCGCGCGTCTGTTGTGCGCAGGCGGCTGTGACGTCGCGCCCGCGCGGGCGGAGTACATCGGCCTGCAGACGTGCCGCGCGGCCGCCGCCGTGGCCGGCGGGGCGAAGGCGTGCAGTTGGGGCTGTCTCGGACTGGCCGACTGCGTCCGCTCCTGCGCGTTCGACGCGATGTTCATGAACCCGGTCGGATTGCCGGTGGTCATCCCCGACCTTTGTACCGCCTGCGGCGATTGCGTGGACGCGTGTCCAAAGGATCTGTACACGCTGATGCCGGAGACGCAGAACCTGATCGTCCAGTGCCGCAATCTGCTGGAGGGCGGAGAGGCCGAGGCCGTGTGCACGGTGGCCTGCACCGCCTGCGGCAAGTGCGCCCTGGACGCCTCGCCGGGCCTCATCGAGATGCGGCAGGGCCTTGCCGTGATCGACTACGCCCGCAACAACGAAGCGACTGTCGGGGCCACCGCGCGGTGTCCCACGGGCGCCATCGCCTGGGTCACCGGCCAGCAATTTGGCGGGCAGGCAACGGGTGAAGGGACCTCGCGATGAACATGCCGGATGCCAGCGGCCCCCGGGGGCCACGATTCCCAGGACGCCGTACCGCCATGGACGGCCACACCGCGGCCTCGGTGGCGGCGGCCCTGACTGGAAGCTCGGCGACCCTGCGGGCCGATGCCTGGGCTTCAGCGGTCACGTCCGGCAAGAGCATGACGGGGCTGCGTGCCGAGTTGAGTGCCGGACGCAACCTCGCCGCCATCCACGAATCACTGGCCGCTGATGCCGGAAAACGGCTGACGTACGTGGTCAACGCTGAAAGCCGGGCCATGACCCGGCAGGGGCCGGGGCCTGTCGGCGGCCACGACGACTACCACGCGGTGGACGACACCGGTCTGTTTCAGTTGTTCGCCCACGATGTGCAGTCAGCTGTTGACCTGGGCGTCATTGCCCATCGCATCGCCGAACTGGCACTGACACCCGGACTGGTGGCCCGGGACACCGGGCCGACCGTGCAGTCATTGCGCGTCCCGGATGCCGACCTGTTGCAGGCCTACCTCGGCGATCCCGCGGATCTCGTCAAGTCGCCAACCGCGGCACAGCGTCTGGTCTACGGGGAGCGCCGGCGACGTGTGCCCGAACTTTTCGATCTTGACTATCCCGCGATGCTCGGAGCGCTGCAGCAGCCCGCGGACTATGCGCAGGGCGTGGCGGCCCAGCGGCCGTTCTACTTCGACCATGTGGCCGAACTTTCAGATCGGGCGTTTCGTGAGTTCACTGAGCTGACGGGCAGGACCTACGCGCGCGTCGGCGGGGCGTGGCTCGACGATGCGGAGTACCTGCTGGTGGCGCAGGGCAGCGTCGTCCCCATCGCCGAAGCCGTATGCGATCTTCTGCGCTCCACGCGCTGGCTCAGAATCGGGGTGCTGAACATCACGATGTTCCGCCCCTTCCCCTCTGACCTCGTCTCGCGCCTGCTGGCAGGCTGCAAAGGTGTCACGGTCCTCGAGCGCGTCGATCACCCGCTGGCCGCTGACCCGCCGTTGTTGCGGGAACTCCGGGCGACGATGTCCAAGGCCCTTGAGAACGGTCACGCCAGGAAGTCCCAGCCGCATCCGGGCATTGCCGGTTGCCGGGCCA
Source organism: Acidobacteriota bacterium (assembly GCA_024640135.1). Classification (GTDB taxonomy): domain Bacteria; phylum Acidobacteriota; class Vicinamibacteria; order Vicinamibacterales; family SCN-69-37; genus SYFT01. The sequence goes on from JAHEFO010000252.1 coordinate 4,398, forward strand.
GTGACATGCCGGAGTTCTTTGCCGGGTGCTACGGACTTGGCGGCCGGCGCGTGCAGGCGGCCAGCCTGGTGGCGGCTGTTGACAACATGACCGCTCGTCCACCCGGCCGGCGCCTTTTCTATCTGGGCGTTGACTTCGTGCGGCCCGACACCCGCTTCCCCAAGCAGCAGGTCTGGCAGGATCAGCTGCTCGATGCCTATCCGCACGTCGCGGAGTTGACGCTCGCTCGGGGCCAGGCCCTGGACTTGCTGCCCGCCGAGGCCGTGGCCGTCCGTTTCCTCGGCCTCAATTCGCCGGCCGTGATGGCGGCGGCGACGCGCGCAGTGGCCACCACCGCCGACGTGTTCGGGCTGAGTCTCCAGGCCAGCCCACGTGCCGCTGCGACAGCGGGGTCCACCCAGTTTGCACTGGATGTGTGCTTCGCGCCGGACGCCATTCGTGTTCAACCGGATCTGCACCATCTGGCTTTCGCCGTGGCCTTTGGCGATCCCGCGCACTTGGATCCCACGACCGCCGACGACCTCGTTGAAGGCGGTGCGCTGATTCTGGAGGTCCAGGGTTCGCCTGAGGAGACGTGGCGACGTCTGCCCGCGCGGGTGCGCCGAGCCGTCATCGAGCACAGCCACCACGTGTATGCGATCGATGTGTCAGCCACCGATGTCTCCCCGGATGATCACGCGCGTGATGACCTTCGCGCACTTGCGTTGACCGGGGCGCTTTGCCGCGTGGCTGGATTTGCCGACCAGGCCGGGCTCGCGGAGGATGCGCTCATCGGTCAACTGCGTGCCTCATTGAGTGCGGAAGGTGAACCGGGTTCTGTGGCAGAGCAGGCGGAAGCGCTCCGACGAGGACTTTCGGGTCTCGTGGAGTGCATGCCCGGTGACGACACGGCCGCAGTGGAGGAGGCGACGAGTCCCCTGCCCGTGATGCCGCCGATCCTCGGCGCCAGGAACGTCACGTCTGGGCCCGCGCACGGAGGTCGATTCTGGGAACAAGTCGGCGTGCTCAACGCCTTCGGTCAGGGCGGTCTTGCGGATCCCTTCGCGGCGGTGGCCGCGATTCCGGCAGCGACCAGCGCCATTCGCGACATGACGGCGGTCAGGACCCAGGTGCCGCTTTTCGTGCCGGATCGCTGTACCGGATGCAGCGCCTGCTGGGTGCAGTGTCCCGATGCCGCGATCCCGGGTGTCGTCACCGAAGTGGCCGATGTCATCGGAGCAGCGCTCAAGACAGTGGAAGCCGACCGGCCGTGCGATCGACTGCGGCAGGTCATCAAGCCGCTGTCGAGCGAGGTGCGCAAACTGATCAAGGCCGGGCCCTTCACCACGCTGTCCGCAGCCGCCGAGACGGCGTACGGCACGGTGGTGTCCAAACTCGGTCTCGACAGCGAGCGGCGCCAGGTCCTCGACGAAGAGTTCGGGGCGGTCCTGGCGGCCCTGATGGATTTCCCCGCTGCCAGAACGGAGCGATTCTTCGACGCGCACGAGCGCCAGGCCAAGGGCACAGGTGGCCTGCTGTCGGTGACCATTGATCCGGTGGCCTGCCGGGGGTGCAGCATCTGTATCGAGGCCTGCCTGGACGGCGCGTTGCAGCCCGTTCCGCAGACCGCCGAGGTAGTGGAGGCGCTTCGGCGCAACTGGGCAGTCTGGCAGCATCTGCCGGAAACGGATGATCGCTACCTGGAAGGCGGCGAGGACGCCGTCGGCTCACTC
>JAHEFO010000253.1 GCA_024640135.1 Acidobacteriota bacterium
GCCGGCGAAGTACTACGAGACGAATGTGATGGGCGGGTTGACGGTGCTCGCCGCCATGGCCGACGAAGGCGTGTCGCGTTTCGTGTTCTCCTCAACCGCGGCCACCTTCGGCGAGCCCCACGCGATTCCCATCGACGAGACGCACCCGCAGGAACCGGTGAATCCCTACGGCGAGACAAAGCTCGTGGTGGAGCGCGCCCTCCGGCACCTGGACGAGGCAACCGGGCTGCGATACGTGGTGTTTCGATACTTCAACGCCGCCGGCGCCGATCCCGACGGCCTGCTGGGTGAGGACCACCTGCCGGAGGAGCATCTGATTCCCCGGGCCATTTCGGCGGCGGTGTCCGGAGAGCCGCTTGAGCTCTTCGGCGATGACTACCCGACACCGGATGGCACGTGCATTCGCGATTTCGTCCACGTGACCGACCTGGCTGAGGCCCATGTGGCGGGGTTGCAGTCTCTTGAGGCAGGACGGCCGTCCGCGTCCTACAATCTCGGCATGGGAGAGGGCACGTCCGTGCACGACGTCGTGGCGGCGGTGGCGCGGGTGACCGGCCGCGAGGTGCCACACACGATAGGGCCCCGGCGGGCCGGTGACCCGTCGCGGCTTGTGGCCACCAGTGCCCGCGCGAGGGCTGAACTGGAGTGGATGCCCCGCCACGGGGACCTCGACACCATCGTGGCAACGGCCTGGGCGTGGCACCAGGCGCACCCGCAGGGATACGGCACCAAAGAGTGAACGAGTTCCGGCGACTGCTCGGGTATGCACGACCGTTTCGAGGGCGGCTGGCGCTCGCGGTGCTCGCGATGCTCGTGTATGCGGCCGGCGCGCTTGGCATTGTCACGCTGGTTCAGCCCATCTTTGACGGCGTGCTCACGCCGACGCCGACCGGCGTTGGGTGGGTGGCCATGCTGTTGCTTGGCGCATTCGCCCTGAAGGGACTGGGTGCGTATGCCTCGAGCTATCTGATGACCGACGTCGGGCAGCGGGTCGTGATGGACCTGCGCAATCGCCTCTACCGGCACATCCTGAATCAGTCCGCGGCATTCTTCTCCAGCCGCACGTCGGGCCAACTGGTGTCTCGAATCACCAATGATGTCAGTCAGGTGCAGCGGGCCGCGTCCGAGACCCTCGCGGACCTGATCCGTGAATCCGTGACGGTGGTCGGGTTCGCCGCGTACCTGTTCGTGCTGGATGCCGATCTGGCGATCATCTGCGTGGCGACCGTGCCCCTGGTGGTCTACCCCCTGGTGCGCCTGGGCCAGCGTGTGCGCAGCACGACGCGTCGCGGTCAGGAAGAACAGGAACACATCACCCATGTGGCCAGCGAGGGCCTGACGGGGCACCGCATCGTCAAGGCGTTCGGCGCGGAGTCCCGCGAGGCGGACCGGTTTGCCGCGGCGGGCCTGTCGCTGTTCCGCACGAACATGCGCATTACGGCCGCCATGTCGGCGTTGCCGCCCCTGATGGAATTCATTGGCGGCGTGGCGGCGGCATCTGCGCTGTGGTACGCGTCGATCAAGATTGGGAGAGGCGAACTCACCGCGGGAGAATTCGGGGCGTTCCTGTTTGCGGCCTTCTCGCTGTATGCGCCGATCAAGAAGCTCAGCCGCGTGAACGCCGGGATTCAGCAGGCGATTGCCGCGGCGCAGCGCATCTTTGAAATGCTCGATACCCACTCTGAAGTGAAGGAACGCCCCGGCGCGCAGCCGCTGGCGCCGCTGCAGTCAACCGTGGAGTTCCGTGACGTGGGGTTTGCGTATGACGACACGCCCGACCGGCACATCCTGCGTCATGTGTCGTTCACGGTCCGTGCCGGGCAGATCGTGGCGCTGGTGGGACTGAGCGGCGCGGGGAAGACGACGCTCGTGAACCTGATTCCGCGCTTCTACGATGTCACCGAGGGCGCGTTGCTCATTGATGGCGTGGACGTGCGGGAGACTACGCTGGCGTCGCTGCGCGGCCAGATCGCCCTCGTGACGCAGGAGAACGTGCTGTTCGACGACACCATCGGCTCGAACATCGCGTACGGGGCGCCGGGCGCATCGCGCACACTGATTGAAGACGCGGCCCGGGCGGCTCACGCGCACGACTTCATCATGGGGATCGACGGCGGGTACGATGCGCGTATCGGCGAGCGTGGGCAGCGGCTGTCCGGCGGCCAGCGGCAGCGGCTGGCTATTGCGCGGGCGATTCTCACGAACGCGCCAATCCTGGTGCTCGATGAGGCCACCTCGGCACTCGACTCCGAGTCGGAGCAGGCCGTCCAGGCCGCGCTCGTGAATCTGATGCGCGACCGCACCACATTCGTCATCGCGCATCGCCTGTCCACCGTGCGTCACGCCGATCTCATCGTGGCTCTTGAAGACGGCCAGGTGGCCGAACTGGGCACGCACGACTCGCTGATCGACCGGCCCGGCGGCGTCTACGCCCGACTGCATGCATTGCAGATGTTGGACGAACGAGAACGACAATACGAGGACACCCTGTGATTCGATCGATGACCGGATTTGCGTCAGTCGGCCGCGACGAGGCCGGACAGACCGTGAGTGTGACGGTGAAGTCCGTCAATCACCGGTTTCTGGATGTGCAGTTGAAGATGCCCGGCGCGCTGGCGGCACTGGAGCCGCGGCTCAAGGCGCTGGTGCAGCAGCGGCTGACGCGTGGCCGGGTGGAGATCATGCTGTCCTGGGGACAAGGGGAGGAGACGCCCCGCGAGGTCGTGCTCAACGAACGGCTCCTCGGACAGGTCAACGCCGCCGTGGAACGGGCCCGGAGCCAGGGACTGGTGACCGGTGCGCTGTCGGCGTCGGACCTGTGCCGGATTCCCCATGTGCTCGAGGTGAGGGTGGCCGCCGAGCCCGAGGGCGTCAGCGATGCCACGGCCGGCCTGATCGAGCGCGCGCTGCGTGAGGCGCTCGAGGCGCTCGTCGCGATGCGCGAGACGGAAGGTGGATTCCTGGCCGCCGATCTGGAGAAGCGCCTGGCGACGCTGCTGGCCTTTGTCGACACGGTCGAGGAGGAAGCGGCGAACGGGCAGGCGGCACTCGACGCCCGGTTGCGGGAGCGGCTCGCGGCCTTGCCGGCGGACTTGCAGTCGGACCCGGCCGCCGTGACGCAGGAGGTGGTGCGGTTCGTGGCCCGGTCTGATATCCACGAGGAGATTTCGCGAATGCGCGGGCATGTGGAACACTGGCGCCAACTCGCCGGCGGGCCCGAGCCGTGCGGCCGGAAGCTGGACTTTCTGGTGCAGGAGATGAACCGCGAGATCAATACCATCGGCTCCAAGGCCGAGGGACTCAAGGCGACCGAACTGGTGGTGACCGCCAAGGCCGAACTCGAGCGCGTGCGCGAGCAGGTGCAGAATGCCGAGTGAGTCTCCGCGCGGCCTGCTGTTCGTGGTCTCCGCCCCCAGTGCGACCGGGAAGACGACTGTGGTTGAGCAGTTGGTGCAGGTGCTCCCAGCCCTGCGGATGTCGCGATCGTACACGTCGCGTCCGGCTCGCGTCGGTGAAGAGGATGGCCTCGACTACAACTTCATCAGCCGTGACGCCTTCGAGGCGATGATCGCGCGCGACGCGTTGCTCGAGTGGGCCGACGTCTTCGGTAACTATTACGGCACCGGACGCGCCGAAACCCAGGCCCGGCTGGACGCGGGTGAGGATCTGGTGCTGGTCATCGATGTGCAGGGCGCCCGCCAGGTGCGAGAGAAACTGCCAGACACGGTGGCCATCTTCATGCTGCCTCCGTCGTTCGAGGTGCTCGAGCAGCGGCTGCGCAAGCGCAGCAAGGATCCAGAGGCCGAAATGGTGAGGCGGTTGGAGACGGCCCGGCGGGAGGTTGACGCCGTGTCGACGTATGACTACGTCGTGGTCAACGACCTGTTGGAGCGTTGTGTGGGCGAACTGGCCGGGATTGTGGTGGCCGAACGGGCCAGATTGGCGCGCCGGTGCAAGGTGATCGAGCCCATTATCTCCACGTTCCGGGTCCGAGGGACGGAGTAAGATAGAAGGTTCGAGGAGCATGAATGTCTGAGTCACCGAAGATCAACAACCCCGAGAGCCGCTTCGAGTTCGTGGCGGTCGCGTCCGCCCGAGCCCACCAGCTGTTGCGCGGCTGTCTGCCAAAGATCGAGGGGTCGGAGCAGCCGGCTCGTCGCGCCCAGCAGGAAGTGGCGTCGGGGGCGGTCCCCCGCGTCGATGTGCCGACAGAAGAGTAGGGTTCGATGTCGGCCGGCGAGCCCCTGATCGGGCTGGGCGTGTCCGGTGGCATCGGCGCCTACAAGGCTGTCGAGGTCGCCCGAGGGCTGCAGAAGCGCGGCTACGCCGTGCAGGCCATCCTTACGCGCAACGCCCGGAGGTTCATCGGGCCGCTGACGTTCGAAGCCATCACCCGCCGGCCCGTCATCACGACGCAGTGGGCGGCCGGCATGAACGCCGACATCGAGCACGTTGCGCTGGCCACCGGCATGCGCGCGTTGCTTGTGGCTCCCGCCACGGCCAACGTCATTGGCAAGTTCGCCCATGGCATCGCCGATGACTTTCTTTCCGCGTTGTATCTGGCGACCCGTGCGCCCCTCCTCCTGGCGCCGGCGATGAACACCGTCATGTGGGAACACCCCGCCGTGCGCGACAACCTGGCCCGGCTGGTGGCGCGTGGCGCCCGGATCGTCGAGCCCGGCGAGGGGTATCTCGCCTGCGGCTGGGTGGGGCAGGGCCGCCTGGCCGATCCCGACGACATCGCCGAGGCGGTTGATCGTCTGGTGCGTTCCTCTGACAGGCTCGCCGCGCCGGGGGCCTTGACGGGACGCCGGGTGCTGGTCACCGCCGGTCCGACCAGTGAAGACCTTGACCCGGTGCGGTTTCTTGGAAATCGATCGAGCGGGCGAATGGGATTTGCCCTGGCGCAGGAAGCGATGCGGCGGGGTGCGACCGTGCACCTGATTGCCGGGCCGACCACCGTCGAGCCGCCGGTGGTCAGCGCCCTGACGCGGGTGCGCAGCGCGGCCGACATGCACGCAGCCGTCATGGCCCAGTCGCGCGAAGCTGACGTGGTGATCATGGCCGCCGCCGTGGCCGACTACACCCCGGCTGGCGGCGCGCGTGAGGGGAAGATCGAGAAGGCGGGGCCGATGACCATCGCCCTGGAGCGCACCGCCGACATCCTGGCTGACCTCGGCCAACGGCGGGGCGGCGCGTCCATGCCGGTGCTGGTGGGATTCGCCGCTGAAACCGGTCCACCTGCTGCGCGCGCGGCGGTCAAGTTGCAAGAGAAGCAGGTCGACCTCATCGTGGCGAACGACGTGACGGCCGAAGGCGCGGGCTTCGATGTCGACACGAACCAGGTCATGATTGTGAGTCCCTCGGGTCACACCGCATTACCCCTGATGTCCAAGATCGACGTGGCCGGGGAGATTCTCGATCGCGTGGAAGGCCTGCTGACGAGCGTGTCGGCGACGCAGGCATGAGTGACCGCGACGCCATCCGGGAGCACCTGAAGTACTACCGCGAGCTCGGTGTGCTCGGTGCCACGACCAACCCCGAGTGGCGGGCGCGAGCGGGAAACGAACCAGTATCAGCCGAAGCCGGCGTTGAGCCGGAGCCGGACGCGCCCGGCGTAGAGGCAGACGCCGCAGGCGTGCTGGAGGCCTTGCGTTCGCACATCGGTGAGTGCACGCGCTGCAAGCTCCACACCCTTGGCCGGCGGCAGGTCGTGTTTGGCGTGGGCAACCCGCACGCGGACTTGATGTTCGTGGGAGAGGCGCCCGGGGCGGACGAGGACCAGCAAGGTGTGCCGTTTGTCGGGCGGGCCGGGCAGCTGCTGACGAAGATCATCGAGGCCATCGACCTGCGCCGGGAGGACGTGTACATCGCCAATGTCATCAAGTGCCGTCCGCCGGGCAACCGCAACCCGGAGGCCGACGAAGTGGCGACGTGTGAGCCGTTCCTGGCGCAGCAAATCGACATCGTGCGTCCGCGCGTCATCGTGGCGCTGGGGACGTTCGCGGCACACTTGCTGCTGCGCGTGGACACCCCCATCTCACGCCTCCGTGGCGTCGTGCACGAGTACCGCGGTGCCAGTCTCATTCCCACCTTCCATCCGGCGTA
>JAHEFO010000038.1:0-7129 GCA_024640135.1 Acidobacteriota bacterium
CCATCCCTCCATACGAGCACAATAGCACCCAGCACCCAGCACCCAGCACCCAGCACCCAGCACCCAGCACCCAGCACTCAGCACTCAGCACTCAGCACTCAGCACCCAGCACTCAGCACTCAGCACCCAGCACTCAGCACCCAGCACCCAGCACTCAGCACCTACTGGTCGGCGTTCATGGCAGAGCGTGGATCGATTCGCAGCGCCCGGCGGGTGGGGGCCCACGAAGCGATCGATGCAAACGCCACGACGGCCACGACGACCCCGCCGTAGTCTGTTCTGAAGGCTACTGGCGCAGCACGGACGCCACCCCGACGCGAGCGGCCCGCCTGGCGGGCGCCAAGCCTGCCGCCAGGGCCGTCACCCCTGCGACGGCGCCGACCACCACGTGTGCCCACGGATCGCCCGGGGCCACGCCCACCAGAAGCGACTCGATGGACTTGCTGGCCAGGTATCCGGCCACCAGACCACTCCCGACACCCGCCGCGGCAAGGACCGCCGTCTGCCGGGTGACCAGCATCACGATGTCCTGCCGTGTGGCGCCCAACGCCAGCCTGACGCCGAACTCGTTGAGGCGCTGGGTCACGCCGAAGGACAAGACGCCGTAGATCCCGACCACGGCGAGGATCAGCGCCACGCCCGCAAACGCACCGAGTACACGAATCTGAATGGAACGCGCCGAAGACTCATCCGCGACCAGGTCCCGGAGCAGCGTGACATCCGAGACAGGCTGCGCAGGATCCACCCCGGCAATCACGCGGCGAATGGCGGGCACCTGGTCCATCGGACTGCCCTGGGTCCGAACCAGGAGGTCCTTGGGCACATAGAACGGCAGGCTCCCGTCAGCCATCTGGGCATGCGGCAGATAGACCTGCGGCTCACTCGCGTCATCGGGCTCCAGACCGCGCACGCGCACGTCACGAACGATGCCGACGATGGTCCGTGTCTGGAAGGCAAAATCGAATGTGCGTCCCAGTGCGGATTCCCCCGGGATGAACGTCTCGACAAAGGACTGACTCACGACGGCGGTGATTTGACCGTCGCGCCGATCGCTGGCGTCCAGGAACCGGCCGCCAATCAGGGGCACTCCCAGTGTCTGGAAGAAGCCCGGTGTGACCACACGCAGGCTGGCGCGCATGGCATTGGCCGCGTCGTCCACCTGACCGGGCACCTGCACCGGCCACACGCCGCCCTTCATCGTGAAAGGCGCGAAGCTGGTAAACCCGGCGCTCGTCACCCCGGGCAGTGCGTTCACTCCCGACACCACGGAATCGAAGAACTGGTCGCGCCGCCCGGTCTCCTCGTATTTCGGCATCGGCAACCACGTCCGCATCGTCACCACATCGTCCTGGCGAAATCCCGGGTCGACGCCTTGCAGTTGCCAGAAGGTCTGGAGCAGCAGTGCGCACACCACGAGCAAGGTGACTGACGCGGCCACTTCGACCACGACCAACGTCCGTCGGAAGCGCTCGCGACCACGTCCACTTCCGGCCCGCGCACCGTCTTTGAGGGCCGCGAGCGCCTCGACGCGGCCGGCCCTCCAGGCGGGCCACACGCCGACGCCCACACCGGTCAGCGCCGTCAGGCCGAGGGCTGTCAGCAGGACGCGAGCATCCAGGCGAGGGATGTCGGCGATGGGGAGCGTCGTCGGCACGAGGCTGCTCAGCCCCGGCAGCGCGAGGAGTCCCACAAGCACACCGCCGAGCCCGCCCAGCGCGGCCAGCAGGATGCTCTCGGTGAACAGTTGCCGCATCAACCGGTCGCGGCCGGCGCCCAGCGACTGCCTGACCGCCATCTCAGGCCGTCGGGCAATGATGCGCGCGAACATCAGGTTCGCCAGGTTGGTGCAGGCCACCAGCAGGACGCACAGCGCCGCACCGACCAGCGCAAACAGCAACAGGCGCGCCTGGGACGACACATCTCCGGACAACGGAAACACCGACACGCCGGTCTCGGCGTTTTCATTCGGGTACTGCCTTTCGAGCGCCGCGGCCACACCCGCGAGATCCTGCCGGGCCAGGTCCGCGGTGACGCCGGGTCTGAGCCGTCCCATCACGCGCAGAAAATTGTTGTCGCGATCTGCAAATACCTGTGAGTCGAATCGCGCGGGCACCCACAGGTCCACGGTGCGCGTGGGAAACAGGAACATCGCCGGCATGACGCCGATGATTTCGTGCACCTCGTCGTTGAGCCGGACCGTCTCTCCGAGCACCGAGGCGCGTCCACCGAACTGCGATCGCCAGAACCCGTCGCTGAGAATCACGGTCGCGGTTGCTCCTGGCTGGTCGTCTGCTTCCGTGAAGGTACGTCCTATCTGTGGCCGCACACCCATCAGCGGGAGAAGGTCAGCGGTCACACCTGCAGCCGAGAGTCTTTGCGGGGCTCCCTGCCCGACCAGGTTCACCGACAGGTCAAAATAGGCCGCCAGGGAGGCGAACGAGTGCTGCTGCGCGGACCAGTCACGGAAGTTCGCGGGTGACGGCTCCATGCGGCCGTACTGGGGCGTACTCTCGAAGAGACGGACCAGTTCGTGTGGCTGATCAAACGGCAGGTCGCGGACCAGCACGTGGTCGGTGAGGCTGAAGACGGCCGTGTTCGCGCCGATGCCCAGGGCCGCCACCAGCATGAACGTGAGTGCGAATCCCCTCGATCGATTCAGCGCACGGATCGCATACCTCAGATCCTGCCGGATGATGTCGAGATGCGCCGGCGCGGCCGATCGGAAGAGATCGGCGTACGCGTCCCACCAGAGCGCCACGCGGTCCCCGGCGCCTTGAGCGGCGCGCTGCCGTTCGGCGAAGACGAAGCACATCTCGTCGCCGTACTCGGCCCGGAAGCCCGACGGGTACAACCGGAGCAGGACGCGATACCATCGCATCAGACTTTCCCCGTCACGAAACCGCTGGCTCGCGCCAGCCGCACGAGCAGCGAAAGACGTTGCGCCTCCGCGCGCGCCACCGCCTCGCCAAATGTCGTGATGCGGTAATACCGGCGACGCTCGTCATCACGCGCGGCTGCCGGCCGCCGACGGGGTTCCACCAACAGGCCCTGTTCGATCATCCGCTGAATTGACCGGTACAAGGTGCCGGGACTGAGCTTGAGGGCACCATCCGTGCGGGCGGCGACGTCCTGGATGATGGCGTAGCCATGGCGGTCGTCCGCCGCCAACGCCATCAGGATGTGGAAGGTGGCCGTCGGCAACGGCAACAGGGCTGCGATATCCTGGTCAGAGTGAGTCACACAGTGAATATAGCCACTATGGATATATAGTGCAAGCGCCAGGGGCCGTCTGCCTATCTCAAAGCCCGGGCAATCTCCTCCGCGCACTGGCGCGCCAGCCCCAACACGATCACGACGCCCACCACGGAGGCGAACGTCCAGCGGCGGTTCCTGGCCACGTCGGCCTCTGACATGGGGGCCGCTGCGGTTGCCGGCGCTGCGGGATTCGCCCCCTCCTCTGTCGACAAGAGCGATGTGGCGGAGGCACGGGCCCGGCGGGCGACCATCACCCAGACGCCACGCCAGAACAGGATCAGCGCCAGTGTGACCAGGGGCACGATCGACATCGACGGTTCGAACTCGCCCTCGTCAACCACGATGAATACCAGCGGCAACACGAGGGCGGACACGAAGAGCACCTGGCCCCAGCCGGTGCGCGGCCACAACCACCGGGGCGGCAACGACGCCACCGCTGCAGGCCCAGGGCCTGCAGCGGGAAGGGGCGCTTCTGGCGATGGGGCCGGCGCCGTGGGTGCGACTGGCGCGGGTGGCCCCGCGGGCCGGAAAGGCCGTGCGGTCGGCGCGGCGCACGAGGCGCAGAAACGATCGTCTGGCCGCAAGGACGCGCCGCAGGAGCGGCAGAAAATCTCCTTCGGCGCCGCCGGCATGGGCGGTGGTGCGGGCGGAAGTGTCGCGCCGCAGTCACCACAAAAACGATCGTCGGCTTCGGCGGGTGTTTCACACTGGGCGCATCGTCGGCGTGTCGTCATGGTCGTTGCCGTCCCTTTCTCGTGAGTGGCGGCTTGCCGCAGACCAGGGCCCTCCGTTGTCAGCTGGTGGGCAAAGGGTCATCAGGTGCGGGGCCGGGGCGCGCGTTGCCGCTTCCGCGTTCGTCAATCTGGCCGAGCTCCGGGATACTGAACAGTCGAGCCCAATTGTCCGCCTGAAGGAGCTCGGATGTGCCGCGGGGAATGAAATGAAGAAACAGGAGCGTGCAGAATGAATTGGGACCAGCGTCGGGCATGGCGTCGCGGTAGTGCCACTGGCTGCTGCCGGAGAAGATCACCGCCTGCCCGGGGTGGAGGGTATGCGGCGTGAATCGGACAGCAGGTGACCGTTTGATGGCGTCCTGCCAGTTCTCCTCCGGCCACGTCTCGGTCTCTGCGTCCGGCCAGGGGCGCACGTCGCTGAAGTAGATTGGCCATGGCGCGCTTTGTTCGACGCAGAGGTCAAGCGTCCACTTCGCCCCCGGTGCATCCATGTGCACAGGGCAGACGCCCTTGGACGTGTACAGACTCAAGAAATTGTAGGTCGGATCAACGTCCTCGGCCACGTAGTCGCTGACCAGCGGCACCACGCGCCTCTGCAGCTCGGTGAAGAACGGATGGTCCTGAACCACGAAGCGCCCGAAGCTGTGAGCCTCACGAAGTTCCAGATCCTTCGGCCCCAGCAGCGCCGTTGCCTGCCTGATGTCCTGCATCGTCTCGTCATCGAACGGGCGCTCCACCGGTGCCGGTTCAAAATCAGGACGGGTGTGAAAGACGCGAAAGGCATCGACAAATGCGTTCAGGGCGCCCGGTCTTACCGTTCGGATGATCGTCTTGGCACCCTCGTACTTCGCCAGCCAGTCAGAGTCGTACCAGGGATAGAGGTGATTCCTGGCGGGTCGTCCAGGTCGCGCCTCATCACGGCCAGTGGGCATGCCCTTCATGCGCCAAGTATAGGCATCCGGAATAGCCTCGTAAACTTGGCGCGCCTGGGCGCCTCCAACGGGGCGCGGCTCCGCCACCGCGCAGCCGAAAACACCGCGCGGTGGTCAGTCAGTTCACGACAGTGACTACTGGGTGTCCGCGCTGGGCCCGTAGATTCCCGGTACCTGGCCGCCCATGGCACGCAGATAGCTGCTCAACTGGCCGCGATGATGGACCGAGTGTTTCATCGCCATCGCAAGCAGATCGACGCCGCGAGCCTGCATCATGCCCAGCAAGTCGATGTCCTTCATCAGGGCCTCACCTGACATCGCCCGCACGCGGTCGAGGGCAGCTGGAGTCTTTTCCTTGTAGCGGGCGACCGCGTCGGCCGGGCTCATGATGCCGCAGGCATCCGAGTCGTCTGGTGGAGACGTGAATGCACCATTGGCGATGCAATTCAGGAACCACGCGTCTTCGAGTGCGATGTGCCGGACCAGTCCGAGGCCGGTCTTGGACTTTGCGTCGGGCTGGTAGTCGAGATGGTCCGTGGGGACTGCCGCGATGACCCGCTGGGTCGCCTGCATCTCGTTGAGAAAATCGGCGGCGAGAAAGTCGGCAATGGTCTTGGCTTCCGTTGCGTTCATGAAAGAGCTCCTGTCAAGTTGTGACTGCTTCCCAGAAATCTGGATTGTGGTTTCTCGTTTCATTATAGGAGCGAGAACGTCCTGACACATGACAGGGACTGGCCGTTTTTCCGCAGCGCCGGGGGCTTTTCGGTGATTTGGCGCGCGAAGGCTGCCAGGGCCCGCGCGACCTCTTCACTGTCGCACCCCGGGCGCTGGTATGCAGCGTGCTTAAGTACTTCCCCGTGCACAGGGTGACGCACCGGCGATTCGAGGAGCGCACGGACCCGCGCACTGGTGAGGCCTATCTGGCGGTGTTCAGTCGCGGGACTGCGCTCAAGGATGACCCGATCCTGAACAAGGGCACGTGTTTCACGCTCGATGAGCGTGATGACCTTGGGCTCCGCGGGTTGCTGCCGCCGGCCGTTTCCACTGAGGGTGAACAGGCCGCGCGCGCGTACGAGAACTACCTCAGGGCGGCTGACGATGTCGGCCGCTACCTGTTTCTGGCCGCGCTCCAGGACCGCAACGAGACACTCTTCCACCGGTTGCTTGTTGACCACCTCGAGGAGATGGCGCCTGTCGTGTACACGCCCACCGTGGGGCAGGTGTGCGAGAACTACAGCCACATCTATCGGCGGCCGCGCGGCCTCTATGTGTGCGCCCGCGACCGCGGCCACATCGTCGACGTGCTGAGAAATGCCGACAGGCACGAGACGAAGATCATCGTCGTGACCGACAATGAGGCCATCCTCGGCATCGGGGACCAGGGCATCGGTGGCATGGGTATCGCGATCGGCAAGCTCGCACTGTACACCGCAGGCGCCGGCATCCATCCGGTGCACGGCCTGCCGCTCAACCTCGATGTGGGCACTGACAATTCCGGGCTGCTCGGGGACCCGCTGTACCTCGGCGCGCGTCACCCGCGGCTGCGCGGCGATGAGTATTTCTCGCTCGTCGATGAGCTCGTCGACGCCATCGCCGTCGTGTTTCCCAGGGCGATTGTGCAGTGGGAGGACTTCGCCAGCGGACGCGCCTTCAGTGTGCTCGAACGCCACCGCCATCGACTTCCGACGTTTGACGATGACATCCAGGGTACGGGCGCCGTGGTGGAGGCCGGCGTGCGCACGGCGCTTCGGCGGGCGGGCCGACGCCTGGCCGACGAACGGATTGTCTTCCTGGGCGCTGGGGCCTCTGGCGCGGGTTGCGCGCTTCAGATGCGCCGGGCGATTCAGGCCGATGGCGTCCCGGAGTCGGCGTTGCCGTGTCGCGTGCTCTGTCTCGACTCGCGCGGGCTGATCCTCGCCGACCGCGCCGGGCTCGAGGGTCACAAGGCGCTCATCGCCGCGGACCGATCAGTGGTTGACGGCTGGGGGGCGCCGGAAGGCGGCCGATTCGAACTGGCCGACGTCGTGCGTCAGTTTCATCCGACGATTCTCGTCGGTGCGTCCGGTCAGGGCGGCGCGTTCACGGAAGAGATCGTCAGGGAGATGTGGCGCGCCTGCAGGCGGCCGATCATCCTTCCGCTCTCGAATCCGACGAACAAGGCCGAGGCGCGCCCGGAGGATCTCCTGCGGTGGACTCAGGGCGAAGCCA
>JAHEFO010000038.1:7139-22072 GCA_024640135.1 Acidobacteriota bacterium
CATCGGGACGGGCAGTCCCTTCCCGCCTGTTCAGATTGGCGGCGTCACGCACCACATCGGCCAGGGCAACAACGTCTTCGTGTTTCCCGGCATTGGTCTCGGCGCAAGCGTCGTCGGCGCGCAGTGGCTGCCCGACGAGGTCTTCGCTGCCGCGGCGCAGGCCGTGCACGAATTCACCGGTTCGGCTGACGCCCCGGGCGCGCCGATCTATCCCGCGATGTCGAAGCTTCGCGACGTCTCCCGCGTCGTGGCGCGGGCGGTCGGTCGCGCGCTTGTCGATGCCGGCGCGGCGCCGGCTGCCACGCTAGGCGAAATCGAGGAGGGCATCGCGGCCGCCATGTGGGAGCCTCGCTACAAGCCGTACCGGCCCGCCCAGGCCGGCACGTAGCACCCAGCACCTAGCACCCAGCACCCAGCACCCAGCACCCAGCACCCAGCACCCAGCACTGAGCACGTAGCACGCTGATGCGACGTCTCCAACCAAGGCGATTCGGTGACCGTCTACAGACCCCGGGCCGCCTCCGGCCGGAGCGGGATGTTGCCCGTGAGCGCCAAGTCGATCGCAGCGACAATCCGATCGCGATCCTCAGGCAGGCGACCGCCGAGCGGCAGATAGTTGGACGCGTGATTGGTACGGAACAGGGCGTTGGCGGGGCGAGCGAGGTCGACGAACGTCCGAAGCTCCCTCAGAAGTCCGTCGACATCGGGCAGCGTGAATCGCCCCGCAGCCTCCAGAGTTGCCAGGGGCGTGCCGGGCACCACCGTCAATGTCAGCGCCGCGAGGTACTCAGGGTCCATCGCGCTCGCCAACTCCGCCGAGCCTCTGGCATGCGCCTCGGAGCGCTCGGTGCCGCCGGCGCCCAGCAGGAAAATGGCTGAGAGTGCGATGCCAGCGGCACGGGCGCTGTTGGCCGCACTCACGTGATCGGCATGCGTCGACCCCTTGGCGATGCGCTTGAGGACTTCGTCATCTCCGGACTCGGGACCGATGTAGAGCAGCTTCAGGCCCAGTTCGCGGAGTCGGGCGAGTTCGCCGGGAGTCTTCTCGATGATGTTCGTCGCCATGGCGTAGGCGCTGACCTGGCGGAGTCGCGGCAGCCGATCGCGCAGGCGGATCAGAATCGGCTCCCATACCTCCATCGGCATGACCAGCGCGTCACCGTCTGCGACGAAGACTTTGTCGATGTGGTCCCCGTGGGTCGCAGCCGTCAGGTCGATGTCCGCGAGCGTGTCCGGCAGGGGCCGGACCTGGAACACCGGCTTGTCCCGGTACATGTCGCAGTAGACGCAGTGGTTCCAGGAGCACCCGATGGTGGCCTGCAGAATGTAGGAATGCGCCTCTGACGGGGGGCGATAGACTCTGCCGACGTACTCACTCATGAGCGCAGGTCGCTTCTACTTGAACAAGTCGTCGAAGGCCTTGCGTGCGCTCGATTTGGGAGCGGTGGCGGACGTCGACCCCGTTTCCTTCTCGACGCGCATGGCCGCGACGAATGTGGGACAGTCGTTGCGGACGTCCTTCGGGCTGACCCGTGCGGCGATCGTCTCCCGGCATTCGAACGTCGCGCCGGAGTCGAACGACTGGCACTGAATGCAGGCGTGCAAATCGACGCCACATTTGGCGCAGGTGCTGAGCGATCCGATCATGTCGGACTCGATGGCCCCGCACCGCGCACACCGGAAGACCTCGGTGAAGGCCATCATGTTCATCTGTTTCGGATCGCGCGGAATGCGCGGGTCGATCAATTCACGCGGTTTCCGCGGCGACGCCGGACGCCGCTCCGAGTGGCCGCTGTCCTGATACCCGCGCTGACGGTACTTCTGATCAGACATGTCTGCTCCCTGGGTGCCCTGACGTGGGCCTTCCGTGTGCCTGCGCGCGGGCTTCCATCGATCACCTGCCGATGGTGATGCCCATCGCGAGGTTGTGCGTGGCGGCCGTCATGCGGCCGCGACCTCCGGCGGTCAGGTCAAGTTCCGTCCGTGTGTGGGTGAACTTGTATTCGGTCATCGCTGAAAGCCAGCGCGTGAGCCGGACCTCCAGCCCCAGTGCCGCCTGCGCGCCGATGCCGGCAAACTGGTAGCCCTGCACATTCAAGCCAGGCATCACGATATCGCGGCCCGGCCGGACCGGCCCCGCGCCGCCCCTGAGGACCAGCGCAGTCCGGGCTCCGGCGCCGCCGAGCCGCTGCCGCCACACGAGATTGGCAAACAGGAAATTCAGGCCGTGCGTCTGGTTGTACCGTTCCACGAAGATGTTCATCGGGAGCCGCTGATCGATCGGAATACCGGACATCGTCCCGTGAACCCGCACGTCCTCATGGGTGCGGGCGTACACCTTGATGTGCAGGAACTCCACCTCAACGCCAAGCCCCCGGCCTCCGCCGAAGAACCGCGTGACGCGAGCGCCGTAGTACGGCGGGGACGTCAACGGCTTCGCGTCGTAGCGGACGTCCTCGAATGTCAGCGCCATCTGGATGTCGGGCCGGTCGATCGCGATGGAGGACGGGACCGTGCGATTCGTGCCGGTGAAAGTCCCGAAGGACCACTGCGCATCGGCAGCGGCGGGGACGAGCACGCAGGCCAGGGCAATGAGAAGCCGCATCGGGCCCTAGTGTACCGTCTGCGTCCTCTCGGCGTCACGGGCGTGTCACCGGGGAGCCTGCTGGTCCGGCGAAGTCGCCCCCTTGTCGGCGCACTGAGTTAGCATTGGCAGGAAAAAGAGGAGACCTCATGTTCCGGATCGTGATCGCGTCCATCATTGCGTCTGCCGCCTCATTCGCTTCGTTCGTCTCCGCGCAGCCCCTCGCCCAAACCCAACCAGCCCGGAACCCGGCCGTGACCGGACAGGATGTGCCGCCGGCTGGCCGCCAGGGTGGCCGTGGACCGCAGACGCCCGAACAGATTCAGGCGAGACGCGACCTCGAGGTGCAGCGCCAGGTCAGCACGGATGCGACCTGGAGAAAAGGCGCCGAAGGCGTGATGACGATGGAGAAGATCACCTATGAGAGCCGGGTGGGCGGCCTGCCCATTCCGGCCTTCGTGTTCACTCCACTTCAGCCCCGCGGCGCCGGGAGCCACCCGGCCCTCGTCTGGGTGCATCCGGACATTCGCGGACACGTCTACGAGTACTTCATTCCCTATGTGCAGGAAGCGGTCAGGCGCGGGTATGTCGTCATCGCTCCGGAGTATCGCGGCAGCTGGGGCTATGGCGCCGAGCATTACGATGCCATCGACTACGGCGGCGCTGAGGTCGACGACGTTCTGACGGCGGTGGACTATCTCAAAGGAATTTCGATCGTGGATCCGGGTCGGATTGGCATCATCGGCTGGAGCCACGGCGGCATGATCACGCTGCTGTCTGCCACTCGCGAACCGACGACCTTCACAGCGGCCGTCGCGATGGTGCCGGTCACAAACCTCTTCCAGCGCCTGGCCTGGAAGGGTGTGGAGCGCCAGCACATGGCCATTGACCCGGCCAATCGGTATGGCGGACTGCCAAGCGAGCAACGGGACGTCTACAAGGAACGCTCGCCGGTCTATCAGGTCGACAAGCTGCAGATTCCCGTCCTGGTGCATATCACCCGCAATGACGCGGACGTGAATTTCGAGGAGGCCGAGCAACTGGTCGACGCGCTGCGGTCACGCAAAGCCAGCCTGTCGGAGACGAAGATCTATGATGACCCGCAAGGCGGTCACCTGTTCGATCGCCAGTACACGCGCGACGGTGAATCGACCGATCTGGCCTACTACACACCATCCAACACCCCCGAACAGCGCGACTCGTGGAATCGCGTCTGGACGTTTCTCGACTGGAACCTGCGCCCGTATCAGAGCGTCGTGAAGTAGAGCCTGGACGAATCTTCGCGAATCTGAACATGTTTTACCGATAGAGTCGGAGAATGCCGGGCGACATGCACACCGACTACCTCGTTCTCGGGTCAGGGATTTCGGGGATGTACTTCGCCCTGCTTGCCGCAGAGCACGGCACCGTGACGATCGTCACCAAGAAGCGTCCCGACGATACGGCGACCAACTGGGCCCAGGGGGGGATCGCTGCGGTCCTGAGCGACGAAGACAGCATGGACGCCCACATCGAAGACACGATGCGGGTCGGTGACGGGCTCTGCAACCGGGCCGTCGTCGAAATGACGGTGCGTGAGGGGCCGGCCCACATCAGGGCGCTTCAGAAGCTCGGCGTTCGATTCGCGGCGCACGCAGACGGCAGCCTCGACCTGACGCGCGAAGGCGGACACAGCCAGAGACGTGTGGCCCACTATCAGGACGTGACCGGCCACGAGATCCAACGTGCGCTCCAGGCCGCGGTCAATCGGGACTCGCGCATTCGCCTGCTCGATCATCACATCGCCGTCGACCTGCTGTCGAAGGCCAAGTTGGGAGGCGGCAGCGGGTGCGTTGGTGCGTTCGTGCTCGACGCCCGATCCGGGCACGTGAACACCATCACGGCCAGGGCGACGGTGCTGGCGACTGGCGGTTCCGGCAAGGTCTTCGTCTACACCTCCAATCCGGACGTGGCGACCGGCGACGGCGTCGCCATGGCGTATCGCATCGGCGCCGATGTCGCGAACATGGAGTTCGTGCAGTTCCACCCGACGGTGCTCTACCATCCTCACGCCAAGTCGTTCCTGATTTCGGAGGCGCTTCGCGGCGAAGGGGGCATCCTGCGCCTGGCCAGCGGCGAGCGGTTCATGGAGCGCTACCATCCCGATCTCGAGCTCGGGCCTCGTGATGTGGTGGCCCGGGCCATCGACAATGAGTTGAAGCGATCGGGGGACGACTCGGTGTTTCTCGACATGACCCATCTGAACGCGGGTTTTGTCGCAGACCGCTTCCCGACCATTGCCACGCGCTGCCGGGAATACGGCATCGACATCACGTCCGAGCCCATTCCCGTGGTTCCGGCCGCGCACTATCAATGTGGCGGCGTGGTGTCCGACGCGCACGGGCGGACCAGCATTCCCGGGCTCTTCGCCATCGGGGAATGCGCTCACACGGGACTTCACGGTGCCTGCCGCCTGGCGTCCAACTCCCTGTTGGAGGGCGTTGTTTTCGCCGCTCGCGCTGCGGAGGCCGCCCGCGAGTGCACCGCTGCGGGCATCGCATCACCGCCCAGTTGGTCCACCGGCGATGCCACCGATTCAGACGATGCCATCGTCGTGGCGCTCAACTGGGACGAGATTCGCCGGCTCATGTGGAGCTACGTCGGGATTGTCCGAAGCGACAAGCGGCTGCAGCGCGCGCGTCGCCGCATCGAGCTGCTTCGTGCAGAGATTTCGGACTACTACTGGGATTTCAAAATCACGCCGGATCTCGTTGAGCTGCGCAACGTCGCCCTGGTGGCCAATCTGATCATCGAGAGCGCGGCGATGCGCCGCGAATCGCGGGGCCTCCACTACACCCTGGACTGTCCGAACAAGACGAAAGACCCGGCAGCGGATACGCGGCTCAACCGTGGCAGTGGCGGGCCCGACGGTGGGGGAGAGCCGGCAGCGGACCCATAGAGGAGGCCGAGTCCTGAGTGCTATTCTTCCGGCAAGAAGCCATATCGTGGAGGGTCTGATGAAGCGTCATGGTTGGATGAGACACGCGGCGATTGGCGGTGCGACGCTGGCGGCCGCTTTCATGATGGCGCGGCCGCAGGCTCAGGTCGCCGCGGCTCCAGCGGGTGGGATGGCGGCCGGGGCGGTGGCCGACTACCACTGGCGGAACATTGGCCCGGCCAGCGTCGGTGGCCGGATCACGGACGTGGTCGCCCGGGACTCCGACTTCCGGCACGTGGTCGTCGCGGCGGCATCGGGCGGCGTCTGGCAGAGCTTTAACGCCGGCACGACATGGACTCCGATCTTCGAGCACTACGGCACGTCTTCCATCGGCGACGTCGCGATGTTCCAGCCGAACCCCGACATCCTCTGGGTGGGCACGGGTGAGTCGAACAACCGGAACAGCGTCGCCTGGGGTGATGGCATCTACAAGTCCACCGACGCCGGAAGGACGTTCAGCAATGCAGGCCTGAAGGACACGTTTCAGATCGCGCGCGTCGTCACACACCCGGCCGATCCGAACATCGTCTATGTGGCGGCGGTAGGGAACCTGTGGGGCTACACCGGCCAGCGCGGGGTGTTCAAGACGACGGATGGCGGGGCCACGTGGCAGAAACTCGGCGGCGGCCTGCCGGATGACGGCATGACAGGCGCGACGGACCTCGTCATCGACCCGCGTCAGCCGGACACGCTGATTGCCGCGTTCTACCAGCGGCTGCGCCGCCCGTGGCGCTTCGACAGCGGCGGCGAGAACGGCGGCCTGTTCAAGACCACGGACGGCGGCAGAACATGGAAGAAGCTCGGCAACGGCCTGCCGGCCGGGGCGACCGGCCGTATCGGTCTCGACATCTATCGCAAGAATCCCGACATTGTGATGGCGATCATCGAAGCCGGGTTTCAGCCCAACTGCGGCGGCCGCGGCGGGGCTGACCCTGACTGCGATGACATGACCAGGCTCGGTTCGGGCGTCTACCGGTCGGAGGACGGCGGCGAGACGTGGACCTTCGTGAACCGGTACAACAATCGGCCGTTCTACTACAGCCAGATCCGGATCAACCCGTCAGATGATCAACGTGTCTACGTCCTCACGACGAGCTTCCGGTGGTCCACTGATGGCGGCAAGACGATCACTCAGGCGCAGGCGCCGTTCGGGTCGAACTATGACCACCATGCCATGTGGATCGATCCGGACAATCCGGACGTCTTCTATCTGGGGAAGGACAAGGGCCTGACGCTGACGTACGATCACGGCGAGTCATTCGTCTTCTACGACAATCTGCCGATCGCGCAGTTCTACCATGTGACGTACGATTCGCGGGATCCGTACGCCATCTACGGCGGTCTTCAGGACAACGGCTCATTCGGGACGATGAGCTTCACGCGCGATGTCCTGGGCATTCGCAACGACGCGGCGTGGAAGGTGCACTGGGACGACGGGCAGTACATGGCTGTGGACCCGAACGACTGGCGCACCGTCTACTCCGAGGGCACGGTAGGCTCGTTCCGGGTGATCGATCCGATCGGCCGGACTGATACGTCCCGCCGGGCGCTGCCGACGAATATCACCAATTTCCAGGCCGCCACCGGCGTCGCGCCTGACGCACCCGATGCGCGCGGCGTGCTGCGCTTCAACTGGTCAACGCCCTTCATCTTGTCGCCGCACGATCCGGGCGTCCTTTACTACGGCACGCAGCACGTGCTGAGAACGCATGACAAGGGCGAGACCTGGACCATCATCAGTCCAGACCTCTCGAAGAACGACCCGGCGAAGAACCAGGACGGTACTGGCGGCCTGACACCGGACAGCACGGGCGCTGAAAGCTACGCGACCATCTACAGTCTCTCGGAGTCGCCCGTGATCGAAGGCCTCATCTGGGCCGGTACAGACGATGGCAATGTGTGGCTGACGCGCGACGCTGGGGCGAACTGGGCTGAAGTGGGCGCGACGATTCCAGAGGTGCCGCACGCCAGTTGGGTGAGCCGCATCGTGGCGTCGGCAGCTGACGCGAACACCGCCTACGTGGCATTCGACAACCACCGGAGTGACGACCGGCGTCCGTGGCTGTTCCAGACGACCGATGCGGGCAGGACGTGGACGAAGCTTTCGAACGGCTTGCCAGCCGACCAGCCTGTCTATGTCGTCGTCGAGGACGACAGGAACCCGAATCTGCTGTTCGTCGGGACGGAGGGCGGCGTGCATGTGTCGCTCGACCGCGGCGCGACGTGGACGCCGATGACCAACGGCCTGCCCACGGTCGCGGTGCACGATCTCCAGATTCAGCCTCGCGATCGCGACGTCATCGCCGGCACGCACGGTCGCGGCCTGTACGTGCTCGACGATATCTCGGCACTGGAACAGTGGACGCCGGCGATCGGGACAGCACCGGTGCACGTCTTCACGCAGCAACCGGCGACACTGTGGGCGGACATGAGCCGGAGCGGGCCGATGGGCGACAACACCTGGGCGGGCGAGAACCCGCCCGATGTCGGGCCCGTCAGCTTCCAGCAGCGCGACCGGACCCATCTGGTCAACACGCCGGTGATCACCTTCTCGATGGGGCCGGAGGCGGGCGGCATGGCGACACTTGCCATCACTGCACCTGATGGACGGTCGCGAGACATCGCCGTGCCAGCCAAGCCCGGCATCACGCGATTCGCCTGGACGGGCGGACTGTCGTCGGGAGGCGGCGGGCGCGGGGGCGGCCGCGGTGGTGGCGGGGGAGGCCCGCTGCTGCCGGGCACGTATCAGCTCAGGCTCACGATCGGGTCGTCAGCCGCCAGCGGGACGCTGATGATCCGGGAAGATCCGATTGCGAACCAGCGGTAGAGGACCGGACACTATCGCCGGGTGATTACCTGTCCGGGCAGCGCCCAGGTCAACTTGGTGCCGTCGATGACCGCGACACCGTTGATGAACACGTAGTCGAGGCCTTCCGAATACTGGTGCGGCTCGAAGAATGTGGAGGTATCCCGAATGGTGGCAAGGTCGAAGACGACCAGATCAGCCGCCATGCCTGCTCGGATCTGACCGCGATCGCGCAGGCCCATGATCTGTGCCGGCAGGGACGTCGACGAGCGAATGGCCGATTCAATCGAGATGGCACCCCGCTCGATCGCGTAGCGGCGGATCTTGCGCGGAAAGGTTCCGTAGAACCGGGCATGCGTTGACGCCGGTCCGTCGAGCAACGAGATGCCCGCGTCGGTCGAGGTGGCGACCCACGGCTGACGCGCGTACGCGTCGAGATCGGACTCGTCCATCGAGAAGCCTCGCATCCTGGCACCGCCGGCCCGATTGGGCAGGCCTTCCATCTGAATCTGAATGGCCGCTTCAACCGCGCTCACATTCCAGAGTCGCGCGACTTCGGCAAGAGTCTTTCCGTACAGCGACTTGTCGGTGTACTCATAGATCACCACGTTGTCGGCACCCCCTCGACGGGCGATTTCGTGCGCAATGTCGGCCCGCACGGCTGACGATTGTTCGGCATTTGCAAGCGTTTGGCGCAGCGCCTCAACCCGGCCGGTGCCAGCCGGGTTCCCGCGGCCTCCGTCAGCACCACGCGTCGACCACGAAGGAATCAGCACGGTCGATCCGTCAGTGCCGCTGGTGGCATAGGGATATTGATCGGCCCAGACGTCCACCCCGCGGGCCCGCGCCCGCTCGATCAGGCTGATGGCGGCCGCACTGGATCCCCAGTAGTTGGCTCCCTTGGCCTTGATGTGCGACGCCACGACGCGTGCGCCGCTCTGCTCGCCGATCTCAATGGTCTCCGCGACGGAGTCCAGCAGCGTGGGCGGGCCGGGACCGTCCTGACTCGGCACATACCAGAGGGGGTCGCTGCCCTCGCTGCGCTCATGCGAAATGTACACGCCACCGAATGCCGGCAGCTCTTTCGCCAGCTCAATCAGCTCGCTGGTCGTACTCCATCGCCCTGGCTCATATTCGAGGCCGGCGGACAACCCCGATGCGCCTTCCTGGAGTGCCTGCTTCACGAGTTGGCGCATCTGCGCGACTTCGTCGGCGGTCGCCGGACGCCGGGAGTCGCGTCCCATGACTTGCGTTCGCACGGCGCCATGGCCGACGAGCAACATCGTATTCGGGCCAATGTGGTTCTTCTCAATCAACGCACGTTGCCCGGCCACCGGCCACGGCGACCGGCCGTCCTGGTTGACCACCACGGTGGTAATGCCCTGGCTCACCAGGTTTGGTGCCGCACGGATTTGTGGATCGTCGTCCCGAAACCCACCCCTGGGACTCGACCCATCGTCGGCGTGTGAGTGGATATCGATGAACCCCGGCGAGACGTACTTGCCGGCAGCATCGATGATGCGCAATGCCTTGGCATCTCCCGCATTTCCAACGAAGGCAATCCGTCCGTCCTGAACCCCGATGTCCGCGGGGAACCAGGGATTGCCTGTGCCGTCGAACACACGGCCGTGGCGGATCAGCAGATCGAAGCTCTGAGTCGCCGGTGTCATCTGCTGACCGGAAACGACCATGGAGCCCAGCACGGCTGCCCCGGACAGCGCCAGTCGGGTAAGCGATGTGTGTGTCATGTGGCAGAGCGTAGCGCGGAAGGGAAGTGGGGTCCAGGTGTCACGGGAGCCGTCGATCAGCGAGGTTCCCCTGATAACATTCCCGGACCATGAACAGACTGCTCCTCGCTTCCATGGCTGGCGTCGCCCTGATGATCCTGAGTGTTCCGCTGGTTCAGAACTCGAGGCTCGCCGCACAGACGGTCGCCGCCCAGGCCGCCGACGATGAAACCACCCGTATCAATGCCTGGTTCGAGGCGCGATTCGAGGAGCAGCTTGCGTTCAGCCCGATTACTCAGACCTTTCTTGGCCGCAAGTCTGACGCGATCGACGACATGTCGGTCGAGGCCCAGGACAAGCAACTGGCCTGGCAGCGCGCCACCGTAGCGGAGATGAAGAAGACCTTCGATTACGCCAGGCTGAGCCCGGAGGCGCAGACGTCGTACGACATCTGGGCGTATCAGCTGGCCCAGGCTGAGGCGGCCGTCCCCTTTCGCGACAACGCCTATATCTTCGACCAGATGACGGCGATCCATGGATTCTTCCCGCAGCTGCTGATCGCCTTTCATTCCGTGGAGGACGCGGCGGACATGGACGCCTACATCAAGCGCATCAGCGAGTCCGGCCGCGCCCTGCGCCAGTTGATTGAGGTGTCCAGGCACAACGCGGTCGAGGGCGTGCGGCCGCCGAAATTCTCGTACGGGTTCGTGATTGACGAGTCCACGAAGATCATCACCGGGGCCCCGTTCGACGAGAGCGGAACCGACAGCGCGGTGTGGGCTGACGCCAAGGCGAAGATCGACGCCCTGCAGAAGGCCGGCAAGATTGACGAGGCCAGGGCCAGCGCGATGCGGGGGGCCGTGCGGACGGCGCTGACCGGCCCCTTCAAGGCGGCCTATGCCGAGCTGATCGCGTGGGAGAAGGAGGACATGGCGAAGGCGCCCGAGCAGACCTCAGGCGTCAGTGCCTTGCCGAATGGGGCCGCGTTTTACAACGAGCGGCTGGCCAATCAGACCACGACCGATTTGACGGCGGACGAAATTCACAGAATCGGCCTGTCCGAGGTCGCGCGCCTGCGCGCCGAAATGCTGGCGGTCAAGGATGAGGTCGGGTTCAAGGGCGATCTGCAGGCGTTCTTTGCTGAACTGCGTGACAACAAGGACAACCGGCTCTTCTACTATCCCGATACCGACGAGGGACGACAGGCCTACATCAAGGACGCCACGGCGGCTATCGAGAAGATCAAGAAGGTCCTTCCCGAGTTCTTCGGCATCCTGCCGAAGGCGGACCTGGTCGTCAAGCGTGTCGAACCGTTCCGTGAGCAGCCCGGCGCGGCCCAGCACTACTTTCCGGGCACGCCGGATGGATCGCGGCCCGGAGTCTACTACGCGCACCTTTCCGACATGACAGCCATGCCGAAGCGTGAGCTGGAAGTGATCGCGTATCACGAAGGCTTGCCGGGCCACCACATGCAGATTTCGATTGCGCAGGAGCTGACCGGCATCCCGACGTTCCGCACGCAGGCCGGATTCACGGCGTATTCCGAGGGGTGGGGCCTCTACTCGGAATGGCTCGCCACGCAGATGCCCGGGACGTATCAGGATCCGTACTCGCGATTCGGGCGGCTTGGGTCTGAGATCTGGCGCGCCATTCGGCTGGTGCTCGATACCGGGCTGCATTCGAAGGGCTGGACGCAGGAACAGGCGGTGCAGTATTTCATGGACAATTGCGCCATCACCGAAGCGCAGGCGCGCTCGGAAGTGCGTCGCTACATGGTCCTGCCCGCCCAGGCGACCAGCTACAAGATCGGTATGCTGAAGATTCAGGAATTGCGCCGCAGGGCGGAAGGCGCCCTCGGCGCCGCATTCGATATCCGCGCGTTCCATGACACCGTGCTCGGCGGTGGGGCGTTGCCGCTGACAATCCTCGAACAGCGCGTGGATCGCTGGATTGCGGCCGTCCAGCAGCCGCGGCCCGGCAGATGAACCAGAAGGTGGTCGCCGCCAGTGCCGGGACGTCCGGAGTGGGACTGGCGGCTTGCGTCGATCCGCTTTCCGCGGAACAGGATGCTGATCCATGGCAAAAGGACGCGCGAGAGATACAGTGATCTCCAGGCTTTATGAGCCACGACTCATCTCCGGAGGACGAAGAGGGGTCATTGGTTCATGCCCGTGCCGGACCTTGTTGAAGGGAGACAGGAGATGAAGGCGGTTGGATATTCTCACCATGGTCCCATTGATGCTGACGGGAGCCTTGAAGATATCGAGCTTGACGATCCGGTGCCCGGCCCCCTGGACCTGCTGGTCCAGGTCAGGGCGATTTCCGTCAATCCAGTCGATGTCAAGATCCGATCGCGCGTCAGTCCTGAAGCCGGATACAAGGTGATCGGCTGGGACGCGTCCGGCGTTGTCAGGGCCGTTGGCCGTGACGTGACGCGCTTCCGTGCGGGTGATGACGTGTTCTATGCCGGAGCACTGGACCGGCCAGGCACCAACAGCGAGCTGCACATCGTTGACGAGCGAATCGTCGGCAGAAAGCCCGCCTCGCTGTCGCACCGTGACGCAGCCGCATTGCCCCTGACGTCAATCACCGCGTGGGAACTGCTGTTCGATCGGTTCGAAGTACCTGAGGGCTCTGGTGAGCATGACACCCTGCTGGTCATCGGTGGAGCCGGTGGCGTCGGTTCCATGTTGATCCAACTCGCCCGCACGTTCACGCGACTCAACGTGGTGGCCACCGCATCTCGACCGGAGACCGTCGAGTGGTGCCGGAGACTGGGGGCTCAGCACGTCATCAGCCATCGAGAGGACATGAGGGCTGAGTTGCAGGCGCTGAACATCGCGCCTCGCTACGTGGCGGGACTGACGGGGACGGACGCGCATTTTCCTGTCGTGGCGGACATCATTGCTCCCCAGGGCAAGTTCGGGGTGATTGATGATCCTGATCCTTCGTGCATCGATATCAGGTTGTTGAAGAGAAAGGCGATCTCGCTCCATTGGGAATTCATGTTTACGCGGTCACTGTTTCAGACCGCCGATATGGACGCGCAACACCAGTTGCTCTGCCGCGTGGCTGATGCCATTGATGACGGTTCGCTGGTCACGACCGCGAATCGGACGATGGGGCGGATCACCGCGGCACACCTGAAAGCGGCGCATGCGTATCAGGAAACGGGTGCCGCGATCGGCAAGACGGTCCTGGAAGGCTTCTGATAGTCCGGAAAGATTCCGCGCAGGAGCAGAGCTCGGCAGTTCCCACGCCCGGTGACGGGTAAGTCTGCGCTATTCTTAAGGCCAACCACTTTTCGGATCTGCGGCTGAGCCTCGCGGCTGAGCCAATACCTGATTGCTGATTACAGATTTCCGATGGTCAATTGCCCATGAAGAGGATGCGCATGCAAGCGACGGGAGTGATGTGCCTGGTGCTGGGTCTCGCCGCATCGGCCGGCGTTCATGCCAGCCAGGCTGTGCCTGCCGGCAAACTGCTGGTGACTGTCGTCGATCAGACGGGCGCGGTTCTGCCCGAAGCGACAGTGGTCATCACGGGGCAGGGCGATCTGGAGAGACGAGCAGCCCTCGCTCCGGTGAAAGCCTCTGGAGCCGGCGTGGCCACGTTTGACGTTCTTCCCCTGGGCCGCTACACCCTGGTCGTGACCTTTCCCGGTTTCGAGGTTGAGACCGTGCGGGATGTCAGCGTCCGCCCCGGCGACAACCGGCGAAGGGTCACGCTCCGGCTGGAGGCCGTGGCTGAAGACGTGACGGTGTCGCGCGATCCCCAGACGGAAGGCCTCGATCCGCTGGGACTGGCGTTTTCGACGGTGCTCACGCGCGAGATGATTGAAGCGCTACCGGATGATCCCGATGAAATGGCGGCCGTGCTCGAAGCCATGTCGCCGCCAGGCTCGAGAATCCGCGTCGACGGCTTCTCTGGCGGGATGCTGCCGCACAAGTCCCAGATCAAGTCCATCCGGCTCCCCCGAATGGACGCCATGGCTGCGCAGAATCATGGAGGCAAGGACGGCTTCCTGTTTATCGACATCAAGACGCAACCGGGCGCCGGGCCGATGCGCGGCAGCGTGAACGGGACGTTCTATGACGATGCGTTGTCGGCGAACAACCCGTTTACGCCCAAGAAGGGCGATGAACAGACGCGGCAGTACGGGGCGTTCCTGTCGGGCACCGTCATTCCCAACAAGGCCTCGTTTTCCGCCAACTATGGAGGGACGTCGCAATACACGTCCCCGAACCTCCTCGCCGTCCTGGCTGATGGCTCGACGCTGGCCCAGTCGCTGCGGCGGCCGACCGACGTGACAAGCCTGGGGCTCCGGGTGGACTTCGCTCTCAATCCCGATCACAGCGTGCGCGTGAGCTTCGACCGGAACGAACGGGAGACTCGCAACCAGGGCATCGGCGGATTCAACCTGCTGGACCGTGCGTTCACGTCGAGTTCGACGACGAACGTCTTGCGACTGGCCGAGGGTGGTCCGGTCGGCAGGCGTTTCTACACCGAGTCTCGCCTCCAGCTCGCCTGGGCATCGTCTTCGGATGCTGCCGCGGTTGAAGCGCCGGCCGTCAGGGTCATCGACGCGTTCACCAGCGGGGGAGCGCAGGTGACAGGTGGACAGAATCAGTTCGAGGTGGAAGCGGCCACCGATCTCGACTACATCCGCGGCCTGCACAGTTGGCGGGCGGGGGTTCTGGTCGAGGGCGGCCGTTACACGTCGGATGACATGTCGAACTATCTCGGCATGTACACGTTCTCCAGCCTGGCCGCGTTCAATGCCGGGATGCCGTCGACCTATACGCGGCGCATTGGCGACCCGGACATCACGTACTCGTC
>JAHEFO010000254.1 GCA_024640135.1 Acidobacteriota bacterium
TTCACTCGCAGAGCTAGGCGTGGTCGTTCGGCGGTCAGGTCCAGCGGACGAAGTTGCCGGCTCTCTGTTCGGGTTTGACGCGACCCTTCCACGTCATAGAAGTCGACGACGGCCCTCCGATGCTGGGGCGGGTCGGCGCGGCGTTTGACTTGCCAAAGTCGTTGAGAGATAACATCGTCCTCGGGAGTGACGTCACGGCCTTCACACAAGGGAGGAGTATCATGAAGCACAGAGTTTCGGCAGTCGCAGGCGCTCTGACGGTTGTGCTCTTGTCAGCTTGTGGCCCCGCTGAACAGGCGCCCGAGCCTACGCTCTCGGACACCGAAGCCCGAGCCATCATCGATGACATGATGAGCGGATGGGATGCTGTCGTAAAAGCCGGCGAACTCGGGTCGAATGCTGCGGTGTACACCGACGATGCCATCCGGATGCAACCCAACATGCCGGCGCTCGTTGGGCGCGAGGCTATTCAGGCGTGGATGGAGGAGCAACGCGCCGCGTACAGCTTCGAAGGCTCGAATGAGATTGTGGAGGTTCGGGCCTTGAGTCCTGATTGGATCTTGTTCCGTACCGAGGGCTCCTGGACCCGCACGCCAAAGGCGGGTGGCGAACCCAGTGTCTCCGACGGGAAGTGGCTGAGCATTGCCCAGCGCCAACCTGACGGTAGTTGGAAGCTCTATCGGGACTGCGGCAACAGCGATCTGCCTGGGTAGGTGGTCAGCGCCCGGACTCTTGAATTGCTGCAGCGCTTTCGTCGCTCGACGATACTCCATCGCCGATAGGCCGCATCAAGGGGCTGCCCCCAGGCATGACGGTCCTAGTTCGGAATCCCGAGCTTCTTCAGGAGCGCGCCGTAGCGTGGGTCGCGCTCGAGATGGCTGGTGCATGGGTCGGCCTTGATGAGCGGCAGTTGCCCGTCGTGCTGGCGGTCGGCACGCTCGAGCCAGGAGAAAGCCTCGTCAAGCTGACCGCGGCAGGCGTGAATCGATCCAACGCTCCACGCGCGGCTGTCGGCGAAACCAGCGGTCAGGGCGGCCAGCTCCCGGTCCGCTTCGCCGCTCCGTCCCAGCGCATCCAGAGCGAGGGCCCGTCCCCACCGTCGCCAGCCTTCGTCGGGTTCTCGCTCGATCGCGGCGAGCGCCTCTTCGGGCCTCCCCTGTCGCAGCAACGCAATCCCGAGCCAGGTATACATGGCGGAGCTGGTCGGGTTGAGTTCCGTCGCCTTTCGGTACGACGCCTCGGCGTCGCCCAGCCGGCCCATGCGGAGCTGGACGTCGCCCCTCGCCCAGTAGGAACCCCAACTCACCGCATCAACGGCAGCCACGCGTTCTGCGAAGCTCCACGCCTCGTCGAGCCGGTCGGCGATCGTCAGATACACGGATGTCATCCAGAGTGCGAGCATGTTGTTCGGATCGAGGGCGACGGCCCGACGCAACTCGACCTCGGCGGCCGGCCAGTTCCAGTCGAGCTCGCCGAGCACCCGCGCCATGAGCAAGTGGGCGTCCGCCAGCTCCGGGTCGAGCCGGAGCGCCTGCTCGGCGGCGTCGCCAGCCCGGCGCCGTACCTCCTGGTGCCCACCGCTGCCGCCGAACTGGACGAAGTCGTAGACGAGCGCGTCGCCGAGCCCGAACCAGGCAGGCGCGAACCCGGGATCGAGCTTCAGCGCTTCCTCCAGGTAGCGGATGCCGGTCAGGTTGTCTTCGTGCGTGCCCCGATAGTGGAGCGAGCGCGCCTGGAGGTACAGCGAATACGCCTCCTGGCTGTGCGTCGGCGTCGCCTGCGGCATTTCACCCTCGAGCAGCGACACTTCGAGTGCGCTGACGACCGCGGCCGCGATCTCATCCTGCACTTTGAACACGTCATCGAGCTTCCGGTCGTAGGTCTCGGACCAGAGCAGGAAGCCGTCGTCGACGCGCACAAGCTGGGCGTTGACCCGGAGTTGGTCGCCGGACTTGCGCACGCTGCCTTCGAGCACGTGCGCGACCCCAAGCGCGCTGGCGATGTCGGCGATTGTCGCCGGCGTCCCCTTGAAGGAGAACGACGACGTGCGCGCCGGCACTTTCAATGCCGGGATCTTCGACAGCAGCCCCATCAGTTCTTCGGCGAGACCGTCCGCGAAGTACTCCTGGTCGCGCAGTTCGCTCATGTCGGCGAACGGCAGCACCGCGATCGACTTCTGGGGGGCAGCCGTGACGTTCGCCGGGGCTCCTGCCTCGTCCCTCGATCCTCCGGGCACGCCGCCGCGCATCGCGAGGTAGCCGAGCACGACAAGGGCCACGGCAATCACGCCGACCCAGGCGCCGCGGGGCAATTCCGGAACGTCCTTCGCCGGCAACGGAGATTGCACGCCGAAGGCCGATGCGGGGGCGGCGCTCGTCCTCGGCGCGGCGCTTGACTCACGCAGGAGTCGCCGCAGGTCGCCGCGCAGGTCGGCCGCGGTCTGGTAGCGGAGCGACGGATCCTTTTCGAGCGCCTTGACAATCACGTCTTCGAGCCTCGGCGGAACGTCGGGATTGAGCTGGCTCGGGGGCGCCGGTTCCGTGCTCAGAATCGCCGTGAAGATCTCGGCCGAACTCTTCCCCCGGAACGGCAACCGCCCCGTCGCCATCTCGTACAGCACGACGCCCAGCGAAAAGAGGTCGCTTCGGGCGTCCACCGCCTGTCCTCGTGCCTGCTCGGGTGACATGTACGCGACCGTTCCAACCGCGGTGCCCGCCTCTGTCTGGAACTCCGCCGCCTTGGTGGACTCCGCGGCGTCAATCGGGCCGCCGCTCGTCTTCGCCAGTCCGAAGTCGAGAATCTTCCCGTCGCCGCGCTCGGTCACGAACAGGTTCGCTGGCTTGAGGTCACGATGGACGATGCCGGCGCGGTGCGCCGCGTCGAGCGCGTCTGCGAACTGCGCGCCGAGCTTCACCACCTCGTCGACCGGCATCGCACCCGAGCCGATGACGTGTTTGAGCGTCTGGCCGGTGAGCTTCTCCATGACGAGAAACGGCTGCCCTTCATGGGTGCCGACGTCGTGAATCGTGCAGATGTGCGGATGGTTCAGCGCCGAGGCCGTCCGCGCCTCGCGCTTGAAGCGCTCCAGCGTCTCCGTGCTCTGCGCGGTCTCCGGCGGCAGGAACTTGATGGCGACGTGGCGCCCCAGTTCGGTGTCTTCCGCCTCGTAGACGACACCCATCCCGCCCCCACCGAGCGTGGACAGAATTTTGTAGCGCGAGACAGTAGTGCCGATCATCGACGCCCGATCCTAACCCGGATCGTTTCAGGAAGACTTGAGTCCGTCCATGAGCGTGAACACTGGTATTCGCCGATCATCCGTGGAATGGCTGGCCACCGCGCTCCGATCGGCCATCCTCCTGCGAGACGGACTGCCTGGCGTCCTGCGCGGTCGGCGCTGACGTCGGTGGCGATCAGCCGACGGCTGGTGCGGCATCCAGACGGGGCGTGTACCATGGTGCCGGCGACGACGCCGCTCATGTCGTCAGTGGGAGGTTCGATGATTCGAAAGATGCTGTGGCGCCTGGTCGCGATTGCCGTGGGTTGCCAGCTGGTGGCGTGTGGTGGGGGCGAGAATGGCGGAGGCGCCGCTCCGGCGAGTGACGACAACGTGGCGAGTGCGGCGGCTTCCGGCTCCGCTGCGACCTTCGACGAGAGCATGCGCACGAAAGGCTGCGAACTGCTGACGCCGGAGCTCGTGTCGACGACCTTTGGCGCGCCGCAGGACGAGCTGAGGCAGATCAAAGTGATGGGCTGCATCTACAGCTGGGCGTCCGACGAACGGACGGTCGAAGCGAGAATCAGCATGTTGACGGTGCACGCTTCCCAGGCAGTCGCCACCCGCTGGTTCGAGAACGCGACCCGGGACGTGAGTGCCGAGGAGGCGCAGCAGCAGCTCGACCAGGCGGTCGGCGCGGTCAAGGACAAGGCGGCGAAGGGCGAACTGGGCAAGGACGTGAGCACGTCGGCGGTCGACACGGTGATGGCCGGCGCGCTGGTGGGCGCGTCTCGCTACGGCGACATCGAGGGCATCGGCGACCAGGCGCGCATCAACCTGGACGACGGCGGACTCTGGATCCGTGTCGGCAACCTTACCTTCAGCGTGGCCGCCTACAATGGCCCGCCAAAGCCCCCGGCCAGTCGTGCGGCGATCGACGTCAGGAACCTCGACATCAAGAAGATCGCCGCCGATGCCAAGGCCTCCGACAATGCCTGGTTGGCGCAAACCTTCGACCAGCGCAAGCGCGACGCTCAGACCCTGGCCAGGGTGATCATCGGCAAGCTGTAGGACGCGTCGGCGCGGTCCGGTTGACGGGAGATGCCATATGCCCTGGGTCGGGACAGTCGCGGAGTCTGTAGTGTCAGATGCGTAGGGGAGCCTCGCACGTCGCACTGGCTGTCTCGCTGAGCCGCGTCGCCGGACTCATCCGGGAACGATTCTTCGCGCAGTACCTGGGCACGTCGGATGCGGCCGACGCGTTCGGTGCCGCGCTCCGCATACCAGCAGTGCTGCAAGGCACTCTCGGTGAGCGCGTGGTGTTGTCCGCGTTCGTCCCCCGGCACGCTCGCCTGCTCGCGCAAGGGGCGCGCGGCGAGGCCGCCCGTCTCGCCTGGGCAGTGGCATCCATCCACACGTTGATCGTCAGCGCCATCGTCCTGGCGGGCGTGCTGCTGGCCCCCCTTCTCGTGGCGTGGATCGTTCCCGGATTCGGAACAGACAAGGCGGAGATCACCGTCAGGCTGGTCCGCATCCTCTTTCCGGCAGTGGGCCTGCTGGTCCTCGGCTCGTGGTGCCTGGGCGTTCTGAACAGCCATCGACGCTTCTTCCTGCCGTACGTCGTGCCCGTGCTGTCGTCCGTCTCGATTGTCTTCGCGTTGATCTGGGCAGGCCCCGGGCGCGGCCAATCCAACATTGCGGTCGCGGCCGCGTGGGGCGCCCTGGCGGGCGCGCTGCTGCAGTTACTGGTGCAGCTGCCCTGGGTCATCCGGTCGATGGATCGCCCGGCGCCGGGATCGGAGACGGGCCGCGCGCATCTCCGGGCCGTGGGCCGCAACGTGCTGCCGGCCGCGGGGCGCGGCCTTACCGGACGTGTCGGCACCTGGATCGAGATTGCCATTGCCGGTTTCGTCTCGACCGGTGCCATCGCCGGCCTCAACTATGCGCAGTTGCTGTACTCGCTGCCCGTGGGTCTGTTCGCGGTCGCCATCTCGGCCGCGATGCTGCCGGAGCTGTCGGCCGCGGCGTCTGACAGTGAGACCACCGGGTCGCGACTCGCCGGACCGCTGGATGCCGCGCTGCGCCACACCGCCTATCTGTTGGTGGGCTGTGCCGTCGCCTTCATCGCCCTCGGCGACCTCCTGGTTGGGCTCGTCTACCTGGGCGGCCAGTTCACCGGCGAGGACGTCGTCTATGTCTGGGTGATCCTTGGCGCCATGTCGATCGGGCTGTCGGGAGCCTCGATGGGTGGCCTGCTCGCGACGGCGTTCTATGCAATCGGCGATACCGTGACGCCGCTCAAAGCGTCGATCGTCCGCCTCAGCGTGCGGGGAGTGCTCGGCGCCGTGCTCGCAATACCCGTGGTGCGTGCCCTGGGACTGGATCCGAAGTGGGGCGCCGCGGGACTGGGCGCCGCCATCGGAATCAGCGGCTGGATAGAGTTCGTGCTCCTGCGCAAATGGCTCGACGATCGGCTCGGCCTGGTACGGTCGCCGCACCTGGTGCCCTATCTCCTCAAGCTCTGGATGATCGCCGGTGTCGCTGCGGCCGTGGCGTGGTTCGTGAAGCTCTCCATTCCTGCGAACGGCCAGTTCGTGCGCGCTGTCGCCGTGCTCGGCACATACTCGCTCGTTTATGTGGGGATCACAGTGGCTGTTCGAATGCGCGAACCCCTCAACTTCCTGGAACAGCTGCGGTCCTGGGCCAAGCGCTGATACTGGCGGTCGCCCTCCTCGCCGCCGTCCTGCCAGCGGCCCGTGCCAGCACCCAGCACGTAGCACCCCGCACCCAGCACCCAGCACGCAGCACCCAGCACGCAGCGCGCA
>JAHEFO010000039.1:0-6659 GCA_024640135.1 Acidobacteriota bacterium
CCACAAGGCTTCTGCAGAGATGATGTGAACCACGATGACCGTGGTGACAAGCGCGGCGACACCGACCGTGCTCAGTCCCCGACCGGCGGGCGCGAGACGGGGTTCTGCGGCGTGCAGGAGCGGGATGGCGATCACGGCCGCGATCCCGAACCACACCGAAGGCGGAAGCTCGGCCCACGAGATCGCTCCGAGGGTTACCACGCCGGCCAGACTGCCGGCGACATTCCAGGAGTACGCCGCCAGGGACGGCAGTGTGGTCATTTCACGGCCCATGCGCTGGGCAACGGCCGTAAAGAGCGCGACCACCACGAAGAAGATCGCCGGCAGCAGCAGAACGCTTTCAATCTGCAGGATGTCTTCGCTCGTGCCGCTGCTGAAATAGATCGCTCCGGTTGCCACCACGTTCACTTCAAGGCGGAACACCGCGGCTCCGGCGACCATGCCCAGCAGTACGATCGGGAACCATCCGAACAGTCTGACGCGGGTGTTCGCCAGCAGGCAGCCGAGGCCGATGCCGAGGAAACTGGCCAGCAGAATGAAGTTCGAGAAGAAGGAGAGCAGCCGAATATTCGCCGGCAGCCAGCGAATCAGCGCAATCTCAAGAAAGAGAACAAGGAACGAGACGCTGAAGATTCGAAGGGCCGCCATCCAGTGCTACTCAGCCGCCGGTCGGAGGCCCAGCTTCTTCAACACCTCGTCAGGGCAGCCGTTCCATTCAGGCACGAACGTGTTTCCCGTGTACTGCAGGTCCTCGATGCCCATCTGACTCGAGAAGAAGCCGCTGGCGGTGAGATCACGGAAGCTGTTGAAGAAGGGCACACCGTGCGATGCCTCGGGCTTCACGCGCTGAGGCCAGGAGATGTCGTCGAGCATCGCACGCTGTTGCGCGTCGCTCGATGACGCGAAGTCACGGTCGAAGCGGCGATGGCATTCCAGATCGAGCCAGGCCAGTCCGCCTCGCATGGCGTTCTGCCGGCCCGTCTGCTCGTTGAGGATGAAGTCCATGAACTGCGGCACGCCGGCGTCGGTCGCACTGCCTGAACGGTCGTCCTTCGGAATGATCAGGTCGACCAGGATCTTCACTGTCTCGTATTCGTGAGCGGTGAAGAAGACCGGGGTGAACGGCTCCTGGGCGACCCGGCTCAGCCGGCTCGCATGGACGACCTCTTCACCGGTCCACGAAAACGCCGCGGCCATCGGCGCGGCCGCCGCCAGTTTCAGCAACGCGCGGCGATTCATAGTGCACCCCTGTTCCGCTCTGCGGCGATGAAATCGCTGGTTCGCCAGGAGAGCGCCAGAATCGTCCACGTCGGATTCTTGTCCGGCTGCGACACAAACGGCCCGCCATCCGCCACGAACAGGTTCTTGACGTCATGAGCCTGGCAGTTCTTGTTGACCACGGACGTCTTCGGGTCGTTGCCCATACGCGTGACTCCCAGCTCGTGGATGATGCTGCCCCCGGTGGAGATTCCGTAGCCGCGCTCCCGGGACGGCATCGCGGACATCGGGGTCGCACCCATCTCCGCGATGATCGCGCGGAAGGTCTCCTGCATGTGTTTCACCTGGTTGCGCTCGTGGTCCGTCCAATTCCAGTGGAAGCGCAGGACGGGGATGCCCCACTTGTCGACGGTATCCGGATCGATCTCGCAGTAGCAGTCCTCGTTGGGGATCATCTCGCCCCGGCCGGCGAAGCTGACGGTTGAACCGTAGAAGCGTCGATAGTCCGCCTTGAGGCCCGCGCCGTAGCCGCCAATCTCCCGCCCGCCGTCATACCCACTGAAGCGTTGGATGCCGCCGCCGAAACCCGATCCCGGCAGGCCCATGCCGCCGCCAATTTCAATGTGATACCCGCGCGGGAAGTCGAGCGCGCTGTTGTCCAGCATCCAGGGCATATAGAGGTGCGCACCGCCCACCCCGTCTTCGTTGTGTGGGATTTGATCCATCAACTGCGGCACGAACGCACTGACGCTGCCGCCGGTGCTGTCGGTGATGTACTTGCCCACCACCCCGCTCGAGTTTGCCAGGCCCTGCGGAAACTGTGACGACTTGGAATTGAGGAGAATGCGCGCGGACTCGCACGCGCTGGCCGCAAGCACGACGATGCGGGCTTGCACGTGATTTTCACGTCCCGTCGTCTTGTCGATGTACGCCACGCCCGACGCCAGTCCCTGCGTGTCGACCGTGACCTCGCGCGCCATCGCTTCGGTAATGATGGTCAGTCGCCCCGTGGCCATCGCCGGCGGCAACAGCACCGATGGGGAAGAGAAGTTGGCATGGACCGCACAGCCGCGGAAACACTGACCGCAGTAGTGACAGGCCGAACGTCCGTTCAAAGGCTTGGTCAAAATGGACAGGCGGCTCGGGATGCACGTGATGTTCAGGCGATCGGACGCCCGTTTGATCAGATGTTCGTAGCACCGTGGCTCGGGCGGCGGCTGGAAGATGCCGTCCGGGTCGTTCGGCAGGCCCTCCATGCTGCCGAACAGGCCGATGAATCGATCGACCTGGTCGTAATACGGCCTCACGTCGTCGTACGTAATCGGCCAGTCGTCGCCAAGGCCGTCCAGACTCCTGCGGCGGAAATCATTCGGGCCGAAACGGAGCGAAATGCGGCCCCAGTGGTTGGTGCGGCCACCCAGCATGCGCGTGCGAAACCACTGGAAGCTGTTACCGGGCGCCGTCGTGTAGGGTTCGCCGTCAATCGAAAACCCGCCTATCCATGCGCCAAACTCACCCCAGGGCCGTTCCGGAGTCCCGCCGCCTCTGCGCGGCGAGTCGTACGGCCAGGCAAACATGTGACTGTCGCTGACCGGGTCCCAGTTCACGCCCGCTTCGAGCATCACGACGTTGGCACCGGCTTCGGTCAGGACTTTGGCAGCCATGCCCCCACCCGCCCCGGAGCCAACAATACAAACGTCGTAGGTTTCTCGGTTTCGAATGACTTGCACGCGGGAATTGTAGCGTAGGATAGCGTTCATGCGACTCCTCTCCAATCGGCTCATCGTCCTTGGTGTCCTCGTGGCGGCGTCGGTGTCGGCGCCGGCTGCCCGGGCCGAACAGTCACCGTTTGTCGGTTCCTGGAACCTGACTGGCACGGGCGATGACAGCGCCCTGGTGTATTGGCTGGAGATCACGGACAGCGGAGGCACGTTGACCGGCCGATTCCTGGACCGGGTTGGCAGTCCTTTCGATCTATTGGTCGTCAAGGTGGAAGGCGGCGAGTTGATCTTCCAGAGGGGCAGGCAAGGAAACCCGTTTGGCCCTGAGTATCGCGGGCGCCTCGAGGGCGGTCGCATGGTCGGACACCATACGCTGAGCACCGGCGGCCGGCGCGGAGCGCCCGCTGTGGACAGAGTGGTGAACTGGGTCGGCACCAAGCGGCCTGAGTTCCCGGCCTCAGATGCCAACGCCCCGCAGAAGTACGGCACGCCGGTCGTGCTGTTCGACGGCACGACAATGGAGGCGTTTGCCGTTCAGCACCCCGAGCGTCCCAGGTTCTGGGGGGTCATTGATGGACTGCTGGCGAATGTGCCTCCGGCAAACAACCTGGTTTCGAAACAGAAATTCTTCGACTTCAAGATTGAGATGGAGTACCGGCTCGCAACCGGGAGCAACAGTGGCCTGTATCTGCGGGGCCGGTACGAGCTGCAGCTGCTCGATGATGTCGGCGAGCCCGTGTCGGTCCTTGGCCACGCGGCAATCTACGGCCGGATAGCGCCGTCAGTGAATGCGAGCAGACGCGCGGGCCAGTGGCAGGAACTATCGGCCGTTGTCGTCGGTGACCGCGTCACGGTCATGCTCAACGGTCAGAAGGTGCAGGACAACTCGCCCCTGGGCGGAATCACCGGCGGCGCACTCGACAACGCCGAACTCACGCCCGGACCAATCATGATCCAGGGCGATCATTCACAGGTGGCCGTCCGGAAGGTCGTCGTCACGCCGATTGTTCGATGAGGCGTCACTCATTTGAGTGAGAACCTGACGGAAACCGTCATCATGATCGGAATCGCTACGCCATTGAGTCGCGTCGGCGTGTAGCGCCACGCTTGAACGGCCTCGACGGCCGCGCGGTCAAGGAGCGGGATTGACCGGAGGACGGTGACGTTCTGCACCACGCCCTGCGCGTCGATGACCGCTTCGAGAACCACGATGCCTTCGATTCGCGCGGCCTGCGCTGCGGGCGGGTAGGCCGGCGCCTTGAACAGGGTTCGTTCCGGCGGGCGAATGTTGCCGCCGACGCGGCGAGGCGAGTCGAGCTGCGGGACCGGCGGGGGAGGTAGCGGTGTCGCGCCGACCTCGGCAGCTCCCAGGGACGGAACCCCGTCGCCGAGTCCGCCAGGCGTGCCCAGGGACACGACCAGCGCCGGGCGCTCCACCTCGGGCTGGATTCCCTCCGGCGGCGAAAGGGGGACACTCGGTGCGGTGCTTGGGTGAGTGGAGGGCGGCGAGGGCGGCTGGACCTCTGGCGGCGGTGCCGACACCCTGGCGAGCATGACGGCCGGCAGTGTCGTGTGGACACCCGGCAGGTCAAACGCTGCTGTGATGGGCAGTACCATCAACAACAACACCACGGCCAGATGAACTACGAGTGAACCGAGTTTCATCCAGCCCGGCGTTCGCCGAGGCGTGT
The DNA here is from genome assembly GCA_024640135.1 of Acidobacteriota bacterium. Classification (GTDB taxonomy): domain Bacteria; phylum Acidobacteriota; class Vicinamibacteria; order Vicinamibacterales; family SCN-69-37; genus SYFT01. Next base: position 4,631 of record JAHEFO010000039.1, read on the forward strand.
GGGTCATCAGCACTTGATCGAACAGCGTGCGGGGCATGGCAGTCTCCTCTTGCGTGGCACACACGACCCTTTGGGTCGCCTGCGCGCGACAGCGACGGCGTCAACAAGGAAGGCCTTCCCTGAATAGTGAGACACCGACTGCGGGAGAAGTGGCTCAAGACGCCTGCCGCCCTCTCACCACGTGGCAAGAATCGGCTATCCTCGCAGGGAGCTTCCATGAAACAGCTGGCCTTGATTGCACTCTCGACCGTCGTGTTCAGCATCTGCCTGCCGGTGCTTTCTCAGGCACCCGCGCCCATCGCCCTCTTCACGTTTGATGGCGCCACAAGCAGTGCCACCAGTCGTCCCGGTGGTGCATTGGCGGGCGGTCCAGTCTCATTTGTTGAGGGGCTTGAGGGGCAGGCGTTGAGTCTGAAAGCCGGTGGGGCCTCCACCCGTTTGACACTCAACGGCCAGGGCCTGCCGCTGACCAAGGCAGACGATTTCTCCGTGCAGTACTGGATACGGACGACCGTCGGCTCGGACAGGCAGATTGTGCTGTTGTCCACGAAGCCGTTCGCCGACAACAGCCTCGCGTCGCAGAAGCAGGCGGGGTGGGTGTTTTATCTCTCCGGTGGCACCTGGGCCTGGAACATCGGGTCCGGTACCCGGCGACTCACCTACGAACGTGACAACGGCCAGTTGATGCCCATGAACGATGGGAGATGGCATCAACTGACGATGACGTATGACAGCGGCCTGTCAGAGGTGCGGTTGTTCTATGACGGAGCGAACAAGGCCATTTATCACGTCGATGACGCGACGGGATTTGATTTCACCACCGCAGATCCCATTGCCGTCGGGTGGGAGGCAGCGGAGTCCGGACGGCAGCCGGACATCCTCCCGGCGATTCGAGCCGGCGCTGTGACCCTGCAGGCACTGGTCGACGAGTTCGGCCGTCTGGGCGTGACCCCGGTGACCCCGGAAGAATTTGTCCACCTGATCGTCGATCCCAGGCGACTGTTCGACCAGAAGGTCAAGGCCATGGCTGAAGGCCTGGGAGACGGCGCTGCGGCCTTCCTGGACTCGATGGGGTCACCCGACTTCACCAGGGTGACAGCGTTGGAGGCCGAACTGATGAAGAACCCCTACACGGTGCATCAGGTTGTGGACTTCATGGATGCGGCGCCGCTTCTGAAGATCTTTGCGTTGGAAGGCAGCCAGGTGATTGTTCGGGAACGCGGAGCCCGGGCATTCGCTGCACGGGAGCGGCTGGACGTGCCTGAGTTCGACCTGGATAACCTGGCGTTCTGGGACCGGCCGCTGTCGGCTGAGGAGGTGGGCCGTTCCTATGCCGCGCATTTCACACCGGCGATTACCGAGCTCGAGGACCGGCTGACGTCGCTGACGGCGGCGTCGTGGAACATCTGGCACGGGGGGAAACATTTCACGACGGAAGAACACGGGTGGGATTCGAGACGGGCTATCGCCGACATGATCAGGGATGAGGGCGTTGACATCGTGATGATGCAGGAGACGTACTCGGCCGGGGATTTCATCGCAGCTGAATTGGGCTACTACTTTGCCACCACCGTTGACTGGGACTACCTCAATCAGGGCGCCAACATCTCGGTGCTCAGCCGCTACCCAATCAAGGAACTGTACGTGCCGGCAGGGTCGGCGTTCATGAACGTCGCGGCGAAGCTCGACATCAGCAGGACCCAGGAGTTGTATGCGATGTCGAACTGGTACGGCATGGACCAGTTTCCGGCGGTATTCCGGTTCCATGAGGCCAGGTTCCGGCAGTCGGCGACGGTACCGACGCTGTTCGCCGGCGACTTCAATGCCGTGCCGCACACCGATGGCGGGGACAGCCCTGCGTCGCGCGCACTTCTCGACGCGGGGTTTACCGACGCGTTTCGACAGACCTTCCCGGATGTGCAGAAGGATCCTGGACCCACACACCGCAACAACCAGCGCATTGACCAGCTGTACTACAAGGGCGAGGGGTTGACCAACGCCTCCACGAAGCGGATCTCGACGCGGCCCG
>JAHEFO010000039.1:6669-21887 GCA_024640135.1 Acidobacteriota bacterium
TTTCCTTCCGACCACTTCATGATTGTCTCGACCTTCGGGTTGAACTACGCGACGCCGAAGGCTGGCCGATAGGACTCGAACTGGCCTACGTCGCCAGCCAGGTCGGCGGATGCGTCCGGTACGAGGCGAACGTCTCAGCCCCCGCGTCACGCGTCGAGACCGTCGGATGCACCAGCGGCCACTCGATGGCGAGTTCAGGATCGTTCCAGAGCAGCGCGCCCTCGCCCTGCGGATTATAAGGCGCGTCCACCTTGTAGAGCAGGTCCGCCGGTTCGTCGCCGAGCACGCAGAACCCGTGAGCGAAGCCTGGCGGGATCAGGAGCAGGCGCCCGTTCGTGTCGCTGAGTTCCTGTGTCAGGCTCTTGCCGAATGTCGGTGAGTGGGGCCTGATATCCACGGCCACGTCCCAGATCCGGCCTCGCAGCACGCCGACAAGTTTTGTCTGCATCGGGGAATGCTGATAGTGCAGGCCGCGCAAGACGCCTGGTCCGGAACGTGAATGGTTGTCCTGGACGAAGGTCGTCGTGATTCCGCCGGCACGGAACCGGGCCTGCTGGAAGCGCTCGATGAAGAAGCCGCGTTCGTCGCCGTTGACCTTCAGTTCGACGAGTACGAGCCCGTCAAGATCCAGTCTGGTGAAACGCTCGGTCGGAGAATCATGTGCGTGCGTCATGGAGTGTGCGATGGGACACCGTGGGCTGCGATTTGAGCACATCATACAAGATGCCTGCGGTTCGGCTTGGCGTCATGGCTGCCAACCGCGTCGCTCCCGGCTCGCTCGTCGCGCGGCCTCCCGACGTTCTGAGTTGACGTCAGGTTGTGAATATTGACGGTCATGCGGAATACTCACAGTCAGCCATGAGCCCCCTGTCCAGGCGCGCGTTCCTCTCACGGACGGTCTCCGCGTGCGGGGCGATGGCTGTCGGCGGGGTTGGGACCGACTGGCTCGGCCAGGCCGGACGACGCCGCCCCAACCTGTTGATGGTGATGCCCGATCAGATGCGGGGTATGGCGATGGGGTTTCTCGGTGAGGAACCCGTGCTGACGCCGACGCTGGATCGCCTCGCTGGGGAAAGCCTTGTCCTGCCGCAGGCCGCGGTCAACTACCCGATTTGCAGCCCCATGCGCGCCATGATGCTGACCGGACTGTACCCGCACGCAAACGGCGTGCTCGAGAATTGCAACAGCACGTCCGCACGGTTCGGATACCAGCTGAGGACGTCGGCGCGGACCTGGTCCGATGTGCTCAAGGATCGCGGGTACAGCCTTGGCTACATCGGCAAGTGGCATCTTGATTCTCCTCACCGGCCGTATGTCGACACGTCGAACAACACCGAGGCTCAGGCGTGGAATGAGTGGACGCCGCCCGACCGCCGCCACGGGTTTGACTTCTGGCACGCCTACGGCACCTACGATCAACACATGCATCCCGAGTACTGGACGACGGATGCGCCTCGGGATCAACGGACGAAGGTGGAGCAGTGGGGGCCTGAACACGAAGCCGATGTGGCAATCCAGTTCCTGAACAACGACGGCGGAGCGTTTCGGAAGCGCGGTCAGCCCTTCGCGCTGGTCGTGTCCATGAACCCGCCGCACATGCCGTATGGTCAGTTGCCGCAGCGCTACGTGGACCGGTATGCCGGCAAGACCGCCCGCGACTTGATCACGCGCGCCAGCGTCAACTTTGACGGCACGACGGCCATGGATCAGCTGGCTCGCAACCAGACGAAGAACTACTTCGCGGCCATCACCGGCGTGGACGAGCAGTTCGGCCGCATTCTCAAGGCCCTCGACGACCTCGAGCTGCGCGACGACACCATCGTCGTCTTCACCTCGGACCATGGCAATTGCCTCGGCGCCCATCAGCAGGTGTCCAAGAACGTCGCCTGGGAGGAGTCGATGCGCGTGCCGTTCCTGATTCGCTGGCCCGGACGTATTGCCCCGCGCCGTGACGAGTTGCTGCTGTCGACTCCCGACCTGGCGCCGACGTTCCTGGGACTCATGGGACTGTCTGGCGACGTGCCGGAGGGCGTTCAAGGCGTGAGCCATGCGCCGTTCTTCCTGTCTGGCCGCGGCGGCCGGCCGTCCTCGCAGCTCTACATGAATGTGCCCCTGGGGCAGCCGTCGTTGGGGCGGCGGGGGGTTCGCACGGAGCGCTACACCCTGGTCGTCTCGCGCCAGCCTGGAACGGCTGAGCGAATCGAACTCTACGATCGGGTTTCCGATCCCTCGCAGCTGCAGGACATCTCGGGTCGTCAACCCGAGATGGTGCGCCGCCTGATGACCGGCGAACTCGCGCCGTGGCTTGCGCGGACCCAGGACCCCTGGCGGATATCCTGAAGTCAGGTCGCGGAGGCCGTCAGGTCTGTGCGGGCGCCTCTGGCTCGAACAGCGACTGTCCGCCGCGAGCCATCCAGTACCCCCAGACCAGGAGCGCTGCGATCAGTGCCAGGACAGTGGTGCTGGCCCCGGCATAGAGTCTGGTGCGGTCAAGCGTCAGGAGCGCGCTGGACGTCACTTGATAGGAAAAGAACGTGACCGTCAGACCAAATAGCCCAAATCGCATGAGCGCCAGCACCAGCAGGAGTGACAAGAGGCCACTGTAGGCCAGTTCGAACCACAGATAACCGGAACCGATGCCCGCGTTGCGACTGGACACCAGCATGAAGATGATGGTGACGACTGCCGCGATCATCCAGTCGCGTTTGATGATGCCCAGGTCCCGAGTGATCACGAAACGCGGTACCGCCAGGACCAGGACGGCCACCAGGGAATTCTGCAGCGCCCACTGCAATTGCTGGCCGACGCTGACGACCAGTTGCCTGACGCCAACCAGGATCGTGATGTCGGTCAGTGTCGGGAGCGGCTCCGGTTGTCCGACGAGCGAGGGCAGGATGTTGTACGCGGATGACAAGGCCGTCAGCAGGAGGCCCAGCACGGTGCCGATGACCAAATCCCGGCCCACGAGGGGATCTCGTCGCGAGGCGGCCGTGGAAATGCGCGCCCACGTAATCAACACGGCTGGCCACGCCCGCCTGACGTACGGTTCCACCGCCAGATAGATGGCATAGAGCATGGCGCCGTCAAACAGTGCCATGCCGATGGCCACGAAGAACCGATTCACCTCGGTATCCAGGGATGAGAAGTGGTCCGTGCCCAGGAGCCACAGCACCAGGGAGAGGAAGAAGACAAACACCGCAAGGGTCATCGCGCCGCGATGGTCTCCGCGCCCGGTACGCAAGTTATGCCTCGCCAGGAGTCCGGCGCCGAACGGAAGCATCAGGACAATCAGCGCGGCAATCAACCCGGTGAATTGTCCCGTGCCGCCTGCCTGAAAAGCCACGTCGCGCGTCGGGCGAGTCCAGGGCCCGACGATCGTGAACGACGTCGGCCGGCCCTGATACCCGGACGCCTCGACGCGCAGCGTCTCCCCCGGCAGTTCCGCCACCGTTCCGATCCAGGCGCGCTGTTCATCGGCGTGCGACCGCGGCGTCCAGATCGGCGGCGCTTCGGAAAACGCGTCGAACGGCAGGGCCGCCGCCTCGAACAACCGCGCCCAGTCGACCGTTGCCTCACCCGCAGGCGCCGCAATCACCTGCGGCGGTACGGCGATGAACTGCACAAGGCGTCCCTGTGGATCCAGATCAACATTGACCATGCCGGAAATCAGCACCGGCGGATCGCCCGACTGGACTGACCGATAGTCGCCGTATGGCACCAGCGGTCGTGGACTGGTGCGGTACCAGAACCATGCCGCGGCCGGCCGTCCTGTCGGGAGCGTACTCCACGTCGATGCGTGGATCTTGGTCGAGGCCCAGTTGAGGTAGTCGACGTCGTAGCGGAATCCAGAGGCCTGGTCGGCCACGGGTTCGGTGTAGCCGAACGCGACGCGCAGTTCCTGGGCCCGATCGAGCAGCACCGCCACCGGCTTGGTCAGGGGGATTCGTGCCGGCATGGTCGTGCGGTCCGCCAGGCCGGCCACCAACAGTAACAACAGCAGCCCCGCTGTGACCCAGACCAGGCCCATCCTCACACTGAAGGCGGCGCTCACGCCGCCAGCGGCCGCTACCATCTCGGGTGATGGCGTTTCGCCGGCGGCGATCGCCGCCGCGAGCGGGTCGGCGCTGAGTTGGGCGGCCACCGCCTGAGCCGACGCCGGACGCATGGCGGGATCTGGATTCAGGCACCGCGCGATCACGCGTTCCACCGTGGGGTCGACGGCTTTCGCCACCTCGGAGACCGAAGTGCTGACGCCCGTCTCGTGCTGGGTGACCAGTTCGCCGATGGTGGCGGCCGTGAACACGCGCCGACCAGTGAACAACTCGTGCAGCACTAGGCCCAACGCGAAGATATCGCTTCGCGTCGTGACTTCCCGACCGTGGAGTTGCTCCGGCGCCATGTAGGCAGGAGTACCGGCCCGGACGTCGCTGACTTCGCCGATGCTGGCCAGGCCGAAGTCCATCAGGCGCACTCGTCCGGCGCCGTCCAGCATGATGTTGGCCGGCTTCAAGTCGCGATGCAGAATGCCCCTGTCATGAGCGGCGGTCAGGCCCGCGCAAATCTGCCGGGCGATTTCGACGGCCTTGTCCTCCGGAAACCGGCCAATGCGGCGCAGCAATGCGGACAGATCCTCACCGTCGACGTACTCCATCGTGATGAAGAGGTGGGGAGCGCCTCCGTCAGCGTCCGGGAGTTCACCAATGTCGTACACCCGGCAGACGTTCTGGTGTGAGACCTGCCGGGCTGTTCTGACTTCGTTGTGAAACTGTGCCAGTCGAGCCGGGTCCTGGCTCAGTTTCTGGGGCAGGAACTTGAGGGCCACCTGCTGACCCAGGCGAAGGTCGTCTGCCCGGTAGACTTCGCCCATCCCGCCGCGGCCAAGCAGGCCAAGAACGCGATAGCGGCCCTCCAGCACTTCGCCTGGCTGAAACCGCCCGTGATCGATGGAGCCGGATGACGTCAGCCACCCCGAAGAGGACGGGGCGGAAGCCGATGCCTTGTCGAGACGCGTGGCGTCGTCGCCTGCACGAGTCTCATCGTTGTCGTCAGCGGGCATCCGGTGATTCTATGCCGACACCCGTCGTTTGGCGCGGGGGACGTTCCACCCCGGCGGCCCGCTACTCGGAGAGCGCCAGGCCGCCGCGCAGCGGCGTTCCGCCGACCGTCGTGAAGTCGGAGTTGAAGGTGGCGCCTCCGCTGATGGTGAAGTGCCAGGTGACGAACACGGTGTAGGACGCCAGCTTTCCACTGTCAGCGTTGCCGGCAAATTTCATCGTTGACCCGGGATTCGACACGTAGAATGTGCCGCTGATGTTCACCAGCGCGCCGGCCGTGATGTTCACATCTTTGGCATTGGCGCGGTCCTGGAACCAATAGATTCCCTTATAGATGCCAGTGGTAGGGGCAGACATTGTCACCACCGTGCTCGGGTTCTGAATGATGAGGTTGGAGCTGTTATAGGCGTAGAACATGACCCCGTCGCCAAGCACCGTGGCGCCGCCTGAGAACTCGACCGTGTCCCCGTCAATGAAATAGATCCCCGGCTGGAACGTGATCGTGCCGCCCTTGAGCGTAATGCCCTTGTTGTAGATGCCGGGATACAGAGTGTGCGTGCCACTGTTGATGTTTGGATTGTTATAGATCGTGCCTGTTGGCACGGGATTGGGAAGGTCCTCCAACGGATCTGAGACTTGAGGGTTTCCCACTGTCGGTGTCGGCAGGAACTGCGATCCGCCACCCTCCGTATAGTTGCCACAGCTGCCGGCGACGTTACAGCTCAGGAAGACGCCATCGGCCGCGATGATGTCGCTTCCGCCGGTGACCTTGGCCGCGTTCTGATCGCACGAATTCACCCAGATTCTGCCCGTCACGACGATATCAGTGCCGCCTGACGCGTCGAACGTGGCCGACGTGCACTGGTCATCCAGGACGACCACGTTGGCGGTGGCGAGACCGGTGGGAGCCGACGCGGCAACCGCGTTGACGCCGATGTTCAGCGAGTTGATGCCCAGTACGCCACTCAAGAACGTCGCCTTCGGCTGGGTGATGGTGACCTTCACGGCGTTGTTTCCGGGAGTGTACGTGTACAGAGTCGAGCACGTCAGGTTGATTCCTGGCCGGCAGACGTCGACGGTGACGCTCTTCTTGCCAGCTTCGAAGCCATTCTGGGTTGCATCCAAGTTGACGACCGCGGCGAGGGCGGACGCGGTGATCGCGGGATTGGCCCGCACCGCACGGGTGCCCGCGAGCGCGCCGCTGTCGGCCGCCATCTGCATCTGTCTCCGGTAGTCGAACGCGTAGCCTACGTCGATGGCCATGCCGACGGAGCCCACCAGCACGGGAAGCATCAGCGCGGCCATCACCATGGTCTGGCCGGACTCCTCGAAACACAGGTGACTCAGGGTGCGGCAGAGTCGTTTGACGGCGGAATCATAAGTCACGGCTGAAGTCTCCTTAGGCTGGTACAGAACTCAGGCTTACTCTTATGGGTAGCAAAAAGCTGGCCAGCTCAGGAGATCAGCGAAACTGGAGAAAACTGGCCTAAACACGGCCTGCTCTGGGCGTGAGGCCGTTGGCGAGCACAACTCTGTAACAGGGAACGCCAGTTTCGAAACACCAGGCGGGCGCCGCCTGGGGAGAAGCGGCCTGACTAACGCGGTTGATGTCGCCCGGGAGACTCAGGCCGTTCGCAACTGGAGGCTTTCACGGTCCTGATCGTGGTCTGTGGCGTGGTATTTGACGCCATCACACGGTATGTCCCTTGACCCCATGCGGCTCGTACGGAGCGTCCAGCGCTGCGCACTCGGCGGCATCGAGTGAGATCGACAGCGCCGCGATGGCCGTGTCCAGATGCTCGAGCTTCGTTGCGCCGATGATGGGCGCGACAACCCCGGGTCGGGACAACAGCCAGGCGAGCGAGACCTGGGCCATCGGCACACCGCGTGCTGCGGCCACACGCTCGACGGCATCGACCACCAGCCAGTCGGCCGGATTGCCATACAGCGTGGGCGAGTAGGTGTCGCTGGCGGATCGCGCGGTGCCGGCGCTCCGGACGTCGGCATCCGCCGGACGCGGGCGGGCCAGTGCGCCCCGCCCCAACGGGCTCCAGGGGACGAGACCGATGCCCTGGTCCAGGCACAGCGGGATCATCTCGCGCTCTTCCTCCCGGTAGATCAGGTTGTAGTGGTTCTGCATGGAAATGAACCGCGCCCATCCCTGCCGCTCAGAGGTGGAAAGGGCCTGTGCCATTCGCCATGCCGAGCCCGAACTGGCGCCCAGGTAGCGCACCTTGCCGGCTCGCACCAGGTCGTTGAGCGCTTCAAGCGTTTCGTCAATGGGCACGTCGCGATCGAAACGGTGGATCTGATACAGGTCGATGACGTCCGTTCCGAGTCGCTTCAGGCTGGCATCACACGCTTGCAGGAGGTGTTTGCGTGACAAGCCTCCCATATTCGGGGCGTCAGGCGAGGCGCCCATCGGGAAGTTGGCCTTGGTCGCAATCACGACTTCCTCGCGAATGGCGAGTTCCCCCAGCCACTTGCCCGTGACTTCCTCGCTGACGCCCATGGAGTACATGTCGGCGGTGTCGAAGTAGTTGATGCCGGCCTCGATCGCACGGACGAAGAACGGCCGCGCCGCCGCCTCGTCCAGCACCCAGGGCCGCCACTTCGGCGTGCCATACGTCATGCACCCGATGCCGATTCGAGAAACTTGAAGACCGCTGCGGCCCAGACGTCGGTATTCCATGCTCAGAGTGTAATGTGCCGGCGGCCTGTCCTGTCGAGATGTGCGGTGAATCGCCGGCGGTGGCCAGCTTCGTCACTCACCGACTGGGCACGACGGCTACCCTGGTGAGCCGCAGGCCGTGGTTTCGGCGCTCTCGTCCGGCGGCGCGCTCGGCTGGCGTCCGCGCCAGGTCCACGGAAATGGTGACCCGATTGTCGACGCTGGCGAGGTCTTCCGGCAGAAGGGGGATTTCCACTGAGAAGGCTGATTCTGGCGCCAGTCGGCGCAGCAAACGTGACCCCGACCAAATCAGGACCCGTGGCGGATTGGCGAAATCGGCGAGCGGCGACTCGCCGTTCAGTTCCAGGCGTACCGGTTTGCCCACGTTCCTGATCTCGATCGTGGATTCCTGCGTGGTCCAGCGCAGGAGCTGGCCCGTCTGTCGCTCCTTCTCCAGGGGACTCCATCCACCGGCCAGGGCAAACATGACCTCGGTGGCGGGCGCCGCATCGAACTGCTCGAAGCGCACGTCTCCCCCCACGACCGAGAAACGGAGCGTCGCATACATGCCGTCACCATCCGGAATGCCTTGCGGAAGCTCGATCCACTCGACGCCGGCCGCCTGGGGTGCGGTGACCCACGTGTGGATCGGACGGCCATCAAGAGTGAGGGCGATGCGGGCCGATTGATCGGCTTGATGCCGGAAGCCCACCATGAGGCGAGCCGGACCGGCGCCACGTCGTACAAACGCCTCGGCCGGTTCTCGTAAGGGCGTTCGGTCGTCAGCCACCGACAAGGCATCAAGTTCAGGCGTCAGCGACCATCCGGTGCCCAGCATCCAGAATGGCGGATCGATCGTCCACCAACTGAACTCGTAGTGGCGGCGTCCGCCAATCAGGGTCTCGGAGCCGGGCGGCAGCAGCCACGTCCCGCGGTGGATCGTGGTTCTCGGGTCGAAGCGCGCCAGGTCATGTCGTTTCGGGTCTGCCAGAAACCAGACCGGTCGTGGGGGCGCGTTCAGGAAATGCCGAACCAGCCGCAGGCTCTCGCGATTACCCGGGAACGACGGCGGCATGGCATCCCAGGTGCCGCGATACCAGTCAATCGCACGTGCCGTGCCCCACCAGGGATCGTGGTGTGCCGACAGGACTGGCGGACTCGATTCAGTCTTCCAGGCGTGTCGAATCTCACGCAATCCACGAAACACCGGGGCGCCATCCGCGTACTCGTGCAGAATCGGTTGCACGCTGACGACACACGCGACGACCCCGGCCGCGGTTGCGGCCATGGCGACTCGCCCTCCCGCGATCGCCACACCGACGACGGCCAGGCCGGCGGTGAGTGTGGCAAAGGGCAGGGCATACCGGAGGGTTTCGACTTCCTGAAACAGCAGGTGGAACATCAGGTAGGGTCCGTACGCCAGCGCCAGGATGAGCCCGGTCTCGGATCGCCGCCACACCAGTCGGATCGTACCCAGGGCCGCCAGTCCCAGCACGACGAATGGCCAACCGACGCCGCGCCAGGGTTCAGCAAACGTCAGGGTCAGTTCCTCCTGCAATTGGGTCCATGATGGTGTGAGCGCCAGCATCTTGACGCCCGAAAAGTCCTGGGCGGCCTGGCTCGACAGCGCCTCAATGTAGGCGCTCGGACCACCCGTGAGCCAGAGGAGCGGCAGGGCCCAGAGCGCCGCTCCTGCCAGGCTGCAGGCGATCAAGGCGAGGGGCGCGCGCCACTGACGGTGCCGCACGAGATGGACACACGCGAATCCCAGCAGCGGCAACGTCAACCACATCGTCTGTGACCGAATCCCGATGGCGAGACCGGCTCCGGCCGCCGCCCACCACCACAGGCGCGGGACCGTGTCCGGTGATTCAGGCTGCGCCCTGAAGCCGTGCAGGAAAGCTGCCTGAACCGCGAGCGCGGAGACCAGGCCTGGGGTGTCGCTCAATGGCCGGCCCGCGGTGAACCAATACAGTGGTGCCGCGGCAGATGCTGCTGTGGCGGACAGGGCGACAAGCGGCGGAAGTCCCAGTCCCGACCAGAACCACCACAGCGCCCAGATACCGGCTGTCCCGGCGATGAGGCTCCAGAGAGCCAGGCCCGATGCCGCGCGCCGGTCGCGATCCCAGCCCGGCCTGATGCGGGTGAGCACGGCATTCGATACCTTGCCCAGCGCGATGTAGACCGGATAGCCCGGTGGATGTGGCTGGTGATTGGCGATCGAGAAGTTCTCGACCCCAAGCGCGAAGTTCACCGAATCCTCGTCTTCAAGAGTGCGCGGCAGATTCCACGCATGGAGCCCAGCGAAGGCGAGCGCTATCACCGTGACGACGATGTTCGCGCGTCGGGTCATTCCTACCGGCCGATACGTTCCCGTACCCTCGCTGGAACCGACTGCTTCTGGCCGGCGACCTCCACCATGATCGTGTAGTCGCCCACCATCAGGGGACCCGCCGCCGGTCCGCCGCCTCGTCCCCCGGCACCGCCGCCGCGTCTGCCGCCACCGCCTCCGAGTGGAATCTGCACGCGGTTGAGTCCCGCGCGGACGGGGCCGGTCAACTGTCGAACCATACGCCCTGCAGAATCCGACAGCGTAATCAGCGCCTCTCCGTTGATATCGGTGCCGAGGTGATACTGCACGACCAGCGCTTCGGGTTCATTCGGCACCTCGATGTACTTGTCACCGAAGAGGTGATAGTTCATGCCTTGTGTACTGAACCCATATTGCGCCTTGGGTTCGACCGCATACAAATGGAAGGGTTTGGCAAGCACCTCGGGCGTCAGTTCCTGCAGCGGTGTGATGTCGCCCGCCCAGATGGCACGGCCGTAGGTGGCCAGTACGAGGTCATCTTCACGAGGATGGACGGTCAGGTCGTGGACGGCCACGGTTGGCAGGTTGGCCTCGAGGCGCGTCCATGCGGCGCCGCCGGTGATCGATACATACACACCCAGATCGTTGCCGACGATCAGGAGGTTGGCGTTCTTCCTGTCCTGTACCACGACGTTGATGGGCGACGCCGGCAGGTTGCCGCTGACAGACGTCCACGTGCGGCCACTGTCGGTGGTGCGATAGAGAAACGCGCGGAAGTCGTCGTTGCGGAACCCGCTCTTGGACACGAACGCCGTGGCGGCATCGTGCGGTGACGCGAACACGCGACTGACCCAGCGATCCGCCGGGGCGCCTGCAGCCGTCAGCGCTGGCGTGGCGTCCGTCCACGCGCCGCCGTGATTCAGCGACACCTGCAGCTTGCCGTCATCAGTGCCCACCCACAGGACGCCCGCCTTCAGGGGCGACTCCGAGATCGTCGTGATGGTGCAGTACGGCACGTTGAGGCCGATCTTGGTGGCGTCATTGGTCGTCAGATCCGGACTGATCTCTTCCCAGGTATCACCCCGGTTGAGGGAACGGAAGAGCACTTGGGCGCCGGCATACAGAATCTGCGGGTTGTGCGGGGACAAGGCGATTGGAGCGATCCAGTTGTATCTCAGGCGCGGCTGGCTCGGATCGCGCCGCGGTCGGATGTCCGTCCGCACGCCGGTCAACTGGTCCATTCGCCCCAGTTGATTCAACTCGCGCGTGTTGTAGACCCAGCGGCTGTCCGTGGGATCGATGACGTTGTACATGCCGTCGCCGGGCCCGACGGTCACCCAGTTCTCCAGGGTGATTCTGCCCGTCGGGCCGTTGACCGGGCCCTTCCAGGAGTCATGATCCTGAAAGCCGGCATAGACGTTGTACGGATCGTCCATGTCCACGCCAAGCGCGTAGGCTTCGCCAATGCCCATGTTGGGGAAGTAGTCGCCCGTCCGGCCGCCGTCATAGGACACGTTCACGCCGCCGTCACTGCCCAGCATGATGCGCTGTTCGTCCACCGGGTCCCACCACATGCTGCGGAAGTCTCCGAAGACTCCCCGGAAGAAGTCCCTGGCCCAGGTCTCGCCGCCATCGCGGGAGATGTACATCGAGTCACTGGTCACGATGACCGTCTTGTCGTCATGCGGGTTGATCCGCAGTTGGTTGAACGAGTACGGCGCCTTGCCCCCCGCGACGTTGACGTCGGTCACGCTGCGCCAGGTCTTGCCGGCATCATCGGTTCGGAACAGCTGGTTGCCGATGATTCCACGGGCCAGCGGACTGATGGCGTCGCCGCGACCGGCCGCCGCACCGCCGGCAGGATTCTGGTTCTCGATCAAGGCGTAGAGGATGCGTGGGTCCTTCTGATACAGGTCCAGTCCGATGCGCCCGATCTTGCCGCTCGGCAGGCCGCCTTCCAGCCGCGTCCAGGTGTCGCCGCTGTTGTCGGTCTTGTAGATGCCGCTTTCCGGCCCGCTCTCGATGATCTGCCACGGTCTCCGATCCTTCTCGTACATCGCCGCGTAGAGCGTCGCCGGCGCCGATCGGTTGATCACGAGGTCGACCGCTGCCACGCCGTCATTGATGTAGAGGACCTTCTTCCAGGTGGCGCCCCCGTCCAGCGTCCGGAAGACGCCACGCTCTTCGTTGCGGGAGAACAAATGACCCATCGCCGCCACATACACGACGTCCGGGTTCTTGGGATGAATGACGATGCGGGCGATATGGTGGGAATCGGGAAGACCGACGAACTGCCAGGTCGCGCCGGCATCCGTGGACTTGAAGACGCCCTTGCCCGAGTACGATGAGCGCGCGGCGTCCTGCGCGCCGGTGCCCATCCAGACGATATCGGGGTTCGACGGCGCGATGGTGACGGCGCCGACGGCCGCAGCGCCCACACTGTCAGAGACAGCGTTCCAGGTGATGCCGTTGTTCGTCGTCTTCCACAGACCCCCGCTGCGGGTGGCCGCGTAGATCGTGTAGAGCCGATCGCGGCTGGTGGTTTCAGGCACCGCGATTTCGGTCACCCATCCGGCCGAGCGGAACGGCCCGAGATTGCGGAATTCCAGCGCATTGATCACCGTGTCCAGGGTGACCGCCGTCTGTGCCAGCAACGGCACCCGCGGAGCCAGGGCTGTGGCGGTCAGGACCGCAAGGCAGATTGAGAGCAGCGAGAAGCGGGAAACACGATGGGTCATCGGGAGGCCTCCGAAGCGCCTATTGTACGTGAGAGTATTGGACAATGATCTTCGGGAGATTATTCCCTCGGCGGCGAGATTTTCCGGACCGGACGCCCGCAGCGGGACTTCGGACCCGGGACATCCGGGCCACTCTGAGCCAGGCGAGGAGTTCCAGAACTTCGGCACGAGGTGTGCACCAGACAGGCAGGACCCATGCTCACTCCCACTGAACTGCGCCAGAACTCAGCGCTCCTGAAGCTGGACCTCTACTGCAAGGGGGCCCGGCTCGACGACTCGTGTTTTGACGGCGAGGGCACGGGGCGGGGCCTGTTGCGTACGCGGGCCGGACTGGGGTCGGGGCTTGAAGTGGTGTTGCCCGGCGGATTCTGGACGAACGTGCCGGTGCTGGAAGACTTCGCGAAACAGTCACCCTATGTGATTCGCCGGCGGGCCGATGGCTTGCACCTCTATCGGGATGATGACGAGATTTCTGGACTGGAGCTGTCGCCACGCCCGGCGTGGTACGACGCCAAGACCAGTTCCGGCAAGCCGATGACCCGCGTCGGCACGCTGCAGGGGACCTATCTGGGTGTTTACCCCGCGAAGGTGTGCGACTACTGGGTGGCGGAGCCGGCGAAGATCAATTGCCACTTCTGTTCGGTTGGACTCAATCTCGGCGCCGACGATGCCTCCGACAAGTCCGTGGAGGAGGTGCTGGAAGTGGTGCGTGCCGCGCGTGAAGGTTCCGGCATCACCTACGTCGATTTCAATACCGGCCACTACGAGGGCGACACCTACCTCGATATCCTCGAGCCCTACCTTCGGCGGATCAAGGACGAGACCGGGCTGCTGATTGGTGTGCAGACGCCGCCGCATCATGACTTGTCCCGCTACGATCGGTTGCGGGCCATGGGCGTCAACCGCGTGTCTTTCTGTTTCGAGATCTTCGACCGCAACCGCTTTCGTGAAGTGTGCCCGGGCAAAGACTCGGAGTACGGACTCGATCGGTATCTTGATGCGATTCGGTATTGCGCCTCGCTGGGACCCCAGGGGCCGGCGTCCGAGCCCTGGGTGACCAACGGTGAGATCATCGCCGGATTGGAACCACCCGAGTCGTCGATTGCGGCGATCGACTGGATCACCCGCGCCGGCGCCATTCCCACCGTGTGCGTGTTCCGGCCGCTGCGCGGCACTGACTACGAAGACCAGGATCCGCCAGACACGGAGGCCCTGATTCCGGTTTTTCGGCGCCTGTATGACGCATGTATGGAGGCAGGCCTGCCGATTGGGTGCGCGCCCAATGTCCATGTCTCGCTGGTCCTGCTTCCCGAGGAATGCGCCGGGTTGTCATCCCGGACGTTTCGGTGGCAGCGGGCGAAACTGGCCGTGATGAAGCGCGTGTTCGCCGCACAATTCTCACGCCGCCTGCGCGCGCACGTCCGGTAAGGACGCCTCGTCATGTCCCGCCTGTCCCTGCTTCTCTCATTCTGTGTGCTGGCCGCGTGGCCGCAGGTTCAGGAGACCGGCGGCTGGGAACTGGTGGTGTTGGGCCGCGCGCAGGATGCCGGCATCCCGCAGCTGGGCTGCACGCAGGCGGCGTGTGTCGACCGGCGCGAGGGCCGTCGGCCAGTGGAGCGGGTCGCCAGCCTCGGCGTACGCCACTCGGGCACGGGCCGGGCATTCCTGTTTGACGCGACGCCCGACCTGCCGTCGCAGGTGCACACCCTGACCGGCGGACGCGCGCCGGACGGCATCTTTCTGACGCATGGCCACATCGGGCACTACACGGGTCTGATGTACCTGGGCCGTGAATCCACCAACGCCGCGAAGGTGCCGGTGTACGGCACCGCCCGGATGGCAGCCTTCCTGACCGCCAGCGGTCCCTGGAGCCAGTTGGTGTCGCGCGAGAACATCGCACTCAACGTGATCGAAGACGACACGCCCCTGGCGCTGGGCGACGGCCTGCGGGTCACCGCATTCCAGGTGCCCCATCGCGACGAATTCACGGACACCGTCGGCTTCCTGATTGAAGGTCCCCGCAAGAAGGCGCTGTTCATTCCGGACATCGACCAGTGGGCGAAGTGGGATCGCGACATCCGCGCGTTGGCCGACACGGTGGATTACGCGTTCCTTGACGGCAGTTTCGCGTCGGCGGGGGAGATTCCCGGCCGTTCCATCGCGGACATCCCCCACCCGATGACCGGCGACACGCGCGCCCGGCTGAGAGGCACGCGCGCCCAGCTCTGGTTCATCCATCTCAACCACACCAATCCGGAGCTGGATGCTGCCGATGTCGTCAAGGACGGGGCCAGGTTCGTCATGTGAGGCTGGCGGGCGCGTCTGATAACATTGATGGCTCGGCAACAATTTGAGAACTGGGAGGTTCAATGAAGAGACTCACTGTCGGAATTCTCGGTGCGATGCTGGCGCTTGTCGTCAGCATGCCAGTCGATGCGGCTGAT
>JAHEFO010000255.1 GCA_024640135.1 Acidobacteriota bacterium
GGCCACGGCGCCCGCGCCGACGCCGCCGGCTACACCCCCGGCGGAAGGACAGGCCCCCACTCAGAAACCAGCCGCGCCACCGAAACCGCCCACGTTCGAGTACGAGGCGCATCGCGTGGATGTCGAAATCGTGGTCAACAAGGACAAGCCGACAGGAACAATCGCGCTTCGCAACGCACGCCTGATCACGATGAAGGGTGACGAGGTGATTCCCCGTGGAGACATTGTCATTACCGACAATCGCATCACGGCCATCGGTCCGTCCGGGAGTGTGCAGATTCCTTCGGGCGCCGTGGTGCGTGACCTGCGAGGCAAGACGGTGATGCCCGGCCTGGTGGACGTCCACGCTCACACATGGGTGGCGTGGGGTGTCCATCGCGCGCAGGTCTCGCAGTTCCTGGCGCAGTTCGCGTTTGGTGTGACCACCCAGCGCGACCCGCAGACGTCATCTGAAGACGCGCTGACCTATCAGGACCTGATGGAGACGGGGCAACTGGTCGGACCACGCCTGTATTCAACGGGACCTGGCATTTTTGCGGCAGACAACATTCGAAGCCTTGAAGACGCGCGTGACGTCTTGCGCCGCTACTCCGATCACTACAACACCAAGACGATCAAGCAGTATCTGGCGGGGGACCGCAAGGTGCGCCAGTGGGTGATCATGGCCGCGCGGGAACTGGGCTTGACGCCCACGACCGAGGGCGGCTCGAACTTCACGATGAATCTCACACTGATGCAGGACGGGTATGCCGGGCTGGAGCACTCGTTGCCCATCAGCCCGTTCTACGACGATGTGGTGAAGCTGGGCGCGGCGAGCGGCCTGACGTACACGCCGACGATGATCGTCAGCTACGGCGGACCGTCAGGGCGTCAGTACTACCTCACCAACACCGATGTGGATGCCAACGAGCGCCTGCGCACGTTTACGCCGCACGACGAACTCGACAAGTGGAAGCGGACGACGTTCAACCGTCCCGATCAGTACGTATTTCCGCTCCATGCGGAACAGTTGCGCAAGTGGGTTGAGGGCGGCGCGAAGACCGGCCTCGGATCCCACGGGGAGGTGCAGGGGATTGGCGCCCATTGGGAACTGTGGATGATGGCCTCCGGCGGCATGAAACCCCACGACGCGCTGCGCGCGGCGACACTCGACGGTGCCGAGTCCATTGGCCTGGGCCGCGACATCGGTTCGCTTGAAGTGGGCAAGATGGCGGACCTGATCGTGCTGGACGCCAATCCGCTGGATGACCTGGAGAACACGGTCAAAATCTCACAGGTCATGAAGAACGGACGGCTGTACGACGCGGCGACACTCGACGAAACGTATCCGCGGCAGAAAGCCCTGGGGCCGCAGTGGTGGTCGAAGGTAGAACCGCCGGCGTCGGTCAGGGGTGGCGGGGGGCTGCGTCCCTAGGGGGCGCAGACCGCTCCCGGCTATCCGGTGACGTCGAATTCGAAACTCTTGACCGCCAGCGCCTCGTCGGTGAACGACTCGAACGCTGAGAGAATCTTCATGACGCCCAGCAGGCGTGAGCTTCGAGCCGTCATGTTCAGGAGCTTGATGTCGCCGTGCTGTTCGCGAACGGTCTTGAGTTTACCCACCAGCATGCCGACCCCGGCGCTGTCGATCTTGGAGACGCCGGCGAGATTCAGGAGAATCTTGCGCCGGCCCTGCCCGAGGAGATCATGCACCTTCGCCCGGAACGTAAGGTCGCCCTCGTCGATGGTCAGTTCACCGATCATTTCGAGCACGGTGACGTCGCCGACGAGCTTTTCGACGATCCGCAGTTTTGATGTACTGAGGTCCACGCCGCAAATTGTAGCGCGGTCAGCGGCCAGTGGGACGGGGTAATTCCCGGGCGACCCGGAACCCCAGAGACTGGCCCCGGTCCTCCGGCCGGTGGGTATGCCGGAGGGCGCACCGGGCGCTGTCCGCCTGGAAATACCAACTGCCGCCGCGGATCACCTTCAACGAACTGCCACAGGCGGCGGGCCGGCCTGAATCCGGACCGTCCGGGTATGGGCAATGTTCGTCTTCGAGCCTTTCCCAGACGTTGCCGTGCAGGTCGAACAGGCCCCAGATCGTGAAGCGGAAGCCGGCTCACCCCTTGGCGAGCTTCTCCATGGCATCGGCGAACATGTCGACCTCGTCGATGGTGGTGTAGATGTTCGGCGTCACGCGCAGGCCTTCGAATTCCGCGTGCTTGATCGGTGTGGCGAAGATGCGATGGTCGGCCCACAGCTTCGTGCCCACCTCGCTGGTGTCGATGCCCTTGATCTGCACGGTGCCGATGGCGCACGACAGCTTGGGATCGAACGGCGTGTGCAGCACGATTCTGGGATTCTCGACCAGCCGCCTGGCCCAGCGGTCCCGGAGGTACCGAAGCCGCGCCGCCTTCTGTTCCATGCCGATGGTGCGCGTGAAGCTCAACGCCTCGCTCACGGCATTGTGATTGGCCGCCGGATGCGTCCCGATTTCTTCGAACTTCCTGATGTTCGCGGCCTGGGATGCATTCGCGGGCTGCAGCGCCCAGTGCTTTTCGATGCGGTCCCGGCGCACGTACAGAAAGCCGGCGCCGATTGGCGCGAGCAACCATTTATGGAGGCTCGTCCCGTAGAAGTCGCAATCGAAATCGGTCAACTTGAACGGGAAATGCGAGTACGCGTGCGCGCCGTCCACGATCGTCGTGATGCCGCGGGCGCGAGCCATCGCGCAGATCTCCTTGGCTGGAAAAATCTGGCCCGTCAAATTCGTGATGTGGCAGAAGTGGATGAGCTTTGTCTGCGGTGTGATCGCCTTCTCGAAGCGACTGACGAGATCGGCGGACGTGGCCGGCACGGGAAATGAAATCTTGGTCAGCTTCACGCCATCGCGCAGGACGCGCTGCTCGTACGTCTGGAGCATCCGGCCGTAGTCCTGAGTGGTCGTCAGGATTTCGTCGCCGGGTTTGAGGTCGAGGCCCAACTGGGCGATCTGCAGTGACTCACTGGCGTTGCGCGTCAGCGCGATGGTCTCCGGATCCACGCCGGTGTCCATTGCCAGCCCGCGGCGCGCCTGTTCGACGCCAGGCTCCACTTCGCGCCACATGTAGAAGGACGGCGCCTGATTCGAGTGGTCCAGATACCGCTTGAACGACTCATGCACGATACGGGGGGCCGGACTGCAGCCGCCGTTGTTCAAATTGACCATTGTCCGGTCCAGGGTGAACGCGTCCTGGACCGTCCGCCAGTAGGCCTCGTCCTGCGCCACCTCGAGCGGGTTGCGTTCAGCCACCTCTGCCGACGCCGCGAACAGCCGTTCGAGTCCGCTGCCATTGATCGCGGCCACTCCGGCAGCACCTGCACTGGCAGACTTGAGAAACTGACGCCGATTCCACGCGCTCGTGCTGGTTCGTTTCGACATGGGCAATCTCCTGTTGCGCGCATGATACCCCCCCAGCCGGCAGAGATCACCCCTTCTTTGGAATCGCCCGAATGTGCCGGGGCACTGGGCATGGTGGTGCTCAACTGGGCGGCGGGGATTGGGAAGCAGGAGAAATCCGCCGAACCTCAACGTCCGGGGATCCGTGCATCCAGCTTCGTCGTCGCGTCCAGCGAGAAACAATTTCTGCCGGCGTCGTGCAACCAGAACGCGCCGGGGGTCCTGGTGTCCGGGAGCGATGCGAGTTCGAAGACCGCGCACAGTTCGTAGGAGTCTTCATCCAGGACTCGATACTCGTACTCGACCTTCGTGTCCGGATCCAGGAGGGAGACGTCCGTGTGGGGGTCAGCGGCCAGTTCATTCAGGGAGCCAGGCAAGTGTTCCTGCCGTTTCAGGAAGTCGTCTACGGCCGTCATGATCTTCCGCAGGTCGCCCGCGCGAACCTCGTCGAGCCGGCGGGCGCGTCCCTCTGCCGGAGTCCCGGCCACCATCATGCCGGCGATGACGGCGGCGACCGCGAGAACCACGCCCAACCCGAGCAACAGTTGTCCCCGTGACCAGGTCATGGTTGTTCCTCCACCTCGTCCCGCCTCAGGTCGACCAGGTAGTAGTAGAAGATTGCGCCAGAGATGCCGGCGAGTGCCGTGGCCTTCAGCACGAATGGGATCGTCAGCGCGCCGGCAAGAAGCTGATACAGCGCCGTGATCGAGTCGCCCATCAGGATGCCGGCAGCGACTGCCAGCGTCAGGTAGGTCAACCACCGCCGGATGGGCGAACTGCGCATGGCCGGGAACCGCCGCACCGCTGCCGCGTTCGCCCGCGCCACGTACACGAAAATGGGAGTACTCACGACCAGCGCCGCAATGGACCATCGGATCAGGTCTGGTACCGCCCGTACCTGGTATTGCGTCCACGCAGGATCGGGGAACGCGACGTTGATCAACTGATACAGGAGCAGCCCAAGATTGTAGGCGCTGACGTACAGCGTCCCGAACAGCACGAGATACTGAAAGGCATCACGCGCCGAAAGCGAAGGGCGCGGTCGCGGGACCGGAATAGGGAAGTCGATCTCGGCGTACCCCCGCAACGCCGCCCCGATATCCTCGGCCGACCACCCGGCCTGGGCGAGGACGTTCCGCACCTGATCCCTGGGCGTGGCGCGCGTCAGGGCGTCATGGACGAATGTGGCCAGTTCTTGATTCGCGGTCATGCAGGAGCCTCCTTTGGCAAGTTGACAGCGTCAACATGAAGGAATGTTGACACAGTCAACACTTTGTTGTCAAGATGGCCCATGCCCAGGGACACCGGCGCCTATCATCACGGGGACCTCCGGGCGGCACTGCTTACCGAAGCGGCCGCCATGATTGCCAGCGAAGGGACAGACTCCGTGACCATGCGGGCGATCGGCGATCGCGTTGGCGTCTCGCGGGCGGCGCCCTATCGCCATTTCGCGGACAAGACCGCGTTGCTGGTGGCCGTGGCAGCGGCCGGGTTCGACCGTCTCAGGGCCCGTCTGCGATCCGTGGGTGCCGGTGCTCCCCGCTTCAGCGTCGAAGAATTCCGGCAAATGGGCGCCGAGTATGTCCGCTTCGCCCTGGAGAACCCGGCTCACTACCGGCTGATGTACGGCAAGGAAGCCCTCGCCCGGAAGGACCAACCGGCGTTGCGGGAAGCCGGAGATGCCCTGTTCGACCAGTTGGTCTCGGTGATCCAGCAATACCAGCGCAGCGGCGCCATCAAACGGCAGGACCCTCAGGCCCAGGCCTATGTGGCCTGGAGCGCGGTACACGGACTGGCCTCTCTCTTAATCGAGGGGCAGATCCTGGACACGGTCGATGTTGACGAACTCATCCAGCAGACGACACGCACGATGATGGAGGGGATGCGTCCCCGCCGCCGGCCGGCCCGTTTGGCCCAGGGCCGCTGAGGCACTCTGGCCGGCTCAGGGCTGGCGCGGCCGGAGAATCCAGAAGAACACCCGCTGCAGCAGCCAGATGAACAGCAACGGAAGGACGATGGTCTGCAGCATGAACAGCGCGATCAACTGCACCGCGCCTTCCACGGCGCGCTCGGCGCTGGCCTTGAGGGCGCGCATATGGGGCCGGGGATCGAGCGCCGCGCCGGCTCCGGCAATCCACCGCTGCGCTCGTCCAAGGAATCCGCCGACCGCCGGTTCCGCGGGCGCAGCCTGGCCCGGCGCGGCTGAACCCCTCCCCGCGTCGTCCACCTCGTCGGCGCTGCGCAGCACTTCCGCCTCGGCCAACTCGAGCGACTGGCGAGACTCCTCGTACGGGCGTTGGAGGAACATCTGGTAGGTCGCCTCGTTGGCCAGCGCGATGCCCGGGACTGCCAGCCTGACAAGGAGCAGGACGCCGAGGGCCGTGGAGAGCGGGCGTGGGAACGGGAGGCGGCGCCACAGGCCGAGACCGTAAATGACAAGCAGGAGAGACAGCGCCGCGGTCAGCCAGCCCCAACTGCTGATGGCCAGCAGCAGTTTCTGCATGCCGGCCACAGCCGCGGCCCACAGCAGGACGTTGCTCAGTTGCTCCACCATGTCGTTGACCGGGTCGAGCAATTCGCCGGGTGTGAG
>JAHEFO010000256.1 GCA_024640135.1 Acidobacteriota bacterium
GAGCACCCAGCACTCAGCACCCAGCACCCAGCACCCAGCACCCAGCCCCCAGCCCCCATCGTCCTATCGATCCAGGGCCTCATCCAGGTCCCCGTCGCTGAGCCGGTAGACCAGCATGGAATTGGCCACCTGAGCCGACGGTTCCCGTCTTCGCAGGAAGTCACTGAGGCGGCCGAACTGGAGCTGCTCGAGCAGATCGCCCGTGGCCGCCAGCGCCTCTGGCGTCATCCGGCGCACTTGCTGGTATTGGGCCTCCATGGCCGGCGTCCACTGGCCCTGCGTTGGCGAGTACACGCCCGCCAGCATGGTGGCCCCGAAGACGTACAGCCCTGGGGTCCAGGGCGCGCCCACCTTCCCGTGCCGCCGGTTGATGAACGAAGGCAGCAGGTTGACGTCGATGCCGAAGTGCAAAGGACGCGACGTGCCGAAGTAGGACAGGAACACCGGCTCGTCCGGCGACTGCCGATGTTCGTCCAGCCAGATCTTCAGTGCAGGAAGGTCCTGCCCCCAGTCCAGCGAGCTCTCGACCAGATGGCGGTATCCCTGCGCCGGACCACCATCCAGTTGATTGAAGTAGGTCAGGTAGTTCGGGCGAATCATGGCGCTCTCACCAACGTGCCACGCGGCCAGCGCCACGACGACGGCCACCGCGATGTTCCGCTGGATCCCGTTGAGGGCGGACGACCGCGTGGCCCACCACGCGGACACTCCGGCCATGATCATCAGCACCGGGTAGATCGGCAGCAGGTGGCGGTGGCCGATGTTCAGGTTGCTGGTCAGTGCCGCGCCTCCATAGACAACGAGGAGTGTGACGAGGGGAATGAGTTGATACCGTTGACGGGGAAACACCGGGCCCCGAAGCCAGACTGCGAGTCCGCCAAGGCAGAAGATGATGAATGGCAGCGTGGACTTCGTCATGAAGGCGTAAGGAAAGAACGCTGCGCGCCCGGTGTTGCTCACCACGCCGTTCAGGAATGACATACGGGTCTGAGAGAAGGTCATCGTATGACTGAAGCCGTACAGATAGGCTTCAGGCAGCAGATGCCAGGACCGGGCCCACTGCACCGCGCCGGCTGTGAGGCCACCGCCCTCCGGCCCGAGACCCAGGACACGTGGCCAGTCCACATAGAAATGCTGGCCGGCTGACGCGCCGGCGAAGGCCGAGTAGCGGAACCCATACGAGGCCCAGATCAGCAGAACCGCCGCCATCACGTGAAGCCCGACCAGGCCAGCGATGACCGCCACCTGCCTCGACGTCCCGTACTCCATTCGCCAGGGATCACTCCGCCGCCGACGCCAAATCAACGGCCGTTGGAGAAACAGGCGAATGGCCACCAGGATGATCCCAATCGGCGCGAGCAACACGCCTGAGTACTTGGCCAGCAGCAAGGCCGACGTGGCCAGGACACTCATCAGGACCGTCGCCGGCGTGACCCGGTGGAGGACTCGCCACAGCGCGCCGACGGCGGCCATGAACCCCAGCGCGGCGGCCATGTCAGAGGTGGTCAGCGCTCCGTGCGCCAGCATCGTTGGCGAGGCCACAAACAGCAGCAGTGCCAGCCAGGCGCCGCCGGTGCCCGTCAGTCGCTTCGCCCAGACGAACACCAGGGCACCAAGCCCCATGCCCAGGAGCGTGACGAGGGCTCGGCCTTCCAGGAGCAGCCGATCGATGTCGTTTCCGCGATCGAAGAAGAACTCATCGCCCACGGTCCAGACGTCAGATCCGCGCCAGGCATCGGTCTCCAGCGAGGCGAAGGTGGCGCCTCGCAGCACCGCCGGAAGGGCGACCAGCCGTTGCGGCCAGTTTCCATTCTCCGGCTGCAGCCGATAGTCCCCAAGTGTCCAATACGAGTATCCGGCCGTAAGATGGGCGATCTCGTCGAACGCATTGCTTTTCTGCTTCGCGCCGGTGATCGCCAGCGCGGCATACGCCACCAGGGCACACGCAACCAGCGCCCACTGGGCGCGACGGCCCGTGAGGACTTTCGGGATCATCATTCCGGCGTCTCGTCCCTGCCCGTCTGTCCGCGCGTGGGTTCGTCTCTGACCAGATAGAGTGGCCGCCGCTTCACCTCGTCATAGATCCGGCCGAGGTACTCGCCAAGCAGTCCGACGGCGGCCAGTTGAATGCCTCCCAGAAACAGGACGAGCGTCACGAGCGTCGTGAACCCGGTCTGCGCCGTCTCGAGGCCCAGCAGCCTCTTGGTGATGTACACGACGGCCAGCACGAAGCCGACGGCACTGATCGCCATCCCCAGCGTCACCATGATCCGCAACGGCTTGTACGAGAAACTGAAGATCGCATCGGCGGCGTACCGCACCAGGCGGGTCAGCGTCTGCTTCGGCGCGCCTCCCGCACGTGCCTGCCGGTCATAGAAGACCGTCTGCTGATCAAACCCAATCCAGGCCCGCAGTCCCGGCAGGAACCGATTCCGTTCCGGCAGGCGCAGGACCTCGTCGACCGCGCGCCGGTCCAGCAAGCTGAAGACCCCGATGTCGCCATCCACGGCCAGATCACTCATCCAGGCGAACACGCGATGGAATCCCCCGAACGCGACACGCCGCCACCCGCCTTCCGCGCGGCTCCGTCGCTGGGCCGTCACGACGACGGCGCCCGCGCGCCAGCGCGCCACCAGATCAGGAATGACTTCCGGAGGATCCTGCAGATCGCCATCCATGACGACAACCGCCGCACCGTCCGCGGCGGCCAGGCCGGCCATGATTGCGGCCTGATGGCCAAAGTTCCTGGACAGGGTGACGATGCGAATACGGGGATCCCGGTCGGCTTGCGCCCGCATCAGGCGCGACGAATCGTCCACGCTGCCGTCATCGACGTAGATGATCTGGCACTCCCCCACGTCCGGGACCAGCCGAGCGAGGGTCTCCCCGAGGCGCGCGTGCAGCGATTCAAGGTTCTCTGCCTCGTTGAAGATGGGCACGACGACAGACAGCATCGTGCTTTACTCTAGTGTCCTCACACAGAAGTTCGCCACAAGATTCCGGAGCGCGGCCCCCAGGTGACCGGGCGTGACTACCCGGCGTCGGTCTCGCCCGACGGCACGACGCTGGCCGTCGCATCCTGTTCGAGCAGCAGTACAAGTTCGGACCGAATCTGTCGATTCCACACTACGCACTTGGCCTGGATGGCGAAAGTCTGTTGATGGTCAAGGAAGAGGCCGGTGCGCGTTCCCTGAGCCTCATCACGAACTGGCTGCAGCCGCCAGGCCGGTGAATGCGCCTCGGTTGCAGAGTCCCTTACCGATTGGGAATAACGGCGCCCGAGCCGGTCATCGTTCAGAAAAGCTCCATTCGGCCAGGAGGACGGTGCGCGGGTCGAGCACCACACGATCAGGCTTTCCCTTGAGCCGGACCTGAAGCTGCTGCTTCCCCGGGCCATCGAGTCGCAAAGTCTGAATGGTGGGAATGAGCGATCCGTTCTCGTAGATCCCGATTTCGACCGGCACATCGAATCGATACGCTCCGGTCTGGCTTTGCTCGAGTTCGATGGCCAGCGTGTCATCGGCAAACGTCCATGCGCCCGTCAGCACGACGTGCCCACCCTGGTACAGCCACTGGTGAAAGAACGCTTGCAGATCGTCGCCTGAGGCGGCTTCCATCGCGCGCCGCAGATCGTCGGTGACCGCATGCCCATTGAAATGGTCGCGATAGTAGTCCCGGATGCCACGCTGAAAAGCCGTATCGCCGAGGCGGGTGCGAAGCATGTGCATGAACCAGGCGCCTTTTTGATAGGTGTTCCCTGTCGTGACTTTTGACATGTCGTCAAGATTGGCGTGCACGAGGGTGTAGTCGGGATTCTTCTGGTAGAAATCCCAGACCGATCGCCTGGCGTCACGCAGACCATCCACGAAATCCTCTCGCCCGAACGCGTGTTCACGGAAGAGCAAGGTGAAGTACGTGGTGACGCCCTCGCTCAGCCACACGTGATCCCAGTCGGCCTCGGTGACCGCATTGCCGAACCACTGGTGGGCGATCTCGTGGACGATGGCGTTTCTTCTCCAGAAGGCGGTCTTCTGGCCCACGGATCCCGTCTCGCTGTAGAAAATGGCTGATGCCGCCTCCATGCCCCCGCCCACACTCGACGCCTGCACATTGGCCAACTTCTCATAGGCGAACGGACCGACGTAGTCCGAGAAGAACTCCAATGCATGCCTGGTCGGGCCATTGAGATCATCCAGTCCGGATTCCCGATCCTCCGGAAATACCCAGACCTGGATTTCCTTGCCGTCGAACGTGTCCACCCGCTGCATGGCGAACTCAGCCACGCCAAGGCAATACAACCACGGCGAGGTGGGGACTGACTGCTTCCAATGAGTCCTTCGCACGCCCTTGCCGAGATCCGATTCCTCGATCTTCAGCCCATTGGAGACCACCTGATAGTGCGAGGGGGCGTCCACCACGAATTCGTGCGTCGCCTTGTCACCAATGTGGTCGATGGTCGGAAGCCAGTGACGGGCCCGATTGGGCCAGTTGTCGCTGAAGAAGGTCCGCGCTCCATGACCGGTTGGTCCGATGCGCAGGCCATCGACCGGAACACCGTGATACCCGAGACTGACCTGAATTCTGGAGTCCTCCGGGACTCCAGCCGGTATCTGCACGGTGACGCTGTCGTTCTCGTGGACGAATCGGGCGGGACTGCCGTTGACCCGAGCGCTGGTGACGGTCATCCCCTTGCCGCCCGAAGCGTCGCGGCGATGGACCAGGTCCAGCCGGAGTTGCCTGATGTCGGCCAACGTCAGGTGAACCGTGATCTCGGCTTGACCACGGATCTCGTCCGAATCATCGCCGAGGATCAGGTGAAATGCGTAGTGCTCGACATCGACACCGGGTTGGCGCGGATAAGTATCCGCCAGCCCCGCAGCGGCCAGATACCCGGGGAAGAGCAGAAGGACGACGAGCGCTCGGAGACGGGGAGGAGGCATGGCGCTGATGATAGTCCACAGCGACGTCGCTGGGACGTTCAGTGCGCCTCGCCCGATGTGCCCGGCCAGGGAGTGGACCGCCGCGCCCACGCGAAGGAGCGCGGCGGTCGCCGTGGTTATTGCTGGCGCTTGAGCGACTCGGACCAGCGCTCGACGGCCTTGCCGGCCACGTCGCGCGCTCCAAGTCCGAACGCGAGCGCGGCCGCAACGGCAATGGCGCCGAGGAGCAGTCCGAAGGCCAGGTTCACGATTTCGTTGGCCAGGCCCATCTGCCGCAACGCCATCGCACCGGCCAGGACGATGATCGATACTCGGGCCGCCATGGCGAGCAGGCCGGACTGAGGTGTGGCACTCGCGATAACGGCGCGATGAGCCACGCGTGCCAGAAAGAGCCCGACGCCGAAGATCACGACGCCGAACACGAGGTGACCGCCAAGCACGAGAAGGCGCGAGAGCAGCTCGGCCAACGTGCCGAAGCCCAGCATGCTCGCGGCTTCGATCGAGGCGAACAACATCAGCGCCACGAAGATCAGCGTGCCGGCCATCTGGGAGGGCCGCGGTCCGGCGTCAGCGGTCTCCGACCGCTTCACGCCGAGTATCTCGAAGAGCCCGTCGAAACCGGCGCTGGCCAGAAGCGTCGCGAGGAGATTCGAGACCACCCGGCCGACGAAGTAGGCGATGCCCAACAGAATCGCCGCACCAAACAGCACGGGGATGATGTTGAGAATCGAGGCCAGCATGTCGCTGGCCGGAGCCGTGACCGCATCCAGTGACAGGGCATTCAGCGCGGAGATGAGCACGGGCAACAGGATCAGGAAATACACCACCAGCCCCGCCACCTCGGAAAGCGACTTGGACCCCAGCGCCTGCTTGACGCCGATTCGCTCCGCGAACGAGTCGGCACCAACTCCGGCGAGCAGATTGGTGACGATGCGGCGGACCAGATTGGCCATGAACCAGCCCACGAGCAGAATCAACCCGGCGCCAAGCAGGTCAGGCAGGAATCCCAACAGGTCATCCACCAGTGACTGCACCGGCGCCAGCAGGCCTTGAAGCGCAAGCGCGCCGAG
>JAHEFO010000040.1 GCA_024640135.1 Acidobacteriota bacterium
CTGGATGCAATGAGGCCTGGCGTTCGGGCGCCACCACCATGAAGGCACTGCTCCGCGGCGCCATTGCCCACTTGTGAAGATTGGCGACGTAGTAGTCCGCCCCGACAGCCGACACATCAAGGGGTATCGCACCCGGCACATGCGCGCCATCCACCAGCACCGTCGCGCCTCTGGCCCGGCAGGCCCGCACAATGTCGACGACCGGAAACACGATTGCGCTCTCCGCCGCAATGTGATCGACCAGAACCAGTTTCGTGCGATCGGTGATGGCCGCGGCGATCCGCTCGATGCACACGTGCGGATCAAAAGCGGGATACGGAACATCGACAACACGCACAACCGCCCCGGACGTGCGGGCGATGTAGTTCACGGCTGTCAACAGTCCTCCATAGATGTGATCAGTAACCACCAGTTCATCACCCGGAGACAGTCGCATCGATCGCAGCACGGCGTTGACCCCAGTCGTCGTGTTATCGACGAAGACCAGATCTTCGCCGCGGGCTCCCACGAACGCCGCGACGTCGGCAGCGGCCTGGCGCATCAGGGTGGGTCCGTCGGCGGACGAACCGGTGAAGCTCCACAGGTCGCGCAACATGAATCGCGCGGGATGTCGCTCGATGCGGCCCCTGAGCGCCTGCTGGGCTTCCGCCACCCGGTTCGGCACGACGCCGACGGTGCCGTGATTGAGGTACGTGGCCGCCGGATCGAGGGGCCAGAGCGGGAGTAACGAGCGACCGAAGGCCATCGAGACAGTCTAACTCCCGTCTCAACTGAGGTTCCCCGATCTGAGGACGCGGACTTCAACCGTCATTGCCACGGTCAATGGAGAACCCCAGGGCTCCGAACCCAGGACCCAGGACTCGATATACTTTCATTTCTCATGCCAGTCAGCATCTTCAATGACGTCATCGGCCCGGTCATGCGCGGCTCATCGTCCTCCCACTGCGCGGCCGCGCTCAGAATCGGACGGATTGCGCGCGACCTGATGGGCGCGCGCATCAGCCGTGTTCTTCTCGAATTCGACCGCGAAGGCTCTTTGCCGACGACCCACGACAGCCAGGGTTCCGATATGGGCCTGTGCGGAGGCCTCATGGGCTGGGATCCGGCAGACGACGGGGTGCCGACGTCGGTGGACGCTCTGCGCGCGGCCGGCGTGACCTTCGACGTGGCCGTGGTCGACACGCGGGACCCCCACCCGAATACCTATCGGCTGACGGTCGAGAATGCCGACGAGCGCCATACGCTGGTGGCCATCTCCACCGGCGGCGGCATGATGGAGGTAATCGACGTTGACGGCTTCGCCCTGTCAATGGGCGGCGATTACTTCGAAACGCTGGTCGTGGTCCCCGGGGGCGCCGAGGACGTCGCCGCGCTCATCGGGTCGAAAATGCCGGTTGACCACGTCCTGGTGCATCACGCGGCCGGCAGACAGATGGTGCAGATCCGGGCGCAGCAGTGTGTGGATGACGCGCTTGAGGACGAACTCCGGCGCCGGTGGCCAGATCTGTCTGCCTATCGCATCTCGCCTGTGCTCCCGGTCCGATCGCGTGCGGACCTTCGGGTGCCGTTTTCGACCGCGGCGGAGCTCGTCGCGCTCGACGCCGGTGCGGATCGGCCGCTCTGGGAGTGGGCCGTCGAATATGAGATGGCCCGCGGAGGAATGACCGCGGACGAGGTGCTCGCACGGATGGTGGATATCGTGCGGTTGCTTCGCCGATCGATCGCCCAGGGCATCGCCGGCACGTCGTTCGAGGACCGCATCCTCGGTCATCAGTCCGGCCAATTCAAGCAACATCTTGACGCCGGACGACTGCTCGACACCGGGGCCCTCTCACGAGCGGTCCTGTACGTGACGGCGCTCATGGAAGTGAAGAGTTCGATGGGCGTCATCGTGGCGGCCCCCACCGCTGGCGCCTGCGCCGCCCTGCCGGGCTCCTGCATTGCCTTCGCCGAGATGATGGACAAGTCGGAAGAGGACATGGCGCGCGCGATGCTTGCGGCAGGCGCCGCCGGGGTGTTCATCGCGAGCCAGTGGACGTTTGCCGCCGAAGTCGGCGGTTGCCAGGCGGAAGGCGGCTCCGCAGCCGCGATGGCCGCGGCCGCGCTCGTTACGTTGTCCGGCGGCACGCTCTCCCAGGCCCTGACGGCGTCGTCGATGGCCTTGCAGAGCATGCTCGGTCTGATCTGCGATCCCGTGGCCGGACGCGTAGAGGTGCCGTGCCTGGGCAAGAACGTCATTGCCGCCAGCAACGCCGCCTCCTGCGCGAACATGGCGCTGGCCGGATTCGATGCCGTCATTCCGTTTGATGAGGTCGTCGATTCCGCGCGACGCGTCTCCGGGCAAATGCCACGCGAACTCCGCTGTACATCACTGGGTGGTCTGGCAGACACGCCGACCGCGAGGAGAATCGAGGCGGGACTCGCTGCCCGGAAGGGATGCGGGGATGGGTGTGTTTGTTAGGTGCTGAGTGCTGGGTGCTGAGTGCTCGGTGCTAAGTGCTAAGTGCTAAGTGCTGAGTGCTGGGTGCTGGGTGCTAAGTGCTGAGTGCTGGGTGCTCGGTGCTGGGTGCATGGTATGGAGAGGTGTGGGATGAAGCTGACGACAGTCCGTTCGCTGATGGTGGGGGTGGTTCTGGTTTCGGCCACGCTCTTTGCGCAGACGCCGGCCCAAACCGAGCAGGACGCGTACACCCGTATCGAATTGGGATCGCCGGCAGACGGGTCGTTCACACTGACACACGAAGTGGCAGCCACCACGCCCGGTGCAACGACCTACGCCTTGAGTCTCCGGCCTGGCACACAAACCTCCTCATTCACGGCGACGGACCTGATGACGGGCGCCGCTCTCGAAGCTACGGTGAGAGAGATCAAGGGCCCAGGCAACGGGGGAAGCGCGGTCTCGTCGTCGCTGGTCGTGTCACTGGCGCGACCAGTTCCGAAGGACGGCCAGGGCCGTATTCGCATCGCAATGGATGCCATGAACCCCGGCATGTTCACGCGCACGGGTGATCGGGTCTCCTTCGTGCTGTCAGCCATTCCTCCCCGGGGCACGATTGTCCTGCCGGCGGGATACGAACTGCTCTCGTGCGACATCCCGGCTCAGGTCCTCCATGAAGGCGACGGGCGGATTGCCGTGAGCTTCATGCACCAGATTCCGGGAGAGGCGACACTGTCGATCACGGCGCGTGCGGGCATTCCGGCCGGCCCGGAGGCCGCGCCCGCGCCATTGACCAACGCCAGAACGTGGGAGGATGCGCCCCAGAACCCCACCGAACGTTCGCGACTGTCCGAACGGGCCACCCAGGATCGGGACATTGTGTACTTCCTGCAATCGCCGGAGACCAATGCCTTCAGCCTGTACCACGACTACACGGAAACGCGGCCAGGTGTGGACAAATACGTCAACGTGGTGCGCACGGGCGCACGCGTCTCAAACCCGTCCGCCTACATCCTCGATACCGGCGAAGTCCTGAAACATGAAACGTTGAAGGGCGACGCCATCACGGCTGCCAACATCAGCGCTGGCACCGTCACGCCGGACACCGAGGTGGTCGTGCTGCATTTCCCGCCGGTGAAGGATGGCCAGTCTGTACGGCTCCGCATCTCTGAGACCTACACGACCCCGGAGAGCTACCGGCTGGACGACAGAGACCTCGTCTTCGAACGAAATCTGGGCCGTGCGCGCAACTCCGTGGTCCTTCCGGCCGGCTGGTATCTGACGGCATCAGCCATTCCCGGTGTCGTTCGCGAGATGCCTGATGGACGAATCCGCCTGGATTTCGTCAACGGCCGCCCGGGAGGTATTGATGTCTATCTCAAGGGCAGAAAAAGGTAGGACGTCTTGTGCTGGCGAAGGTGAACGTGCCGGTCGATCCGCGGGTGTTGGCGCCGCGCCGCTCGCGGGTGTCCACGAGTGACTGCCACCAGCGCTTCACGCCTGCGCCACTGTCGGGTGCAACAGGAGTAGCACCACCAGCAGTGCGTTGAGCGCAAGACCGATCCGCGTGGCCGGCAGGTCAAGCAGGCATAACACCAGTGAGCCGGTTACGACGGGGAGCACCAGAGCGCTGGCCCAACGTGCCTGGACTGCCACACCAATCGCCGTCGCCATCATGACAACGGCCATCAACAGCCAGAACACGCCAACGGCTCGAATGCCCGCCTCGCCCACGTCCACCCGGCCCGCCAGCAGCGTCGTCTTGAACGGCATGTCTGGGGCCGTCACCAGCCGCCAGGGCACCACGAATCCCACGAGGTGCGCCATGCCGTGGACTGCCAGAAGAGCCGGGAGTGCATACCGCACGTCCTACCTCCGTCAGCAGTCAATGCTCCTGCAGGATCGGTACCGAGACCGAGGGACACTATTTGCTGATGTCTACGATGCCCTGCCAGACCGGCGAGCGGGATTCCACACGTCCCGCGAGTTTTTCGTGGATGGGGATCCAGTGACCTGGACGCGCCACCTACCGGTGCTTTGGAACGAACGCGTTTTCGAAGAGATTCCTGTCAAGACCCGGCGTTGTCTGACCGTCAGTTGCGTAGCGGAAGAGTGAGGCGATGTAGACCCCCTGAAGCGTCGGGAAGAAGATCGCCAGGCCAATCGCACCCACGGCAAAGACCACCAGCGCGACCTCACCCACGACCGTCGCGAGCAGGCCAACCACGGCGACGAGGGTGACCCAGGCGCAGAACGCTGCCATGCCGAGGCTCACCCCTCCCACGACCGTTTCGCCCCACGTCTCTTTGAAGACGCTCACTGACCGGGCGAAGGATTCCCCAATGGGTCGGTCTTCCAGGACCAGTACCGGCACGATGAAGAACGTCGCCAGCGACCACGCCGCACCAAGCAAACCCGCAATGATTCTGCCGAGGAAGCCGACGCGATCGTGAATGGCTCTGATGAGCATGCCCACGGTGGCGGCCACAACCGCCCACATCAGAATCGGCACCAGCCGCTTGCGCGCCGCCGCCAGAGCCGAGCCCACTGTCGGATCCCCGCCCCGCATCCGCTCCGTCGCACCAGCCACGACCGCCGCCTGAAAGAAGACGCCCACTGCATAGGTCGCCACATACAGCAGGAACAACGGCACGTACACATCCGGCCCATGGCGCTCGAACTTCTCGGCGTTGAGTCCGAAACCAAAGAAGAAACTCATCATGATGGCCGCAATCGCGACACCTGAAATGAGCGGCAGGACCATGAGTTCCTTGTCCTGCATCAGGATTCGGTATGACTGACCGACCAGCTTGAAACTGCGACCAATGCGTCCCATCAAGAGGCTCCCTTCACGTCCGGATCGAATCCCGCCGTGCCCGGTCTGTGATTGACACGCGGATCCTAACTGATTCCGGCGATCAGCGGACGATAGCCGTGAGAAAAACGGCCCGATCGCGGGCTTCAGCCACCTGTCCCCATGCGTCCACGGCAAACGGCATGCGCCACGTCCAGTTGTCGTCCGCGACGGTGCCTGGCATGTTGATGCGATCGCGCCAGCCGAAGATGTCCTGAACAGGGAGGAACACGTGATCGGACGCGGCGGTCATCATGAGCCGCAGGAGCACATCGCGAAGGGCGTCGCTCCATGCGCCGGATGGATCCCAATCGCCCAGGCCGGCACGGCGAAGGACATCGACGGTCGCGACTCGATCCTCTGACTCCGCCGCGTCCCACCATGCCGCTAGTGGCTCGGTGTCGTGCGTGCCGGTCGTGGCGACAGAACGCTCAGGATAACGAGCGGGCTCGATGAACGGCCTGCCTGGCACATTCCACGCGCGTTCCCAGCGGAGCACCTTGTAGCCACCCACGCCCAACCGCGCGATCGAGGCTCGGACAAAGTCCGGCACCGTGCCGAGATCCTCGGCAACAACGTCGGCCCCGCTGCCGACAAGGATCCGCATGACCTGCTCCCCCTGTGCCAATTGCGTCGGCTCGTCGGGCGGAAGAAAGAAGTGGTTCCCGTCCGGTGCTCGGCCATAGGTGCGATAGAAACCCACGAGATGGTCCACCCGGAACCCGTCGTACAACGCTCGCATCCGGACGGCGCGTTGCCGAAGCCAGGCGAAGTCATTTGCGTAGATGGCCTCCCACCGGTACATCGGCAGGCCCCAGTCCTGACCGGTGTCGCTGAACGCGTCTGGTGGAACCCCCACCGACACGTCGGTCAAGAACTCGTGTTGGCGTGCCCAGACGTCCGCACTATGGAGGTCCACCACAAACGGCAGGTCCCCGAACAGCGACACGCCACAGGCCCTCAGGGCCTGTCGGGCCGCCTGCCACTGAATCGCAGCCACCCACTGGACGTATTGCTCAAACAAGATGCGGTGGCCGAAACGTCGCCGGGCCTCGCCCAACCCCCCGGGCTCGCGCTGGGCTATCGCCATCGGCCACTCGCGCCACGATCCGTCCGGCCACTCCGCCGCGCACGCCTGAAACAGGGCATAGTCGTCCAGCCACCAGCGTTCCACCGACGTAAACGCCGCGAACTCTCCGGCCCGGATCGTGTGCTCGTTCCACTCGTCGGCGATGAACCGTTCGAACGAAGTCCACAACGCGGCTTCCTTCACTCGGCGCACGTCAGCAAATCGCACCCGCGCACTCGCGCGCATGCGGCCGAGGCACTGGCGCATGTCCTCGGACAGACGGTCCATGCCCCCGGAACGCAGAAAATCCTGCATGGACGGCAGCGAGATGTAGATGGGATCGATCGCCATCGCCGAACAGGCGGAATACGGCGACGTCTGCCCTGGCACGACGGTGCCGACCGGCAGCAACATGAGCTGATCACAGGATGCAGCCTGTAGCCACTGGCCCATCGGGACAAGATCAGGGATTTCGCCAATGCCCCAGCTGCCCGACGAAGGCATCGAGGACAACGGCAGGCACACGCCGCGATGCCTGGTCATTGTCCTGCCGCCAACGCAAGCACCTTCGAGACGGAGGATGCAAACAGGCCGGGCTCAGGGAGCAGGCTCATCACAATGTGAGTCCCCCGATCAAAGTCGAAGAAGTACCCCGGGTGGACCACCACATGCGCCTCATGCAACAACTGCGACACCAGCGCCTCTTCACCGAGGGTCTCTGGCACCTGCACGACCACGGACCACCCGCCCTCCGGCGGAATGACCCTGACGGCCGGGTGCGCCGAGGCGGCCAGCGTCAGGGCTCGGTAGTTTTCCCTCAGACGGGCACGGATGGCCTCACGGACCTCTGCGCCGGCAGCCAGCAGTTGCGGCAACGCCACCTGCACGGGTGTCGCGACGGACAAGTAGGTGTCACAGATCATTTCCAGCCGGCCAAGCGCTTCGCCGACCACCGTCTCGGGTCCGCTGACCACCACCCACCCGAGTTTCAGCTGCGGCAGGCCTGCGGACTTGGACAGGCCGCCCAATGTGAATGTCAGCACCCGGGATTCGCCCAGCAGCGAAACGGCGTCGGGGCCTGGCGCGACAGGAAAATCTGAGAACACTTCATCCGAAATGATCGCCAGACGCCGCTCGAGCGCGAACGCCACCAGCCACTCCCGATCGGCCCGGCGCAACATTGAACCGGTCGGGTTGTTCGGCGACACGACAAGCACGGCTCGCGTGCGTTCTCCGCACGCGGCGCTGACACTCTCCCGATCGATCGACCAGACGCCGTGATTCTCAAGAAGATAGCCGGAAGACACCACAGCGTCGAGGCCTGTCAGGAGCTCAAGCAGTGGATAGCTCGGCTGCGGCACCAGCACGGCATCGCCCGGGTCGCAGAGCAACTTGAAGATCAGCCCGTAGGCCTCACTTGTGCTGGCCGTCAGCACCACCCGCCCGGAATCGACCTGCACGGTCCCGGACGACAGCGTGTGCGCCACCGCCTCGCGCGCGACGGTCAGGCCGAAGGGGGCCGGGTCGTACACGAGCCCCCCGGCACTGGAGAGGGATGACAGAATATCTGCGGGATATGACAGGCCCACCCGCGTGGGGTTCGTCACTGTCAGATCGGCCGGCACGACGCCGCTCGTCCGGAGCAGGGCCAGGGCCTGACTCAGGGCATTGGATTCCAGACGCGATGGCAGGCGGGACGAGAACACGCCAAGACAGCATAAACTGAGGTGGTATGAAAACACTGCGACACATTTCCGTCATGGCGATGGTGGGCGTGATGGCGTTGGCGCCTGTGGCCGCCCAACAGGCGCCCAGGGTCTCTGCCCCGTACGAGATGTTTACTCTCCCCAATGGGCTGACGGTCATCCTGCACGAAGACCACACGGTGCCGATGGTGACCGTCAACGTCTGGTACCACGCCGGTTCAGCCCGTGAGAAATTCGGACGGACGGGCTTCGCGCATCTCTTTGAGCACATCCTGTTTGAAGGATCGAAGAATGTGAAGGAAGGCGATTTCGACAACCTGCTTGAAGCCGCTGGAGGCAACAACAACGGGTCAACCACCACCGATCGCACGAATTACTACGAGTCGCTTCCGGCCAGTGCGCTTGACGTCGCCCTGTTCCTGGAGTCCGACCGTATGGGCTTCTTGCTCGACGTGGTGACCCCGGCCCTGGTGGACGGCCAGCGCGACGTGGTCAAGAACGAACGACGGCAGAGCTACGAGAATGCGCCATACGGCATGTCGAATGTGCGCCTCACCGAACTGCTGTATCCGAAGACGCATCCGTACCACTGGCCGGTTATCGGCTATATGGAGGACCTGACCGCCGCCACACACGAGGACGTCAAGGAGTTCTTTACGAAATACTACGCCCCAGGCAACGCGAGCGTGGTGATTGCCGGCGACATCAATACCGCCGAAACACGTCGCAAGGTGGAATACTGGTTTTCTGACGTCAAGCCTGGCGCGCACCTGCCGCCGATCGAAGCCCCGCCCGTGGAACTGACGTCGGTCGTCAAGGAAACACTCACCGACAACGTGCAGCTTCCGCGGCTGACTCTGGCCTGGCATTCGCCGGCCCTCCTCCAGCCAGGCGATGCCGAACTTGACGTCCTGGCGAACGTCCTGACCGGCGGCAAGAATTCCCGCCTCTACAAACGGCTGGTCTATGACCTCCAGCTGGTGCAGAACATCTCTGCGTTCCAGGGCAGCGCGGCGTTGGGCTCGCGGTTCCAGATCGTGGCGACCGCGCGGCCGTCCGACGACCCTCCAGCCCAGGTGTTGGACCGCATCAAGGCGATCATCGATGAAGAAATCGAGAGGCTGCAGACCACGCCACCAGACGCACGCGAGGTGCAACGCGCACTCAATGGCATCGAGTCGAACTTCCTGAATGGGATGCAACGAAGCGCCGGCAAGGCCGACCAGATGAACGCCTACTTCTTTGCCACTGGCAACCCGGACTATTTTGCTGAAGACCTGGCGCGCTACATGGCGCTGCAGCCCAACGACATTCAGGCCGCGGCACGCCGCTGGCTGCCCCGCGACCGGCGCATCGAACTGTCGGTGCACCCGACGGGAAAGTAGCGAGGGGGCCAAATGGCGGAAATGACGAAAGTGGCGGAGAGGACAGACATGAAGAGACTGACCCGGATGACAACATTCGCGGCCGCGGCGCTGGTCTGCCTGCTGGTGTGGCCGCTGGCTGCGCAACAGGCGCCCGATCGGTCCAAGGCGCCTGCGCCCGGCCCGGCGCAGGGCGTGAAGCTGCCCCCGATTCAGAAACGCGCGCTGGCCAACGGCCTGCCGGTGTGGATTGTGGAAATGCCCAAGGTCCCAGTGGTGCAGGTGAACCTCATCGTTCGCGCGGGCGCGGCCACTGATCCAGCGGGCAAATACGGCCTCGCCAGCTTTACTTCCGACATGCTCGACGAAGGTGCGGGTGCTCGCGACGCGCTCGAACTGGCTGACGCGATCGAGTTTCTCGGAATCAGCATCTCGACAGGCAGCACCTGGGATGCCTCAACGGTGGGCCTCTTCAGCCCGGTGTCGAGACTGGACGATGCCCTGCCGCTGATGGCGGATGTCGCGCTCCATCCGTCGTTCTCAGAAGCCGAAGTTGAGCGCCTTCGGCAGGAACGCCTGACATCGTTGCTTCAGCAACGCGATAACGCATCGGTGCTGGCCAGCCAGGGTTTCTCGCGCATGGTGTACGGGCCACGCCATCGCTACGGCGCAATGGCGATGGGCAACAACGTCTCGAACGGCGAAATGACGGCCCAGGAGATTCGTGCGTTCCACGCCCAGTACTACCAGCCACAGAACTCTCATCTCCTGGTCGTCGGTGATGTGAAGCCCGACGCGATTCTGCCGAAACTGGAGAAGGCCTTTGGCGGATGGAAGAATGGCGCCACGCCGATGGTTCCGGCACTGGACGCGGCCCCTCAGCATGCGGCCAAACAGATCTACCTGATCGATCGCCCGGGCGCCGCGCAGTCGCAGATCCGCATCGGCTGGATCGGCGTGCCCAGGAACACACCGGACTACTACGTGCTCGACGTCCTGAACACCGTGCTCGGCGGATCGTTCACATCACGACTGAACCAGAACCTGCGCGAACGCAACGGCTACTCCTACGGCGCACGGTCCACCTTCGACATGCGCTCGGCCGCGGGTCCCTTCTTCGCGTCAGCAGGCGTCCAAACCGACAAGACCGTGGAATCGCTGCGCGAGTTCTTCATCGAACTCAACGGCATTCGGCAACCAATTCCTGCTGAGGAACTCGATCGCGCGAAGAACTACCTGGCACTCGGCTTCCCCGCCGGCTTCGAGACCACAGGCTCGGTCGCCGCCCAGATGGGCGAGCTCGTCGTCTACGGCCTGAGTGAGTCCCTGTTCACCGAATACGTCGGCAAGATCCAGGCCGTCACGGTGGCCGATGCTGAGCGGGCAGCCAACCAGTACATCCAGCCCGACAAGTTCGCCGTCATCGTTGTCGGCGATCTTTCCCGAATTGAACAACCCATTCGCGCCGCCAATCTCGGGCCCGTCCGTGTGGTGCCTGTAGATGACGTGCTGAAGTAGGTGATTGTTGTCGTCGGAGCGGGTGCGGCGGGCCTGGTCGCGGCGATCTTCGCGCGGGCGGCGGGTCGGCCGGTGCTGCTGCTCGAACGCACCACCGACGGTGGCCGGAAGATCCTGATCAGCGGGGGTGGCAGGTGCAATATCCTGCCGTCTTCGCTCCATCCCGAACGATTCGTCACGGATTCTCCCTCCCGTCTTGTCCGGGCCATGCTGCGGTCGTGGCCGCTGGCCGGGCAGCGATCGTTCTTTGAAGATGAGCTCAGCATTCCACTCGCGCTGGAAGAGGAGACCGGCAAGCTGTTCCCGGTGTCGAACCGGGCGCGGGATGTCCGTGACGGACTGATGGCCCTGGCCCGCGCCAGGGGCGTCGAAGTGCAGACACAGACTTCGGTGACCGGGCTCGGCCTCGTCAATGCGTCCGGTGCTGAGTCCGGCGCCAGATGGCACGTCACCACGACACGCGGCGATATCGACGCCGCAACCGTCATCCTGGCAACCGGCGGCTTGTCCGTGCCGCTGACAGGCAGTGACGGCACGGGCCTGACACTGGCACGTCGTCTCGGGCATCAGATTCACCCGACGTACCCCGCGCTGACACCCTTGACGGGAACGACGCCGCTGCTGGCTTCGCTCTCAGGTATTTCGCTGGACGTTCGCATCCGCGCCAGATGGCAGGGGCACACAACCGAGTCGCGCGGAGGATTCCTGTTCACACATCGGGGCTACAGCGGTCCGGCGGTCCTGGACGTGTCTCACGTGGCCGTGCGCAGCAGAATGAGCCAGGAGCTCGCGTCACAAGCGGAATCAACCCGTCCCGCACCGGCGACCGTGCGGGTGCAGTGGACCGACCGCGACGCAGACACATGGGCTCGGGAGCTGGCGTCGACCCATGGCCTGATTGTGAACCTCGTGGCCCGCTACCTGCCTGAGCGCCTCGCGGAAGTGCTGTGTCTCGAGGCAGGATTGCCACCGGACAGGCGCGGCCCGGAGTTACGCCGCCAGGAACGGACGGCGCTTGTGGACGCGCTGACGTCGTACGAACTTCCGTGGAACGGCGACGAGGGCTACAAGAAGGCCGAGGTCACCGGCGGCGGCGTGGCCCTGACGGATGTCCACCCGCGGACGCTTGAGAGCCTCAGGCAGCCCGGGTTGTTCCTGTGCGGCGAGATGCTCGATGCCTTTGGCCCGATTGGCGGTCACAACTTCGCCTGGGCCTGGGCGACCGGTCGTGCGGCGGGGTTGGGGGCCGCCCGACAATTGCCGTCCTGATGCGCCTTGTATTCCTCGGCACCTTTTGACATGTTTCGGCTTGGCAGCAGTGCCGCGGCGGTAGCGAGGCGACCGATGGGGCTGCCAGACGCCGGAAGGAGGACCATGAGCGGAAAGCAGGAACGCTCGGGGTGGCTGCAGGGATCGCCTGCTGACTGTGCCGTCCCACTGACCGAAGGGATGCGACCGTGGCGGTTGGTGCTGCTCGGTCCACCCGGCGTGGGCAAGGGCACCCAGGCGGAGCTGCTGACAGGACGAACGGGCGCCTGTCACCTGTCGACGGGGGACGTGTTTCGCGCGGCCAAGTCGATGCCCGCCTGCGAACGAAGCCCCGCGCTGAATGCCGCCATTGAAGCCAGCAAGGCCGGCCGCCTGGTCTCGGACGAACTGGTGCTTGAGCTCGTCAGCGAGAGGGTTGGCTGTTTGCAGTGCGGCAGCGGATTCCTGCTCGACGGCTTTCCACGCACGGTCGCCCAGGCAGAGGCACTCGAGGTGCTGCTTGTCAGCAAGAGCCTTGCGCTCGATTTCGTGCTCAGCTACGAACTCCCGCTCGACACCATCGTGGCGCGCCTTGGCGGCCGGCGTACGTGTGCGGGGTGCAAAGCCGTGTATCACATCCAGAGCAGACCTCCCCGCGTCAAGGGAACGTGTGACCACTGTGGTGGAACACTCGTTCAGCGTGAGGATGACCGGCCGGAGTCGGTGACCGTACGAATGGCCGAGTACACCACCAGCACGGCTCCGCTCAGCGAGTACTACCGCCAGCGTGGCTTGCTCGTCACCGTCCCCGCTGAAGGGACACCAGAGGAAATCTACGCGCGCACCGTCGACGCGCTGGACGCGCGCTAGGTTCGGATCGTTATCTTTCGATCTTGTCGATCGCCAGCACGCGGACATCGCCCGGGCCCAGCAGGACGTGCCAGCGGACGCTTTCCGGCTGTCGCAACATCGCAATCGTGGAGCCATCAAACAGGTTCAGCCATTCCGCCGGCGGCACCCGCCGGGGCAGAAACGCGTAGGTATCCGAGGGTGCGGTACCGGCGACGGATACATTCGTGGCAATGATCACCCACGAGCGAACGGCGTCCAGCAAGACCACATCCAAGGCAGACGACGGCGGCTCAATACGGACGGACGGCCCCCGCCTCAGCGTGTCGACCATGGTGGCGTTGCGGGCCAGTTGCCGCGCCACGGCAGAGCCAGGCGCCAGCCAGGGCGACGGCCGCCCGGACTCGTCGGCCAGACCGGTCCCCTCGGCTACTCCGGCGTCGAACGACACGACGCGGGCTCCGTGCGCGACCGACCGCCACACCAGGGCCTCGTACAGCGGGACCGGTGTGCGCGGAACCGAAATGTCCACATAGGTGTCAGGCCGAAGCGCGGCATCGGGTGTCATTGGCACAGGCTCTGTCCGAATCACCACCTGAAGCCCGGAGGCGGCAGCCATGCGTCTGAGCTCAGCAGCGCCGCCGACGCTCAGTACCGGCCACGTCACCGCAGAGAACCCCGCGGCGCTGATCGCATCCAAGTCAGCCTGGCGCGGCACGCCGGCAGGCAGACCGCGATACCAGAGACTGGCCTGCGTTCGCGTCTGCAGTGCCGCACTCGCAGCGGGCAATGCGGCCTGCGGCCAAGCCGTCAGCACGACGGCCAGGACCATCGTCGCCGCAGTTCTCAGTCCCACGTTCCAATCCTCAATTCGAGTGGAATTGGTCCAGGTGGTGCGCTGCGTGTCCCGCGAGTGTGACGATGAGGTCTTCGATGTCAATCACGCCGCGTTCAGGATGCGTGATCTGTGCCGCACGCTGGGCCGGTGTCAGCGCGCCAACCAGGGCAATGTTCATGCGGCGCATCGCTTCGAACGCCGCCGCGGCTGTCCGCGCCTCAACAGCCGCCGCCTCGATGTTCAGAATGCCGTCCTGCTCCATCGGTTGAACAACGTAGTCCGGAACGGCCAGCGCCATTCGCAGCCTGGTGCTGAAGATCAACTCCCACTCGGTGACGTGCACGATCACCTGATGCGCCGTCCACTTGCCTGGCGCCCACGCCGATGCCCAGTCGGCATCGCTGTAGCGCGAGAATACGCGGCAGTATCCTTCAAGCGTCGACCGAAGGACGTCGAGTGGATCGTGGCCTGTGACGTAGGAAGCGTAGGGTGTCATGGAGCACTACTGTAATGGATCCACCTCACGTGTCGAGTGAACCAGCCACTAGTTCAGGTCGAACAGGAGGACTTCAGCATCTGACGTGGCTCGCAAGTCGAGCTGCGCCTCGTCTGAAATCTCGGCCGCATCGCCAGTGGCAAGGGCAGTCCCGTTCACGGTCACTGTTCCTTCGGCCACCTGAATCCACACGTGCCGCCACGGAGCGACGGTGTGGGACACCTCGTGGCCTGCATCAAGCCGGGTGCTGTAGAGACTGACGTCCTGGTAGATGTCGAGCGAGCCCAGACGTCCGTCACGCGAGACCAGCAGGCGCAGCTTGTTGTGGCGCTCGGCATCTGGGATCGTGTGGTCGGCATACCTCGGGGAGACGCCACTGCGATCCGGCGTGATCCAGATTTGGAGCAGATGCACGGGTTCGGTCGATGAAGCGTTGAACTCGCTGTGGACGACGCCGGAGCCTGCGCTCATCCGCTGGATCATGCCGGGACGAATGACGCCCTCGCCGCCGGTGTTGTCCCGATGGGCCAGCGCTCCCGCGAGCACGATCGTGATGATCTCCATGTCACGGTGCGGGTGCTCGCTGAAACCGGCGCCGGGCGCCACGCGGTCCTCATTCAGGACGCGTAGCGAACGGAAGCCCATTCGATTCGGATCGTGGTATCCCGCGAACGAGAATGAGTGGCGGGCCTTGAGCCACCCGTGGTCGGCAAATCCGCGTGTATCGGATGGTCGGACGATGATCATGGAGAACTCCTGTGAATTGCGGCACACGACGCAGACGGCCTGCTTGCGGCCGTCCGCGGTGGAAGTCAACTAGGCGGCCTTCGGGTACGACACTTCCGACACGGCGTCAGGCTGACGGCCAAAGAGGCGCGCATCTACCGAGTACCGGCCGGCGCCAGTGATCACCACGGCGACGCTCACGAGCGCCAGGGTCAGCACGAACTCATAGCCCGTCGGCAGGAAGAAGCCGTTGGCCGCGTGGGCAGTGACCAACGCGACCAGCATCGAGAATGCCAGCAGCG
This sequence comes from Acidobacteriota bacterium, assembly GCA_024640135.1. Lineage (GTDB taxonomy): Bacteria > Acidobacteriota > Vicinamibacteria > Vicinamibacterales > SCN-69-37 > SYFT01. Next base: position 15,408 of record JAHEFO010000040.1, read on the forward strand.
CTCCGACAATCCGCGTGCCCGCGCCCAGGGCGAACATCAGCCCGCCCACCAGTTCTACGGCGATGATCAGCACGGCACTGACTTCGGGCAGTGGCACGCCCAGCCCGCCGAGAAAGCCAGCGGTGCCGGCAAGGCCGAACACGGTCAGCTTCATCCAGCCGTGCATGACGAAGACAAGACCGAGTGCGAGACGAATGAGCAGCAAACCGCGATCAATAGATGGTGACGAAACGGACTGGGACATTGCAGACTCCTTCTGAATTAACGATCCTATAGACGATGGTCGTGATAACAACTAAATAAGTCAAAAAAAAGAGCACCGAACATTCACGAACTCCCTGGTCTGGCCTCCTCGAGTAAAGCCACCAACTCGGTCAACCGCTTCTCGCTGACATGGCCCAATTGACGGGTGTGCAATGCCTGCACCGGTCCATCCAGCTTGGCCAGGAGCGCTTCCCCGGCCTCGGTGATCCTGGTGCGCACCACGCGCCGATCCCTGGAATCACGCCCGCGGTCGACTAACCCGCGGCGATCGAGGCCGTCCAGTAGGCGCGTCACGTCCGGATCATGTCGAATCAGACTGTTGGCCACGTCGCTGCACGTCGCACCAACCGGCCCGGCGCCACGCAGGATCCGCAGCACGTTGTACTGGGTCAGCGACAGTCGATCGTCCTTGAACAACTCGACAAATTCGCGCTGCAGTTCCTCCGAAACCCGGACGATGGCCAGAAACGCTTCGACCGTGCGCGGGCGGGATTTCGTGCGACTCGGCATATCCGAGATGAACAATATCTGTTGCGAGGACTATTGTCAAGAGGCTTAAATCGCTGGCCTCGTCGATCGCCGCAGGACCTGCCCGGCCCGGACGGCCAGGGCCTCGCCGTCGCGCACCGCCAACACGCCATTCACGATGACGCGCGAAATCCCGGCCGGATACGCATGCGGGGCGGCAAAGGTCGCCCGGTCCTCCACACGCGCCGGGTCGAAGATGACCAGATCGGCCGCCGCGCCCACGCGAATCTCGCCACGCCCGGCCAGCCCGAAGTGCCGCGCGGGCAGTGACGTCATCTTCCGCACGGCTTCCTCCAGCGAAATCACTCCCTGTTCCCGCACGTAGCGGCCAAGCACTCGCGCCGTATTTCCGAGTCCCCGCGGATGCGGCACACCGCTGCCCGGCGGCACGACTCCCGCGTCAGACGCGATGGCCACCATCGGATGCCGCATGATCCGCGTCACGTCGGCCTCCGCCATGAAGTGATAAACCATGGACGCCCCGCCATTCAACATGAGGGTTCGGGCGGCCTCCAGTTGGTCACCGGGGCCGTCACTCCCGTACATCGCCTGTGCCACCGCCTTCATCGTGAGGCCGTTGTAGGCCGGATTCGCCCGATACGTGGCGACGGTCGCCCACGAAAGGTCGGTGAAACCCCGGTCCGCCAGAAGTTGTGCCATCTCGCTCTTGATGCGCGCCCAGGTGCTCGCGTCATTCAGCCGTGTCGTCACCTCGGCGTTCGTTCCCTCGAGAGCCCAGGAAGGAAACCGGATCGAGAGGGACGATGATCCCGCGGTGTAGGCATATTGGTCGGCTTCCACCTCCACACCACGCTGGCGTGCGCTGTCGATCAGCGCCAGTGCTTCAACGCTGCGCCCCCACTGGCTCGGGCTGTCGACCTTCAGATGCGAGATCTGCACACGCATCCGCAGGATCGATCCCACATTGATCGACTCACGGACGGCGTCGAGCAGGGCTGTGCCTTCATTCCGCATATGCGTGGCATAGAGGCCGCCGTCGTTGGCGGCCACCCGCGCCAGCTCGACGACCTCCGCCCCGGTCGCGTACGTGCCGGGGATGTACTGCAATCCCGTCGAGAATCCCACGGCGCCGTCTGCCATTCCCTTGAACACCAGGGCCTTCATCTTCTGCAGTTCGCTCACGGTCGGAGCACGTTGCGTCCGCCCCATGACCGACGACCGCACCGTGTTGTGACCGATGAGCGTGGTGTAGTTCACGGCAGCGCCGACGTCCTCTATCGCCCTGAACGCCTCGCCAATGTCCAGCGCAGACGAACCGCAGTTGCCGGCCACAATCGTGGTCACGCCCATCCTGATGAAGTTGGCCGCATCTGGCCGATTGGCCAGGTCATCGGCGTGCGTATGGACATCGACGAATCCCGGCGCAACGACCTCGCCATGCGCGTCGATGACCTGTGTGCCCTGCGCTGCAGTCACGCCATCCACGCGGGCGATCACGCCACCGCGTATTCCCAGGCTCCCCAGGCGCGCGGGCGCGCCCGTGCCGTCAATAATGCGCGCATTGACGATCACCAGATCGAACGGTTGTCTCTGAGCTATCGTGACGGACGTCAGCGCGGCGAGAGCGGCGACGATGACGTGTATCCGCATCGAAGTCTAGCCGCCAGATGTGGGCGCCGCCGTGCCTGGCGCGCTGCCAGTGGCCGCAGCTCCGCCTGTCACCATGGACACCAGTGTGCCGACGATCGTGACGACGACTGCGCCGATCACGTTCTGCCAGAGCCACGCGGTGTCGGTCAACGTCGCGACCACACCAACGGCGGCCATGCCTGCGATCAAGCCGATGAACGCGCCATGGCCGTTGGCCTCCTTGATGCCAAGTGCCAGGATGAAGACCCCCAGAATCGAGCCGTAGAAGTACGATCCGTACTGGTTGACGACCTCGATCAGCGATCCGCCGCCGGCCGCGTAGGTCGCGACCACGCACGCAAACAGGCCCCAGAAGACCGTCGCGTACTTCGACACCAGGACGAAGTGCGCATCATCGGCAACAGGCCTGATGTGCCGTTTGTACACATCGATGACCGTGGCGGTCGCCAGCGAATTCAACTCGGCCGCGATACTGGACATGGCAGCGGCGAAGATGGCCGCGATGATGAGTCCCACCAGGCCGATTGGCATGAAACGCGTCACAAACGTCGGAAACACATAGTTCGTGTCGTTGTAACTGGCATCATCGGTCACGTCCACGACAAGGGCCTTGGCCCTGGCGCGAACGTCTCTAATGGCGCTGTCGGCGGCCGTGAACTGGGATGCGGCGAATTCCCGGGCATCGGCCGCCGTGCCTTCCGCCTGTGCTCCGGCCAGCGCCCTGGCAGCCAGGCGGCGATTCTCGAATGCCTGATTGAATTCCTGCTCCAGACCGGCGTACTCAGGGGCCCTGACACTCGCCTGGACGGCACTCAGGTGCGTGTTCTTGAAGAGCATCGGGCCTTCGTTGAACAGGAAGAACACGAACATCAGGACGCCCGTCATCAAAACGAGCATCTGAAGGGGGATCTTGAAGTAGGCGCTCATGAGCAACGAATGGCGCGCCTCGTCAACCGACTTCGCCGTGAGGTACCGCTGCACCTGGCTCTGATCGCAGCCGAAGTAGGACAGGTGCAGGAACAGCCCCCCGCAGAGACCAGACCAGAACGTGTATTGATTGGTGATGTCGAAATCGAAGTTGAGCGCCTCCATCTTGCCGACTGACCCAGCGGTATGGAGCGCCGCACCAAGGCTCACATCCTCCGGCAAGCCCATGATCAGCGCGATGACGGCGGCAATCAGGCCCCCGACAATGACAAACATCTGTTTGACGTCCGCCCATGTGACGGCCTGCACACCACCCTTCATCGTGTAGAAGATGGTCGGCACGCCAAAGGCCAGGATCGTCAACGTCAAATTCCAGCCAAAGATCACCGAGAGGATAACGGCCGGGGCCGCAATGATCACGCCGCAGGACAATCCCCGGGACACGAGGAACAACAGAGCCGTGAGAAAACGCGTCTTGCTGTCAAAGCGTCGTTCAGGGTACTCGTACGCCGTGTAGACCTTGGCACGATGGAAGAACGGCACGACGGTCACGGAGAGAATGACCATCGCCAGGGGCAGCCCGAAGTACGTCTGGACAAAACTGAGACCGCCGACGTAACCCTGTCCGGTCGTGCCCACGAGGGTAATCGCCGATAACTGCGTGGCCATCACCGACAGGCCAACCGCCCACCAGGGCAGCGATCGGCTCGCCAGAAAGTACCCTTCCATCTCTTCGGTCTTCCGGCTCAGCCGCAGACCTGTCCAGATGATCCAGACGAGATAGACAACAACGATGGTCCAGTCAATCCAGTGCATGGGTCTACCGGAAATGCCAGCCGAGCCAGTACATGCCGAGGAGAACGACGACTTCGATGACCAGGGCCAGAACGTACCTGCTGGACAGGTCGGACTCGCCGGGCCTGGGTCCTGAGTGTTCCGATGGAGTGGCAGCCATGGTCTGCAGTATAGAATCACCACGGCCAATGCGCATCTTTTCCACCGATCACAAGGTCGTTGGGCTGCAGTACGCCTGCACCAGCCTCGCGTTCCTCCTGGGCGGGTTCCTCCTGATCGTGTTTGTTCGCTGGCAGTTGGCCTGGCCGGAAGCCGGGCTCATGCTGCCCGAGTTCTACAACCAACTTGGCGCCATGCACGGCACGGTGATGGTCTTCCTCGCCGTCGTTCCCCTCGCCGTGGGCGGATTCGGGAACTACCTGGTGCCACTGATGATTGGCGCCCCGGACATGGCGTTTCCGCGCCTCAACATGTGGAGTTACTGGATCTACCTGACTGCGGGCCTGGTCATGCTCGGCAGTTTCTTCTTGCCTGGTGGCGCCGCCGCGTCGGGCTGGACGGCCTATCCGCCTCTTTCGATCTTCGCCACGTCAGGCCAGACGGCCTGGCTCGCAGGCATGTTCCTGTTGATCGTGTCGTCCCTGTTTGGCTCCATCAACATCATCGTGACCATCCTGCAGCTTCGCGCGCCCGGATTGACCATGATGAAGCTGCCGTTCTTTATCTGGTCACAACTCGTGACCGCGTTTCTCTTGCTGCTGGCGTTTCCCCCACTACAGGCCGCGGCCATCCTGCAGCTCATGGACCGCCTGGCGGGGACCAGCTTCTTCCTCCCTGACGGACTTGTCGTCTCAGGCCGAGTACTGGAAGTCAGTGGAGGCGGCAGCCCGCTCCTCTGGCAGCACCTCTTCTGGTTCCTGGCGCATCCCGAAGTCTACGTCCTGATCCTCCCGGCGTTCGGCATCGTCGCCGAAATCATCACGACGAGTACCCGCAAGCCGCTCTGGGGTTACCGCGGCATGGTCGGCGCGGCGCTGTTCATGGGGTTCATGTCGTTTCTGGTGTGGGCACACCACATGTTCCTGACCGGCATGGGCCCGGCAATGAGCGGGTTCTTTCAGGTCACCACCATGATCATTTCCGTGCCGTCGGTGGTCATCCTGTCGTCGCTGGTGCTGTCGCTGCACGGCGGGTCAATCAGATTCACGGTCCCGGCCTTGTTCGCGTTGGCGTTCTTGCCGATGTTCGGCCTTGGCGGACTGACGGGCCTGCCGCTGGGCCTGGCGGCGTCTGATATTCCACTGCACGACACGTACTACGTGATCGGGCACTTCCACTACGTCGTTGCGCCAGGCACGCTGTTCGCTCTCTTCGCGGGCATCTATCACTGGTTTCCCAGAGTGACTGGCCGCCTGCTGAACGTACGTCTGGGCCGGCTGCACTTCTGGGGATCGTTGATCACCATGAACCTGATCTTCATGCCAATGTTCGCGCAAGGCCTGGCGGGACTGAATCGCCGGCTGTACGACGGCGGCCGCACCTACAGCCACAGCGCCGGATTCGAATTCAGTTACGAACTGCAGGCGTGGGCGGCGGTGGCATTGGGACTGGTGCAATTGCTCTTTATCCTCAATCTCGTGCTCACGCTGCGCAGGCCACGGACCGCGCCAGGCAATCCGTGGCAGGCGACGACGCTGGAGTGGACGGCACCGCAGTTCTCGAGGACGGGTGTCGATCTGAGGAACACTTCCGCGCCAGGGAGTATGGAGAAGTTGGAGTCTTCCACAGATCGACACCCGTCCCCCTACGTCGCCCGACCAGACACGGGCGTGAGCAATATCACGCTCGGCTTCTGGCTGTTCGTCGCATCAGAAGTCATGCTCTTCGGCGCCCTGTTCTCGTCGTACGCCCTCCTGCGAGTCTCGGCGGTCAACTGGCCGCTTGGAAGCGATGTGCTGAATGTCGCACTCGGCTGGTTGAATACGGCCCTTCTGCTGACACTCACGGTCGTCGCGATGCGAGCCCGACGTGCCGGCCCCGGCCACGCGCGGGTATTTCTGCGGATCGCCTCCGCGCTGGCATTGATATTTCTGGCAGTCAAGGGTCTTGAATATCAGGCAGAATGGCAGGCCGGGCTGGTGCCGGCCACGAGTA
>JAHEFO010000257.1 GCA_024640135.1 Acidobacteriota bacterium
GTCGATTCGCCCGGATGTGGTGCCGAACGTGTAGCTCGAATGCCGGGGCTTCGGCGTGGGTCTGGCCGCGAGAAAGTCATCGGCCCCTTGCGCCGGCGCGGTGTAGTCTGCGCCGCCTGCCTCGAAGAAGCGCCGCTCCAGTTCCTCCTGGAAGGCCACGCCCGAGAACGGTTCCTGACCGTACTCGGCCGGCCCGAACGTGGTGACCAGCGCGGCGTTTGCCCACGGTGACGAGTGGGTCGAATTGCTCATGCCGTTCGTACACAACAAGCCCGGCGCATTCGTGCTGGCGACGATCGTCCCCCCGGGGCACATGCAGAACGAGTAACTGGCCGGCACCTTTCCCTCTGCCTTGCAAATCAGGTTGTAGGAGGCCGGGCCCAGCAACGCGGCTTCCCGTCCCTCGCCGTAGCGGCCGCGCGTGATCAGCTCCTGCGGATGCTCAATCCGCACGCCAAGCTGAAACGGCTTGGCCGCCACCTGAAGACCCTGGGCGTACAGCAGGCGCACGGTGTCGCGCGCACTGTGCCCGAGCGCCAGCAACACCGCGTCGCAAGCGATCTCGCCCTGGGATGTCTGGACGGCCCGCACCCGCCGCAACGACCCGGCGTCGTCGGAATCGCCCGCATCGATGACCAGCCCGTCGAGGCGCGTGTTCCAGTGAAACCGCACGCCGAGTGCCTCCATCCGGCGGCGCAGCTCGGGCAGAATCTTGTGGAGACGGTCCGTGCCGATATGGGCTCGCGAGTCGAAGAGGATGTCCGGCGGCGCGCCGCAGGCGACCAACTCCTCGAGGCACGGGACCTCGAGCGGATCGTCCACGCGCGTGTAGAGCTTGCCGTCGGAGTACGTCCCGGCGCCGCCCTCGCCGAACAGCAGGTTGGACTCGGGGTTGGGCACCCGGCTACGGTGGAAGCGCACGACGTCTCTCCCCCGCTCCTGCAGTTCCGCGCCCCGGTCGATCAGGTCGACACCAACCCCGTTCATACCCAGCACCAGGGCGGCGTACAGGCCGGCGGGGCCGGACCCGACCACCACGACGCGCCCGCCGCGCTTCGTCGCGTCCTTGTCTGTGACCTGGAAGCTGCCCGCCTCCGGCGCCGGAATCACTTTTCCCGACCGCACCGCCGCATCGAATCGGATTCCCGAATACGTCGCGTCCACGACCAGATCCGCGTGGACGATGAAGCGCAGACGACGGGTCTTGCCGCGACGACGGGCGTCAACGGAGCGACGCGCGATCCGACATCCCCGGACGCGGGCCGGATCGATGCCGGCCGCCTTGGCAGCACGGTCGAGCAGCACACTCTCGGGCTCGTTCAGGTCCATGTCGAGGTTCAGGACGCGCCAGGTACGCGCGGGGGCAGCAGTCATAGGTGGCAGAGTTCAGCCTATCACCGGGCATCCGGGCCCTCCGGCGGGCACCATCGGGCGGACGCGTGGCCACGCCTGGTGCAGATTTGGCCCGGGTTGCCCGAATACGCCCGATTTGAGCGTGTAACGGTCGGATCACCCGAGACGTAATCTATGCGATGCCGCACAGGACTGGAGCAGGAGCCCTCTTCTTCACGTTTCGTCACACGGCGCTCGCCGCGCTAGTGGTTGGCGCCGCGATGGTCGCGACGCCAGTCGCGATTGAGTCCCAGGCGAAGGTTGACACCGCCTTCGCGCGTTTCTGGAGTGCGCAGACCCCAAAGAAGGCCGAGGAGGCCGTCGCCGGTGTCCTGGCATCCGGTGTGACCTACGGGGATGCGCTGGCCCGCCTGCGCGCCGGCAAGACGTACTCCCGAGCGGTGCCAACCGGCATCATCCAGACGGTAGGCGCCTTTCCTCATACGATCGTGGTGCCAGAGGACTACTCACCGCACAAGCAGTATCAGGTCCGGGTGCACCTGCACGGCGGCATCAGCTTCGCGCAACCGGTGGCCGCGCGGGGCCTGGATGAAATGGCCGACGACGAGCAGATTTACGTCCTGCCGGCCGGCTGGCGCGACGCGATGTGGTGGACCGAAAAGCAGGTGACCAACCTGCGGACGATCCTCGATCGGGTCAAGCGTGACTACAACGTGAACGAGAACATGGTGGTATTGTCTGGCGTCTCCGACGGCGGAACGGGTTCCTACTTCATGGCCATGCGCGACCCCACGCCGTACTCGTCGGTGATGCCGATGATCGGCTTCGTGGTGGTCCTGAGAAACCCGAACGCGAAAGTCGAAGGCGAAGTCTTTCCGTCGAACCTGCGCAATCGATCGTTCTTCGTGGTCAACGACGGCCGGGATCCTTTGTATCCCACGGCCATGGTCGAGCCGTACATCGTCCATTTTGCCGAACGCGGCGTGGATTTGACTTACCGGCCCCAGCCGGACGCCGAGCACGACACCAGTTGGTGGCCGTCAGTCAAGGACGACTTCGAGTCGTTCGTGCAGGCCCACCCGAGGGACCCCCTGCCCGATCGGCTCACATGGGAAACCTCGGACCCCAAGCGCGCCGGACGACTGCACTGGCTCATCGTGAACGAACTGGGCCCGATGGCCTCTGATCCGGAATCGATGGACGATCTGAACATGTTCACGCCTCCCCCGCAGATCGAAACCGGGCTCCGCGTGGACAATCTCACCGTCGCCCGCGTGGTGCCGGACTCGAATGCCGAGCATCTGGGCTTCCTCGCTGGAGACATCATCCTGCGCATGGACGACCGGGACCTCAAGACTCCGGACGATTTGCTGTCGGCGTTGAAGACACACGCCATTGGCGCTCCGGTGCGATGGGTCGTCTCCCGAGGCGAAGACGAGCTGGAGTTGGCAGGCACGTTCGCGCCAGTCGAAGTCCGGTTTCCCACGGCCCCTCTGTTTGCGCGTCCGCGGCCGTGGGGCCGGATCGACCTGACGCGCACCGGCAACCGGATCGAGACCGTGTCGCGCGGCGTCAAGTCGTTTACGCTCCTGCTCTCACCGGATGATTTCGACTTTACCCAGCCGGTGACCGTGGTCACCAACGGGCAGGTGGCCTTCGAGCAACGCGTCACGCCTGACCTCGCCACGCTCATGCGCTGGGCCGCACGCGATAACGACCGCACCATGCTGTTCGGCGCGGAAGTGCGGATTCAGGTGCGATGATTTCGATCAGCCACCTCACAAAGACGTACGGCACCCTCAAGGCCGTCGATGACTTCTCTCTCACGATCGGAGCCGGCGAGATCGTCGGTCTAATCGGGCCGAATGGTGCCGGCAAGACCTCCACACTACGGTGCATCGTCGGTATCCAGGCCCCCAGCGCGGGTCACATCAGTATCGATGGCCACGACATCGTCAAGGATCCGGTCGATGCGAAACGGCGGCTCGCGTTCATGGCTGACGACCCGCAGTTGTTCGACTACCTGACGGTCACCGAGCATCTGCGGCTGACGGCGCGCATCTACCAGGTCCTTGACTATGAGGCCCGAGCGAAAGCGCTCATCGAGGAACTCCAGCTGACGGGCAAGGAGAATGCCCTTCCGGCCGAACTGTCGCGCGGGATGAAGCAGAAGGTGGAAATTGCCTGCGGCCTGCTCCACGACCCGCCGGCCCTGTTGTTCGACGAACCGCTGACCGGCCTCGATCCGCTCGGCATCCGGCGCATGAAGGCGACGATTGTGGCGCGCGGCAAGGCCGGAGGGGCCGTGGTCGTCTCATCGCACCTGCTGCATCTGGTCGAAGAGATCTGCACTCGCGTCGTCATCATTGATCGGGGCCGTAAGGTCGCGGACGGCACCGTCGCTGAGTTGTCCGAGCAGGCCCAGAGCGGGGGTTCGAGTCTTGAACACATCTTCCTCAAGGTGACCGCACCAGAATCCTGATGGGTCCGCTCCTGTACGTCACGCTGTGTTCGTTCAGGAACCGGATACGGGTGCGCGTGCGCCGGCTGAAAGAGCCACGGTATCTGGTCGGAGCAATCGTCGGCGCCGCCTACCTCTGGTTGGTGCTGTTGCGACCCCGATCGAGTTCGCAGCCTGGCGGCGCCAGTGGCGGGTCGGCGGGTGTCATGGCGGCGATCGGGCGCGGCCGGGCGCTGATCGAATCCTTCGGCGCCGTCGCCTTGTTCGGCATGGCGGCCCTCGCCTGGCTCTGGCCGGGTCAGGGCCGCCCCGCGCTCACGTTCACCCGTGCCGAAGTGCAGTTTCTCTTCCCGGCGCCGTTCACCCGGCGGCAGCTCATTCGATACAAGATCGTCCGCTCCCAGGTTGGCGTGCTCATGGGCGGTGCGTTGATGACCCTCTTGTTCCGGCCGGCGACGGCGTCAGAGGGCTGGATGTTCTTCGGCGGAGTCGCGATCCTGATGACGATCATCAATTTGCACGTCACGGGCGTGTCATTGAGACGCGAGAGCCTCGGCAGGCACGGGTCAGCCGGCCTGGCCCGGCAGTGGCTTCCGGTGGCCATTGTCGCCGGTGCGTGCCTGGTCCTGGTCGGTACGGTGGCACTCGACTGGCGACCGTTGGCATCGTCGGCGACGGGCCCGGCCCTGCTGGAGGAAATCCAGCGGCTGCTGTCCACGGGCCCCGTCGCCATCGTCCTGTGGCCATTTCGTCTGGTGGCACGCCTGCCGCTCTCGGAAACACCAGCCGACTTCCTCCAGGCGCTGCCAGGAGCACTCCTGATGCTCGGCCTGAACTACCTGTGGGTGGTGCAATCCGACGCCTCGTTCGAGGAGGCGTCCGCCCAAGCGGCCGAAAAGGCCGTCCACGGCCGCAACAGGGCGCCGCGCCCGGCCCGGCGCGCGAACGGAGTCCTCTCGACCCCCTTCACCCTGGCCCTCGATGGCCCGCTCGAGACGGCGATCCTCTGGAAGAACCTGATTCTGGTGGGCCGGTATGTTTCCCTGAAGACGCTGATGCGCTTCCTGCCCATCCTGGTAATCTTCGGCCTGGCTGCAGGACGGAGCGACTCGACCGGTCTGGCCGGCGTATTCGGCGGCGCGTGCCTCATCGCATTCATCATGGCGGTCATTGTCGGGCCGCAACTGGCCCGCAATGACCTGCGTCAGGATCTGGCGAACATGGCCGTCCTCAAGGCCTGGCCGATACGAGGCGCCACGCTCGTACGGGGAGAGGTGATGGCGCCAGCCGCGATCCTGATCGCAATCGCCTGGTGCTCGGCCCTGGGCGGCCTGTTCTTTGCGACTCCCCTGAACATCAACCCGTCCTTCCTGGTTGCCGCGATCCTGTTGTCGCCAGGTGTCATTCTCATGCAACTGCTCTTCCAGAACGCCATCGCCGTCCTGTGGCCATCATGGGTCGTCGTCTCGACCCGGCGTGCCCGCGGGATCGACGTCATGGGGCAGCGGATGATCATGATGTTCAGCCTCCTGCTGGTGCTGGTCCTTGCCGTGTTGCCCGCGGCCCTGGCGGGCGGCCTGCTGATGGGCGGCCTGTACTGGCTGACGGGCGCGCTGTGGATCGTCGGCCCTGCCGTCGTCACGGCCATCGTCCTGTTCGTAGAAGTGTTGGTCACGTCGGAAATGGTCGGCCGGGTTTTCGACCGCACGGATGTGAATGCCGTCGACGCGGCGGAAACATGATTGCCCCCTGCCCTCAGGGGCTGGCCGGGGAGTGTGCCATAATGCGGCAGGGAGTAGACGGGAGTACGTAGCGATGATCTCGCTTCGTCCCTTGTGCCACACGACGTTCGTAACGCTGCTGATTGCCACCGCGGCGGCCGTCACGCCGACCGCGATTGAGACTCAGGCGAGCGTTGACACCGCGTTCGCACGGTTCTGGAGTGCGCAGACCCCAAAGAAGGCCGAGGAGGCCGTCGCCGGTGTTCTGGCGTCCGGTGTGCCATTCGAAGAGGCGCTCGCGCGCGTGCGCGCCGGCAAGACGTATTCTCGAGCGGTGCCAACCGGCACCATCCAGACGATCGGCGACCTGCCCTATACGATCGTCGTACCCGAGAGCTACTCACCGGACAGGCAGTACCAGGTCCGGGTGCATCTGCACGGCGGCA
>JAHEFO010000041.1 GCA_024640135.1 Acidobacteriota bacterium
CTCTGGGGCAGGAAACCCGCGGTGGAGTGCTCTGACGCATAGAAGTGGCGCCGAAAGCCCCGGAGGGCATCGCCGTGGATCCTGGTCATCAGCGCACGGATGTCAACCACGTCCAACCGGGCACGTGGGGTGATACTGAGCGCGAGTTCAATTGGAGACACTGTTCAGCAAATCCTCAGAAGAGAGTATCAGAACAGCCCGCGAATCCAACCGCCGTCAACCGCGATGGACTGGCCGGTGATATACGCCGCCTGTCCGGATGCGAGAAATGCCGCCAACGCACCCAGTTCCGCCGGTTCGCCGAGTCTTCCCATCGGAATCTCGCGTTCCCAGCGGCTGACGACTTCCTCAGGCGTCGTGGCCCCGGTCGCGGCCATCTGCTCCGCCAGATCGACGACCCGCTCCGTGCGAGTGTAGCCAGGGAGCAGGTTGTTCACGGTCACCCCATCAGCCGCCACCTCACTGGCCAACGTTCTGGCGAACGCCACGACGCCGGCCCGGAGACTGTTTGAAAGCATGAGGCCGTCCACCGGTTGCTTGGCGGCGATGGATGTGACGTTGATGATTCGCCCCCATTTTCGCGCCCGCATGCCCGGCAGCACGGCTCGGGCGAACCCCACAGCGCTGGTGAGCAACAGTTGCGTGGCAGCGTCCCAGTCCTCGGAAGTCAGCGTCTCGAAGCGGCCCGCTTTGGGACCACCCGAGTTGGTGACCAGAATATCGGCTGGGCCGAAGACGCGCTCCGTCTCCTTGACCACAGTGATCACGTCAGCCGGGACAGACACGTCAGCCTGCACGCCGTGGCACTGCCCCCCGGCGGCCGTGATCTCCCGACAGGCCTGTGCGAGCGCCTCGGGTCCGCGAGCGCACAGAACGACCCGGACGCCCTCGGCAGCCAGCGCATCGGCGATGGCGCGGCCCAGCCCTTTGCTGCCGGCCGCGACAATACCCACGCGGTCACGAAGCTTCAAATCCATGGCTATTTGCGCAGGTAGTCGTCCGTCCCGGCGAGCCAGTCCGCACGGGGCGGGCTGAAGACATCCACATCCAGCGTATCTTCGAGCGCCTCCGCCTTGTGCCACACGTTCGAGGGGATGTGGAGAACCTCTCCGGCGCGAATCGTGATCTGCTGGGACTCGTCCTCGCCGATCCAGAAGTGCAGGGCGCCCTCCAGCACGTACGTCAACTGTTCGTTCTCGTGTTGATGCCGTGGCACGACGCAGCCCTTCTTCAGGTACACGTGGGCCAGCATCATTCGGTCACCGGTGATCAGCCGACGGTCCAACAGGTCGGTGAGCCTTTCCTTCGGCATGTCGTTCCATCGGTAAAACGTTACTTTCTGCACATCGGCCTCCTTCTTGCATCACGTAGAATAGCTGTAGAAGCAAGAGATTGGAGGAAACTTGATGAAACGACAGGAAAACATCCTTCTCGGGGTCGCCGCCGCAATGGCAGTGGCGTTGAGTGTGGTGGCATCGGCACAGGCCCCGGTAACTTTGACCATGCGGTCGGGTGAAACCAGGCAGGTCACGCTGGTGGACTTGAAGGCGGCGGGCTTTGAAGTGCGCGTGAATGGCGCCGAGGAGATGATCGCCAAAGATCAGGTCGCCATGGTGGACTTCGGCGGACCCGCCACGGTAACCCAGGCGAAGTTGCAGGGCATCTCGTCCACGAAACATCTGGTGGTGTTCAAGAACGGGAACACCGAGTTGCTCAATTGGGTGGACGTCGGCGGCACGTCGCCGCTGGTCCTCAGGTTCGACACCGGGGATACGGAACGTGAGATTTCTGCCTCTGACGTATCGCGAATCTACCTGGCCGTCCCGGCGAATTGGACCGGGAGCGTCGGCACGGCAGCGCCGAGAACGGGCGGTCCCCAGCCCGACGGCTCCATCGCAGTGATGGCCGCCGACCCATGGACCCGCTCAGGACTCACGGTGCGTGCCGGCGAGATGCTTCGGTTCGCCGTTTCGGGCGAGATCCACTTCGGCAACGGTCCCGACGACGTCGGGACGGCGGACGGCAGTGCCGCAGGCAGGGGGGTCATCGCCCGAAACCTTCCAGTGCGAACGCTGCCCATCGGTGGCCTGATTGGCAGGGTCGACAACGGTCCGGCGTTCTCCATTGGCACAGCACCGCAGCCGATTCGGATGCCGGCCAACGGCCAGTTGTTCCTCGGCATCAATGACGTCGCGTTCAATGACAACGCGGGTGCGTTTCGGGTGGTGATTACGCGGTAGACGTCCAGCACTGACCGGAACAGGGACAAGGCGGACGTGACGGAAATCCCGTCACGTCCGCCTTTCTTTTGCGAATTTCAATGGAACGCGAGCACGGCGAAGACGACAACGCCGATGCCCAGGACCAACATGACCCGGCCGAGGACGGGAATGCGGGCCATGGCGGCGGCACCGTTGGCTGACTTCGATTTACGGATCAGCACCTGCATGTAGCCGAAGACTCCCACCATGATCACGACGAGCGTGAGCTTGATGTGGAACATGGCACCGCCCCACGCCATCACTTCGCCAGCGCCGTTGGTCAGCAAGATGCCCACGCCCGAGACAATCAGCAGGAGCAGGCCGATGCTGCCGTTCCGAGTGAGCACAAGGGCGCGTCTCATGAATGCCCCGCGGTCGGCGGGCGCCATGTCTGTTGTCGCCAGGCCCAGCGTCAGCATGGCAAATCCGGTGCCGACGCCAAGCGCCAGGCCCAGGAAGTGTGTAATCAGCCAGAGATCGTTCATCGAAAACCCCCGTAGAAGACAGCACTCTATCTCACTCCTCGCACTTGACGATCACCGCTGTCAGGCGCACACTCCAGTAGAGGCCTTCCTGAGAGGAGACAGAGATGAGTTGTACCAAGCATTTCCTGACATTCCAGTGGGAGCGGCACAACTGGCAGCGCGCGGTCACGCACACGGCACGCCGATCATTCCGCGAAACAGATCAGTGGGGTCGACGAGTTCAGTCAAACGACGTGACCTGCCACGCCCAGTACGTCTGCAGTGACTGCGGCGCCGTTCGGGATGGAGAGGAGTGCAGTTGCGACCCTGAGCGCGCCGAAACCTGCCCCGTCCGGGTCGCTTTGATCGCCGAAGAACGGGAACAGGAAGTCAGCGCCTGACCGCAGCCTCACTGCGGCAGTGATCCTCCTTCGTCCGGCGTGCCGACCGGGGAGTCCTGCGACAAGTCGCTGTCAGCGCCCTGACAACCGGTGAAGTGGTGAAATATCTCCCTCCGCCGCGGGATTGTCATCACGCCTCCACGCCACGTCCCAGTCCGCCAAGAGCGAGATTTGGTACCCATTCTGCAGACTCATGGCCCAGGGGGTGCAGGCCATGGAACCACCAAAGCGCCGTAGCCCGACGCCGGAGTCCGGAAAGGGACAGTCACGCTGTAATGGGCCATCTTCCGGGCTGTTCAAGCGAATCGCCGTCTGTGTGGACGGATCGGAGATGGCGGATGCGCTCGTGCGCCTCGCGGCCCGGATCGCCGAGGCCTTCGGCGCGCCGCTGACAATTCTCCGGGTCATCGAGCCCGATCCATGTCCGGACGTCACTCCGACAGACCCGCTCGACTGGGACATGCGCCAGCAGGAGGCGCAGGCGGACCTCGACCGGCTGCTTCAGCAGGCGCGACTGAACGACGTCTCCGTCCAGTGGGAACTGCTCCAAGGAGCCGCCGCGGAGCATATCTGCGAGTGGACACGCCTGCACCAGATCGACCTGACGGTGCTCGGCAGTCATGGTGAGCGCGGGCATTCAGCGTGGAGCCTAGCCGGCACGGCGCGAAAGCTCGTCGACGGCGTCCCTGGCTCTGTACTCCTGGTGCCCCTGGCTGGAGTCAAGCCGGATCACAGCGTCCGTGCGTGCCGGCGGATCGTCGTGCCGCTGGACTGTTCCTGCAGTGCGGAAAGCGTCCTGCCCATGGCGACCCGCCTCGCGCTCGCGAGCCAGGCCGAACTGGTCCTGACCCACGTTCCGCCCGAGCCGGATTTGACGCGGATCGGTCCCCCAACCACTGAGGATCTGGATCTGGAGCAACGCATCATCGCCCGGAATGAAGGCGTGGCGGCAGCGTACCTCGATCAAGTCCGCGCACGATTGCAGGAGTCGGGAGTCCGGGTGCGAACCCTGGTCTCCAACGCGGGCGATGTGCGCACGCGACTCGCCAGACTCGTCCGGCGGGAAGATGCGGACCTGGTCGTTCTCTCGGCGTACGGCCGTCGCGGCCCGCGAGACACGCCCTGCGGAAACGTGGCCGGTTATCTGCTGACCCATGCGACGACGCCGCTGTTGGTGTTCAGGGAACGGCCTCGTCGCGTGCTGAAGCGGCTCTCGGAGGAGGCCGCCACGCGCACCACACACCTGCGTTCCCCCGCGCAAGTGGCATCATGAATCCGTCGGCGGCACCCGGCATGCTCGAAGCCGAGGCCAGGGCGCTGGCCGACAGGCACGGGCTGGCTGAAGGTGCGCCGCAGGCGCTGGCTGCGCTCTCCCGACTTGATGACGTGTCGAGCTGGTTGGTTCGGGCGCGAATCGTGCTCGAATCGTCAGACGAGGCGCTGGCCAAGGCAGCCGAGTGGCTGCTTGACAACGAGTATCTTGTCGCCCGGGCTGTCAGGCAGATTCAGGAAGACCTGCCGCCGGGCTTCTACGCGCGCCTCCCTAGCCTCGGCGGCGCCGAGGCAGGCCGGCCGCGGGCCTGGTGCCTTGCCCGCGCGATGCTGGCGGCCTCACATCTCCAGTTGTCTGTTCCGGCGCTCACGCGATTTCTCGACGCGTATCAGCAACAAGCACCCCTCACAATTGGTGAGCTCTGGGCCCTGCCGACGTTGCTCCGCCTCGGATGCATCGAGGCGCTGTTTGGCGCATTCGAGCGGCTCAATCCGGCCCTTCGTTCGCCGTTTCCAGACGATGGCGTACCTGACATCGGACTCGAGGACACCGAGTGCATCGGGCGAGCGATCACAAACCTGCGGACAATCGCCTCGATCCCCTGGAAGGATTTCTTCTCGCGCACCAGTCACGTCGAAGCGATTCTCTGCGACGACCCCGCGCAGGTCTACCGCCGCATGGACTTCGAGACTCGTGACGCATACCGCCACGCCGTCGAGCGCCTGGCACGGCGCTGCCCCTTTTCGGAGCCGGAGGTCGCGACACGCGTAGTGGCCCGCGCCCACCAGGCCCAGGGTGGCCCGCTGCGACGCATACACGTGGGCTATTGGCTGGTTGACGAGGGAGTCGAGTCTTTCGAGCAGTCCATCGGCTATCGGAGTCCTCTCGGAGAGCGCGTGCGGCGCTGGGCATTCCACCATGCGTCCCTGGTGTTCGCCACCCTCCTGATCACCACAACGGCTGCGACGCTGACAATTCCTGCCTGGCACCTCCTCACCCACGGATCGTCAGGCCTGATGACGATCCTGACCCTGATTGCCGTGGCCCTGCCCGCCTCAACCCTGTCCGTCTCCGGTGTTCTGTGGCTGGTGACGATGCTTGTGCCGCCGCGCATTCTGCCCAAGCTCGATCTCGCCGCCGGCCTCCCGGATGACTGTCGCACTGCGGTGGTCATGCCCACGCTGGTGAGAAGCGTCATCGACGCCCGGAACCAGATTGCTCGGCTGGAACTGCACTATCTCGCGAACCCGAATCCGACGACGCAGTTCGTCCTGCTGAGTGACTTTGCGGATGCGTCAGCTGAGCACATGCTGCCCGACCAGGAGGTGCTGACGACGCTGACGATCGAAGTGCAGCGTCTCAATCAGAAGCACGCCTCCGCGCCCTTTCACGTCCTGCACCGTCCGCGCCGCTTCAATGCCGCAGAGGGAGTCTGGATGGCGCGGGAACGCAAGCGCGGGAAGCTCGAGGACTTCAATCGCCTTCTGGCGGGCGACCCGGCAACCGAGTTCATGCTGCACGAAGGCCGTCGCGCGCAGCTCGAGAAGATCCGGTACGTGGTCACCCTGGATCTCGACACCACACTGCCACGGGGCACTCTGGCGCGGCTGGTCGGCACCCTGGCCCATCCGTTGAATCGCGCCGAGGTCGATCCGGCCACCGGCCGGGTCCGCGCCGGGTACACAGTCGTGCAACCGCGGATCGAGGCTTCCCCGGAATGCGGCAACCGTTCGCTGTTTGCACGCTGGTTCACGGGAGACACGGCAATCGACATCTACAGCCGGGCGGTGTCGGATGTCTATCAGGACCTGTTCGGGTCCGGCATCTACGTCGGCAAAGGCGCCTACGACGTCGATGCGTTCAGGTACAGCCTGGACGGCCGCGTCCCGGCGAACGCCCTGGCGAGCCACGACCTCTTCGAGGGCATCCACGGCCGGGTCGCCCTGGTGACCGACATCGTCTTGTACGAGACCTTCCCCGCTCGCTACCTTGAGTTCGCGCGTCGCCAGCACCGCTGGATCCGTGGAGACTGGCAACTGCTGCCGTGGCTCCGGCGTTCCGTCCCAGGCAGCGACGGGCGCCGCCTTCGCAATCGTCTCTCGGGCATCGATCGGTGGAAGGTCCTCGACAACCTGAGACGAAGCCTGCTGGCACCGGCCCTGATGGTGATGCTGGTGGCGGGATGGCTGGTCCTGCCCGGGCATCCGGTCACCTGGACCCTGCTGGCTGTCCTGGCGTCTGCGGGAAATATCTTCACGGACCTGGTCACTGGTCTGGCGCGAGGGCGCCGCCGCCACGCGTTCGCCGCCCCACTCCAGCGGCTCGTCGATCAGACGGGCCGATGGCTACTGCTGCTGATCTTCCTGCCTCACGATGCGAGGGTGGCGGCCGATGCGATCGGCCGAACGATGATTCGCCTGGCAATCAGCCGGCGGCATCTCCTCCAGTGGACGTCAGCCGCGCACATGTCCAGTCAACTCGAGGCGGGCCGGACCTTCATCTGGCGGGAGATGTGGATTGCTCCGACGACGGCTGTCGGCACGCTCGCCGCCATCCTGGCGATGCGCCCGGAAGCACTCCCGAGCGCGGCAGCCTTGCTCCTCCTGTGGTGTGTCGCGCCGGAGATTGCACACCGTCTGGGTCGAGCCAGACGTCCTGAGCGACCGCGGCTGGACGCACACGATCATGCCCTGCTGCGCAGGATTGCCCGCCGCACGTGGAGGTATTTCGAAGCGTTCGCGGGTCCGGACGACCAATGGCTGCCGCCGGACAATTTTCAGGAACACCCCCGCGGCCGGATTGCACACCGAACGTCGCCCACCAATATCGGACTGATGGCCTTGTCGTCGCTGGCCGCAGCCGACCTGGGATACCTGAGCCTCGACGAACTGGCGTCCCGGCTGAAGAACAGTCTCGGCACCCTTGACCGGATTCAACGGTACCGGGGCCATCTGTTCAACTGGTATGACACGCGAACGCTCGAGCCACTCACTCCCCGTTATGTCTCTACGGTCGACAGCGGCAATCTGGCCATCAGTCTGGTCGCGCTCAAGCAGGGATGCCTGGAGCTCAGCGATGGGCCCGCCCTGTTGTCGCAGCAATGGCGCGGCCTGCAGGATGTGCTGTTGCTGCTCCACGATGCCACTGAACGACTGAAGCTCGATCAAGAAGAGGGTCGATCGCTCAGGGCGTGCTTCGATGCCATTGACGCCAGGCTCGCCAATGTCGAAGTCTTTCCCAGCCTGTGGTGGGTCACCCTGCGCGCGCTCATCGACCAGGATGTTCCGGAGCTCGATCGGCATGTCGTGGCCGTCGTCAGTGGACAGAAGGACCGGGCCAGGCAGCCCCGCCTTCATGAGGTGCGCATGTGGCTGGAGCGATTGCATCATCACCTGCGCGGCATGAACCGGGAGTTTGTCTCGTTGTTCCCCTGGCTTGCGCCGGCGCAGGATTGGCCAGACGCACTGGCCGACACGGCCGCCAGACTCGCGTCTGCGGTACCGCTGACCTTCCGGCTGTCAGAAGCCACCGTCTGGTTCGCCCGCGCCCGTGACCTCGTCGGACAGAGCGGAGTGCCGGCCGGCGATGCATCCGTGCTGACTGCGGCGATCGATCGCGGGGAGCAGACCGCGACGGCGCTCCGTGCCGCCCTCAAGGAGATTGCCGCCAGAGCCGAGCGTCTGGCCATGGCGATGGACTTCGGCTTCCTGTACGACAAGGAGGTTCGGCTCTTCCACATCGGCTACAACGTCAGCGCCGATCGTCTGGACACGCACCACTACGATCTCCTGGCGTCTGAGGCGCGCCTCGCCAGCCTGTTTGCCATCGCCAAAGGTGACGTGCCCGTCGAACACTGGTTCCATCTCGGACGGGGAACCACGACGTTCGGGAACAAGCAGTGCCTGCTGTCCTGGGGCGGCTCCATGTTCGAGTATCTGATGCCCCGGCTGCTGGTTCGCAGCGAGGCGGGCACGCTGCTCGAGCAAAGCGAGCAACTGGCTGTTGAGGCCCAGTTGGCGCATGGCCGGGCCTCCGGCATTCCATGGGGAATGTCCGAGTCAGGATTCTCGGCGACCGATGGCGACGGAACCTACCAGTATCGGTCCTTCGGCGTGCCGACACTCGGGTTGCGTCGTGAGGTGGAGGGCGAAGCCGTGGTTGCGCCCTACAGCGCGGCGCTCGCCCTGACGGTCGACCCCCGAGCGGCAATGGAAAACATCCGGAGACTGGAAGAACTTGGCCTGGTTGGCGACTACGGGCTCTACGAAGCCGCGGACTTCACACAGGACCGCACTCCCGCCGGCAGCCTCTTCGTCCCGGTGTTGTCCTACATGGCCCACCATCAGGGCATGATCCTGGCCGCGCTCGACAATGTGCTGGGCGACGACATCCTCGTGCGGCGCACCGAATCAGATCCGCGCATGGCGTCGGTGTCGCTGCTGCTGCACGAACAAGTGCCCAGTCATGTCCCCCCGCAGATGCGTGCCGCCGTCATCCGGCGACGGTCGCCCGCCCGCTCGGTCCCGGAAGGCCAGTTGTGGACCCCGGTCAAGGGTGGCGCATTTCCGGAGATTCATCTGCTTGGGAACGGGCGGCTGTCGACCTGGCTCGCCGAGTCGGGGGCAGGAACACTCCGCTGGCAGGGCTGGGACCTGACGCGGTGGGTCGCTGATCCGACCAGTGACGACACCGGGCTCTGGATCTACGTGCGTGACGAGGACACGGGCGAACTCGTGTCGGCGGCGCGCCAGCCCTGCGGCGCTCCGGACGACGCCGTTGATGTAGGGTTCTACCCTCACCTGGTGGACTTCCACCGGCGCGACGATGAACTGGTGGTCAAAGTCGAAGTGGTGGTGGCACCTTCCGATGATGTCGAACTCCGTCGCGTCACCATCATCAACGACGGGGACCGGCCCAGGCGCTTGACCGTCACCACGTGCGCCGAAGTGGTGCTGGCGAAGGCGGCCAGCCACGAGCGCCATCTCGCGTTCAGCAAGCTGTTTGTTCATGGGGAGTTCGTGCCACACCTCAATGGACTGCTCTTCGAACGCCAGTCCCGAAGTCCCGCTGAGCGCCCGCCCGCACTTCTCCACCGGTTCATCTCAGACGATGCGAACGTCCGGTTCGACGGGTGCGAAACAGACCGGGCGGCCTTCATTGGACGAGGTCGGACCTACCAGAATCCGAGGGGCGTCGCGCGCGGCACGACGGCGGCGCCAGGATTCACACTCGACCCGATCCTGGCACTGCAAGTGTCCGCGGACATCGAGCCGGGCGCTTCCGCCCACATGGCGTTCTTGACGGCCGTGTCCGGGTCGCGTGAGTCGGTGATCGACCTGGCGGATCGCTACCAGACAACCAATGCGCTCGACTGGATGACAGGCGAGGCTGAAGCGGAGGCCGGCCGCGAACTGCAGCGGTTCGGCATCGATCCCGCCCGGATGAGCGCCCTGCAGACCCTGGCGTCACTGCTGGTATATCGGCACCACGCTCTGCGGTGTGCGCCCGAGACGATCGCGGCCAATCGACTGGGGCAGTCTGGCCTGTGGGGCCTGGCGATCTCGGGCGACCTGCCAATCCTGCTCGTGAAGCTGCATGACGTCAGCGACCTCAGTCTGCTTCGCGAGGCGGCTCGCGCTCACGCGCTGTGGCGCCGGCGCGGCCTGCGCTTCGACCTGGTTGCGCTCCGGGATGGCGCGTCAAGCTATGACGAACCTGTCAGCGAACGCGTACGCGTCCTGCTGTCCGAGCTGGGGACCCGCGACCAGATCGGTCAACATGGCGGCATTCATGTGCTCCTGGCGGATCAGCTCAGCGACGATGTGCGGCGCTTGATCGAGGTGGCATCAAATGTCGTGCTCGACTCGGCTCGCGGCTCACTGTCCGACCAGCTCGCTCGAGTGCACGACGAGGCGCCGCCGTTGCCCGATTTCCACGCGGTCGCACCGCTGGATGCTGGCGGCGACACGCCGGCCTCGCCGCCGCGTCCCACCGACCTCCTCTATGACAACGGCATCGGTGGATTCAGCAGTGATGGCCGGCAGTACGTGATCCACCTGGAGCCAGGAGAGTGCACGCCCGCGCCGTGGTCGAACGTGCTGGCCAATCCGGAGTTCGGCTGTGTCGTCACCGAATCGGGCGGAGGATTCACGTGGGCGGGCAACAGCGGCGAACATCGCCTGACACCATGGACGAACGACCCCGTGGTTGATTCGCCTGGAGAGGCGCTCTACGTTCGCGATGAAGAGACGGCGGACGTCTGGACACCGACGCCGGAACCTGCAGGGGCCGGCTGTGCGCATCAGATTCGATACGGCGCCGGCTTCGCTCGCTGGCTGTCCGAAAGTCATGGGCTGGCGCAGGACATGCTTGTCTTTGTCCCGCCCGGGGATTCTGTGAAAATCGTCCGGTTGACCGTGCGCAATCGCCTGAACCGGACCAGGCGACTGACGGTGACCTACTACGCCGAGTGGCTCCTGGCGGCGTCCCGCCAGCAGTCAGCGGCCGCCATCGTCACGGAATATGCGGCCAGCCATTGCGCCATCCTGGCCAGCAATCCCTGGCAGCCTGAGTTTGCCAATCGGGTGGCGTTCCTGACATCGAGTCACGACCCGCACGGCATCACGTCGGATCGCTCGGAGTTCATCGGTCGCGAAGGCACGTTGCGTCACCCGGCGGCGCTCGGTCGCTGGGGGCTGTCAGGAAACGTGAAGCCCGGCTCCGACCAGTGCGGTGTCTTCCAGGTGCATCTGGATCTGGCAGCTGACACCGAAGAAACCGTGACGTTCGTACTCGGGGAGGGCAAGGATCGCGCGCAGGCGATCCAGATGGTGGCCATGTGGCGCGCCCCTGAAACTGCGGACGAAGCGTGGCGGCAACTCGGTCAGTTCTGGGACGAGCGATTGGACGCCATCCGCGTCGAGACGCCGGACAAGGCCATGAATGTGATGCTGAATCGATGGCTCCTCTATCAGGCGATCGCCTCCCGCATTTTCGCCAGGACCGGCTTCTATCAATCGAGCGGCGCCATCGGCTTCCGCGACCAGTTGCAGGACATGCTGGCACTGGTCCTGGTGGAACCCGATCGTTGCCGGGCCCACCTGCTGGCGTGCGCCGCGCGGCAGTTCGAAGAAGGCGACGTGCTGCACTGGTGGCATCCGCCATCGGACCGTGGCGTGCGCACCCGCTGCTCCGACGACCTGCTGTGGCTCCCGTTCGCGGTTGCCCACTACGTCCGGGGCACAGGCGACACCAGTGTCCTTGATGAGCCGGCTCCGTTCCTGAAGGGCCGGCAACTCCTGGACAACGAGGACGACCTCTATTCGGTGTTCGAGTCCGCGGCCGCATCCGCAACGGTGTTCGACCATTGTGCGCGCGCCCTCGAACGCGGACTCACCCTCGGCGCCCACGGTTTGCCGCTGATGGGATCCGGTGACTGGAATGACGGCATGAACCGGGTTGGCAATCAGGGACGCGGCGAGAGCGTCTGGCTGGCATGGTCCGCGATGACCACCTTGAATGAGTTCGCAGCCATCGGTCAGGCGCGCGGCGCTGAAGCACAGGCCGGTCGCTGGAGGCAGGCCGCCCGGGAGTTGTCTCGAGCGGCAGAAGAACATGGTTGGGACGGCGAATGGTACCGGCGCGCCTACGATGACGACGGGCGTCCATGGGGCGCGGCGGACAATACGGAGTGCCGGATCGACTCGATCTCGCAGTCGTGGGCAGTGCTGTCAGGCGGCGGCACGAAGACTCGCGTGGACCAGGCGATGCGAGCCGTTGAACGCGAACTCATCGACGGAGACCATCGGCTCGTCCGCCTGCTTACGCCGCCCTTTGCGTACGGCGGACGCGACCCCGGCTACATCGCTGCGTACCCGCCCGGCATCCGGGAGAATGGCGGCCAGTACACTCACGCCGCCGTCTGGGTCGGGTGGGCGTTCGCAGACATGGGTGATGGTGAACGCGCGGCGCGGGTCTTCGACCTGTTGAACCCAATCGGCCAGGCCGGCGACCCCGCCGCGGCCGCGCGGTATCGCGTGGAGCCGTACGTGATCGCCGCGGATGTCGGGGGCGCGCCGCCTCATGTGGGACGAGGCGGATGGACGTGGTACACGGGTTCGGCCGCGTGGATGTGGCGCTTCGGCGTGGAGCGTATCCTGGGCATCCAGCCCGAGGCCGGAGGCGTGCGGATTGCCCCCTGCCTGCCCGCCGGCTGGCGCCAGGTGGACGTACACATCCGCAGGCCCACCGGGAGTCTGCGCATCTCCATCGAAAACCCTGACGGCCTCCAGACGGGCGACGTCGATCTCCAGGTCGATGGAACGCGGGTCGATTCCGCTGTCGTGCACGTCCCGGAAGACGGACGCGACCTCCAGGTCATCGCCCGGATCACTCGGCCCTCTGGAAACAGGCATCGACAGTCGGTCGGCGACACGTCAGCAATCGGACGATAACCACTCGACCTCGGCAACCGGCCCAAGGGCGGACTGCGCGCCCGGATCTACCTTCCCGACCCGGCGTAACAACGCCGGCACCAGGCAAGCGTGCCGAAGGACGCTGCACATTTCAGCAGCACAGGCCACTAGTGGCCTGTCCGCGCCATTTGTAAAGCGCCTTTCTGCCGGGGCATCCCGTCTGGCGGCGTTGCTCCTCGTTCAAATACCGCCAGTATTCTCACTCGTCGCGCCTAGCCAGCCGGGCGCCGCGCCAGGAATCCGCTGTACAAATGGCGGGGACAGGCCACTAGTCGAGAAAGAAATCGGGCAGGAGCGGGGTGCCCGGAGTGTGCGCGTACTTGTCGAAGTTGGTGACACCCTCGGCGACCAGCACGTCTTCGTCAATGGCAAAGTGACCCGTGTAGCTCCGGCTGTCGCGCGTGAGGATCGCGTGAGCGGCGTCCGCCATGATCTCGGGTGTCCGGCTGGCGGCGAGACCCTCCGACGACAGCAACATCTTGATGGCGGCTGTCGCGATCGTCGTCTTTGGCCACAGAGAGTTCACGGCGATGCCCTCGGGCCTCAGTTCCTCGGCCATGCCCAGTGTGCACATCGACATGCCGTACTTCGACATCGTGTACGCGCCGTGCTTCTCGAACCAGGCTGGATTCAGGTTCAGAGGGGGCGAGAGCGTCAGGATGTGGGCGTTGGTGCTCCTGGCCAGATGTGGGATGGCGGCCCGAGAGGCCGCGAAGGTCGCCCGGACGTTGACGCTGAACATCAGGTCGAACCTCCTCATCAAGGTGTTCACGGTGGAGGTCAGGCTGATGGCGCTGGCATTGTTGACGAGCACGTCAAGTCCGCCGAAGGTTCGGACCGTGGCGTCGATCGCCGCCTGAATCTGGCTTTCGTCGCGGACGTCGGTCTGGATTGGTAGGGCCTGACCGCCCGCGGCCTGGATTTCCGCGGCAACCGTGTGAATGGTGCCCTCCAGCTTCCGATGCGGGGTGGCCGTCTTGGCGGCGATGGTGACCTTTGCTCCGTCTCGCGCGCACCGCAAGGCAATCGCCCGGCCGATGCCCCGGCTCCCTCCGGTAATGAGAACGACGCGATCCTTCAGACTGCCAGCCACCTGCACCTCTGCTTGCCGTGATGATATCCCGCGACCCTGGCCATATTGCCTGGATCAAGCGTCGGAGGCAGCGGCCGGCTCAGTGCACCAGCCAGCTTTCCCAAACCGGACCACCCGCTTGACAATAGTCACACAGTGTGACTAACAATCCATCGTGGCGCCCAACCCGGTCGACTTCCTGCCCCTCAAAGACCTTGTGTTCCGCATTCTGGTAGAACTCTCCAACGGGGAACAGCACGGGTGGAGCCTGGTCCAGGCGCTCGCCGACAGGACCGGCGGCACGACCCTGCTGCCGGGCCACCTGTACCGCACACTGAACCGGATGCTGGACGATGGGTTGATTGAGGAGCGGGATCGCCCGGCCCGACCAAAGACGCAACGCACACGACCTGGTACGGCCCCGAGCCGATTCTTCAGCCTGACGCCACTGGGGTGCACCGTGGCGCGCGCGGAGACGGAGCGTCTCGAAGCGCTCGTCGCGCGTTCGCGCGCGGGCAGACTCTTGAAGGGACGCCGGTGAGCGGCTTCGAAGCTGCACTCTATCGCCTGGTCCTGCGCGCCTTCCCTCGCGGCTTCCGTCAACGCCACGCCGGCGCGATGGCAGAACAGTTCACAGCCCAGCGCCGGGCCGTCGCCGGACGGCCAGCCGCGATCTCCATGCTGTGGGTCCGCGCGGTGGTTGATGGCGTGCGCCACGGACTCGCCCAGCGATTCGAGTCTGATCGCCGCCCACGCCGCAGCGCGGTGGCCTCAGACCCCGGCATGAAACGGTCCTCGGGATGGCTCTTCGACTGGACGGGCGATTTCCGCAAGGTAGTGCGCGGTCTCAGCCGGCAACCGGCGTTCGCGATGGCCGCCGTCGTCACGTTGACGCTGGGAATCGGCGCCAACGCGGCGGTGTTCGCCCTGGCCTGGCACACCAGCTTCCAGCCCCTGCCCTACGGAGCGCCTGAACAACTGGTGCAGATCTTCGAGGTGAACACGGCGATGCCTGGGCGATTGTCGGAGGTGTCTCCGGCGTCACTGCGCGCGTGGGCTGAGCGTGTGGAAGCGTTCGAAGCGGTCGGGACATTCGGCCGCAGCCGTGTGATCTTTCCTGCGGATGACAACGGCGCCATGGCGCGGTACCAGTCACTGTCACCCGGCGTATTCTCTGCCCTCGGGGTCCGCCCCCTCCTCGGCCGCATCGTCCTGACGGATGCGGAGCGGAAACCCGACGACGTGTTGATCAGCTACGAGTACTGGCAGCGCCGATTCGGCGGCGATCCCGGCGTCATCGATCGCCTGCATCGCTTCGCGGACGTCGGTGACAATCCCAAGCGCATCATCGGCATCATGCCGCCGGGTTTCATGTTCCTGGACCGCACGGACATCTGGGCGATCAATGAGAGCTACAGCCAGGGCACAATCGGCCGCAGCTATCGCTCATTGCGCCAGGACAGCGTGCTGGCGCGTGTGCGTCCCGACCGGACCAAGGCCGAAGCGGCCGCGGAAGTCGCGCGTGTCTCGGCCGACCTGGCCGCGGAGTTTCCGGACACCCATGCCGGGTGGACGCCGGTCGTCGTCACGCTGCAGGAGACCGTCGTTGGCAAGTACCGCGCGATCGCACTCTTGCTGGTCGCGGCGGCGTGCGCAGTGTTCCTGGTGGCCTGCACCAATGTGGCGGGATTGCTCGTCATGCGCGCCGCCAATCGGCGGCACGAAGTCAGCCTGCGCCTGGCGCTTGGCGCAAGCCGGTGGCGCGTGATCCGATTGTGGCTTTTCGAGGGACTGGTCGTCGCGGCCCTCAGTCTCGGGGCCGGCATCCTCGCCGCACGGTGGCTGGTCGGCGTATTGGTGGCGATTGCGCCAGCGAGCGTCCCTCGACTCGATCAGGTGGTGGTGTCATGGCCGATGGTCGTGCTGGGTGCCATGGCGGCCCTTGCCTTCGTCGTGGTGTACGCGGCGGCACCCCTGGCGACCGGCGTTCTGACCAGCGGCCGGGTCACGACGCGCTGGACGAACGGGACACGGACGGTGGCCGCGGGCGGACGAGGCCGCGCCGTGCTGCTGGCCGCGCAGGCCGGTTTGGCGGTGGTGCTGTTGACGGGCGCGGTGCTGTTGTCCACCTCGCTCCAGCATCTGTATGAGGAGCCACTCGGATTCAATCCATCCGGTGTGTTATCCGTTCGTCTGTCGCCGTACTACGCCGGCAATCGACGCCCGTGGGCGCTTTCGGCGGAACTGGGCCGCGCGCTGGAGGAGCGACTGGTCCAACACCCGGCCATCTCCCACGCCGCGGTGGCCACGACGATTCCCCTGGAGGATGTCTCTGGTGATCAGGTGTTCAGGATCGAGGGTGATCCGAGTGGGCGACACTGGGGTGCCATCCAACAGTCGGCGTCGCCCGGATACCTCGACACCCTGGGCCTGACGCTCGTCGAGGGCCGATGGTTCACCAGTGCAGATGCATTCCCGACCGAGCGCCTTATTGCCGGTGACCGGAACGACCAGTTGGCCGTCATCACGGACACGATGGCACGGACGCTCTGGCCGAACGAGTCGGCCGTCGGCAAGCGGCTCATCAGCGTCGTCGGGGATCCGAACGCCAAGCGCATCGTGGGCGTGGTGGGCGACCTGAAGTTCCAGGGTGCCGATCAGCCGGCATCGTTCCGAATGTTCGTGTCGTGGAATCAACAGCCAGGCGGAAGCACCATCGCGGTTTTCGTGAAGACGACGGGCGATCCCCACCAGCTGGCTGCGGACGTCGCGGCTATCGTCCGCGAGATTCGGCCAGGTACTGGCGTCCATGCAGCGCGCACCCTTGATGAACTGTTCCAGGCGTCGGCGGCCGATACCCGTTTTGCCGCCAGTCTGGTCGCTGGTTTCTCAGTGCTTGCGCTGCTGCTCACCGCGGTGGGCGTATTCGGCCTGGTGGGGTACTCGATTGCCGAGCGACGGCGGGAACTGGCTGTGCGGCTGGCCCTCGGCGCCAGGCGAGCGAACATCTCGGCTACGGCCGCGGCGTCCGGATTGATGCCGGTGCTGATTGGTGCCGGGTGCGGTCTGCTGGCAGCGTTCGGCGCCGTGAGGGCGATCCAAGGGTTGCTCTTCGGTGTCAATCCGCTGTCCCCGTTGCACTATCTGCTGGCGGGCAGCGTGTTGCTCGGGGTCGCGGGTCTGGGTGCCTTGGCGCCGCTGCGGCGACTGCTCGCCATTGAGCCCGCCGAAGCGCTCCGAATCGAATAATCGCGCCAGGTGGGCACAAGATGTGGCACAGTCGCGCATCCGCCGCAACCGGGTCCCCGTAAGTTGTTGTAAAGATTGGCTCCTCGGGCTGGATTCGAACCAGCAACCCTCCGGTTAACAGCCGGATGCTCTACCGTTGAGCTACCGAGGAACGAGACATGCACCGGCGCGACGCGCCCGTGGCAGCGGAAACTCTGATTCTAGAACGCCGCCCGCCAGCGGAGCAAGCGGCCCGGAACCCAGGACCCCTGACTCCCTGACCCCTACTTGACGGTCGCCTCCAGGGTCACCTTCAACGACCCGCGATATGCGTTCGAGACGGGGCACGCCTGCTCGGCCGCCTTCGCCACCTCCGGGAAGTCCGCCGGATCAATGCCGACCAGGCCTTCGGCCACTACCGACAACGCCGATGTCCCAATCTTGATCCCGGACTCGCCCTTCTCGGCCGTCACCTTGCACGTGATCCGGGTCTTCGTGATGCTGCCGCCCCTGCGACCCACGGTCGCGTTGAGCGCCATCGCGAAACAGGCGGCATGCGCGGCCGCCATCAACTCTTCGGGACTGGTCATGCCCTCGGGCTCGCCAATACGACGCGGGAACGTGACGGGCAGCGAGAACGCGCCCGACCCGGCTGCGACCATGCCGGACCCCTCCATGACTGACCCTGTCCAGTTGATGCTGACCTGACGTGAAAACTCCATGCTCTCTCTCTCCTGATCGTCCAAAACACACAACTACCGGCGCGCGCCAACTCTTTTCGCCTTGCCACCCTTGGTGGTGGTGCTCATCTGCACTACCGCGCCGCACATCGCCAGCACCACCCACACTCCCGTCACCCACCAGCTGGTGGGCAGCGGACCAGCACCATACACCACCCAGATGTTCTCAGGCGTGACCGACATCACGTTGAACCGTTCGCCCGCCAGCGCCAGCCCGCCGACGATGAACGTCCATGAGCCGGCCAGGGCCGTACCAATCACCACCACGTATCGCGCGACGGACAAGGCACCCAACGCACCCAGCACCGCCATGATGACCAGCAGCGCCGTCGGCGGATCGCCGCCAATCACCCGCCAGACCATATGCACCCCAAGGGAGGCCAGGCCTGCGCCCACCAGGCCGACCCCGATGAAATACGCCGCAATCATCAGTACCGACCCGAGAATCCCGCCAACCACCGCGGCCAGCACCAACGCCCAGGCGTTGGCAGTGCCCATCACCGAAGAGGTCACCATCGCGCCCAGAATGAAGCCGTAGACCCCAAGCACGATGCGAAACAGCCGAAACCCCGCAAAACACGCCACCACACCACTAACGGCGAGGACGGCCGCCACAGGCACGGCGTAGGCCGCAGGGAGCATCAGCTGATTATAGAGGTGATCGAGTTCCGGAGCCAGAACCCATCGCGGGGTCTCCTGAGCTGGTCTTGGTGGCCCCGGCGCGCGCAGGGTAGTATCCGGGGCGAACCCGCCCTGCCTGAACGGGCGTTCCCACTGGAGACAACTGATGCCCCGACGACTCGCGATTGCAACGGCTTTGGCAGCATGCGCGCTCACATTCACGGCGTGCGGCTCGACGACGCTCGACTATCCCGAGACCCCCCGTGGCGACCAGGTGGACGACTACCACGGCACCCAGGTCGCCGACCCCTACCGGTGGCTCGAAGACGACAATGCGCCCGAAACGACGGCCTGGGTGACTGCCGAAAACGAGGTCACCTTCGGGTACCTCGACCAGATTCCGTTCCGGGCCGCCATGAACGCGCGCCTGCGCGAGCTGAACGATTATCCGAAGTACAGTTCGCCGTCCCGGCGAGGCGACTACTACTTCTTCACCAAGAATGACGGGAACCAGAATCAGAGCGTGATCTACATGCAGAAGGGCCTGGACGGGACCCCGGAGGTCCTGATCGACCCGAACACGTTCTCGGCAGACGGCACCACACGGCTGTCGATGTTCGCGGTCTCGAAGGACGCCCACTACGCGGTGTACGGCAAGGCGGTGGGCGGCGGCGACTGGAGCGAGTACTACGTGATGGACATCACCACGAAGACCACGCTGCCCGAGGTGATCAAGTGGGTGAAAGTGTCGGACGCGGCCTGGGCCGGTGACGGCTTCTTCTACAGTCGCTACCCCGCGCCGGCACCGGGAATGGAATTGACGACCAGGAACGAGAATCACCAGGTGTATTTCCACAGGGTCGGCACGTCCCAGGACGCCGACGAACTGGCCTACGAAGATCCGGCGCATCCTCAGCGCTTCCACACGGTGGGCGTCACCGAAAACGAACGGTTCGCGGTCCTGAGTATCGCGGACAGGGGCACGGGCAAGAACGGCAACGCCGTGTTCGTGCGCGACCTTTCCAAGCCAGGCAAGACGTTCGCGCCGCTGATTCCCGACATCGGCGACGATGAGTTCGGGGTCGTGGAGGATGTCGAGAACGGGTTCCTGGTACAGACAAGTCACAACGCGCCGAACGGCCGGGTGGTACGCATCGACACGCGCCGGCCGGACGAAGCCAACTGGGTGGATGTGCTTCCGGAGAAGCCGGAACCCCTGGCCGGCGTCTCGATGGCTGGAGGCAAACTCTTCGCCACTTACCTGAAGGATGTCGCGACCCGCGCCTACGTCTACGGTCCCGACGGTGCGGACGAGCACGAGATCGCCCTGCCAGGCCTGGGCACGGCAGGCGGCTTCGGCGGCCTGCGTGACAGCACCTCCGTGTTCTACACCTTCACGTCGTTCAACTATCCGCCGACGATCTTTCAGTACGACATCGCGACGCAGGCGTCAGAGGTCTTCCGGCAGGCGGAACTCCCAGGATTCGACGCCACCGCCTACGAAGTGAGACAGGTCTTCGTGACGAGCAAGGACGGCACGAAGGTCCCGATGTTCCTGACCCACAAGAAGGGACTGACGCTGGACGGGAGCAACCCGACCCTGCTGTACGGCTACGGCGGCTTCAACTCGGTGACCGCACCGTCGTTCAGCGCGTTCCGCGTCGCGCTCCTGGAAAACGGATTCGTCTACGCGTCGGCAAACATGCGCGGCGGTGGCGAATACGGCGAGACCTGGCACCAGGCAGGCACGAAGTTGAAGAAGCAGAACGTGTTCGACGACTTCATCGCCTGCGCCGAATGGCTCAAGGCTGAGAAGTACACGTCTTCGGAACGTCTGGTCCTGCAGGGCGGCTCGAATGGCGGCCTGCTCGTGGCTGCGGTGGAAAACCAGCGCCCGGATCTTGCCAGGGTCGTGGTGGCACAGGCGGGCGTCATGGACATGCTGCGCTTCCAGGTGTTCACCATCGGCTGGAACTGGATTCCGGACTACGGCTCGAGCGACAACCCGGACGAGTTCAAGGCCCTGTACGCCTACTCCCCAGTCCACAACGCGAAGGAGGGCACGAGCTATCCCGCGACGATGATCACCACGGCCGACCATGACGACCGGGTCGTGCCGGCGCATTCGTTCAAGTACGCGGCGGCGCTACAGCACGCGCAGGGAGGACCGGCGCCAATCCTCATCCGGGTGGAGACAAATTCCGCCCATGGCGCCAGCAGCACGGAGAAGGCGATCGAAATCACTGCCGACATCTATGCGTTCATCTTCCACAACCTGGGACTGACGCCGGCCCGGTAAGACCCGAGACTTGACAGACCACTTCTAAAATGTAGAATATCAATTCTAGATTGTAGAGGTGACATGGAGCGCGACGCGACTCTCGGCAACTTCGAACACATGGTCCTGCTGACGATGGTCAGACTCGGCGGGAGTGGGCACGGCATGGCCGTCCGGCGTGAACTGGAGAGCGTCAGCGGCCGGCCGGTCACCATCGGGGCGGTCTACGCGACACTGGATCGGCTCGAGACCAAGGGCCTGCTGGCGTCAGCCCGGCACGCGCCGAGCGCCGGGACGGGAGGCCCCATCCGCCGACTGTTCGAGGTACTTCCCGAGGGCATGCACGCGCTGGCCGAGTCGCGTGCAGTCCTCGATCGCCTCTGGGATGGGATTACTATCAGTCGAAAGGCATAAACATGCCGAGACACGCCCCACCTCGCATCGCGGCATCCCTGCTGCGGGCCACGCTGCCCGACGCGCACCGTGATCTCCTGCTGGCCGAGCTGGATGAGGAATACAGACAGGTCATCCTGCCGCAGCACTCCCGAATCTCCGCCAGAATCTGGTATTGGCGTCAGGCGGTCGGTTCCATGCTGTGGGCCGTGTCGGAGCGGGTGGGACTCCATGGCATGAACAACCCTTCAGGCGGACTGGGAACCGACTTCCGGGACGCCTGGCGCGGATTGCTTCGGGCTCCGGCATTTTCCCTGCTGGTCATCGCG
>JAHEFO010000258.1 GCA_024640135.1 Acidobacteriota bacterium
CCTACGATGAGACGCTGGTGCGCCAGACCTTATCCGACCAGATAGGCCATTCGGTGCGTTGGCTCGATTCGATTGTCTATTTGCTCGGGCAGCCGAACCCCGAGTTCAAAGAGATCGGGCCAGGGAGCGTGCTGACGAAGCTCGTCGCTCAGATCAAGAAGCGGCACCGAGCCTAGCGGCTGGCGCGGAATCAGTTGCGACCTTTGACCGTGACGGCACCGTTGGTGGTCTCGAGACGAATCATCGGTCCACCTGCGCCCAGGCGTCCGTCGAGGCGGCGGCGGGATTCCTCCGACACCTGGAGATCCAGCCCGTCGTTCATGATCTTGCCATTCACGACACGCGCTGAGAGTTCGGCGTTGACCGCCTTCGGCAGTGACACGACGATCGCGCCGTTCGTCGTCTCGGCCGAAACGCCTTCACCGCTCACATCGTCGAGGGTGAGCGAGACCAGCCCGTTCGTGTTCGAGACCTTCGCACTCTGGTGAAGACCGGTGGCCGTGATGCGGCCGTTCGACGCCTCTGCTGAGAAGTGCCCCCCGATATTCGACACCAGGATGTCTCCGTTGGTCGTGACCAGTGTGAGTGATGCGCCGCTGGGCATCGTTACCGTGTAGTCGACACGCCGTGAGACGCTGATTGTCAGCCCCGACACCCGGCTGTCGATCGACACGCGATCGGGCGTCACGTCCTCCTTCATCTCCAGGAGGTCCAGTTGCTGCTTGGCCGCCTCTTCGGTGCGGGCCTTCACGATGCGGTCGGCGGTGACGGTCACGGTCTCTCCCTCGCCGCCCGTGACGTTGATCTTGCCGTTGGTGTTACTGAGCACCACCGTGCCGCCGTCTGACAGCGGGTACGTCCGGGTCCACTGATCCTTGGCCTCGACATCCGTGGAGAGCTCCAGGTTGCAGCCTCCCAGCGGTGCCAGCGCGACGAAGAGCAAGCCAAGACTGAGGACAGAGGCGCGCGAAGTGTACTGTCGGTGACGCATGAGAACTCCTTCGTTGGATGATACGGGGACTGGGTGACAGGAGTTCGCTGTGGTAGCATCCGGCGCTTCGGAGGGTGGGGTGATGAGGCTGACCAAAGGTCGCGTATTCCTGGGCATGGCGGGGTTGATTGTGGTCCTGATTATCGGCGCGATCAGCGCCGTGGGCTGGCAGATCGTCCTGGGGCCGACGGCCCGGGCCACCACCGATCGCCAGTTCGAGGTGACTGAGGCGCGGATGGCTCGCGGAGAGTACCTGGCCAACGTGGCCGCCTGCTTTCACTGCCACTCGGAGCACGACCTGAGTACCCCGGAGTACCCGGTCGTTCCCGGAAGGCGCGGGGCGGGATGGGACATGCCGATTCCCGAGCTTGGCAAGGTCGTGTCGCGCAATATCACCTCCGATCCGGAAACTGGGATCGGTCTGTGGACTGACGATGAGATCGCGCGCGCCATCCAGGAGGGCATCAGTCGCGACGGTTCGGCGCTGTTCCCGATCATGCCGTATTTCAATTTTCGCAATTTGACCGATGAGGATCTCGCGTCGCTCGTGGTCTACCTGCGAACGCTGCCGCCGGTGAAACAGGTGCGAGCGCGGTCCGAATTCATCTTTCCCCTGAACCTGCTTGTGAACGTCATGCCCCAACCCCTGGAATCGTCCCACGCGCCGGTGGTGCGAACGACTCCTGAGGCGAGGGGCGAGTATCTGGTGCGCACGGTCGCCGGTTGTCAGGATTGCCATTCGCCCGCGATAGACGGCGAGCCGATGGAAGGCCTGGAGTTCGGGGGCGGGGCGAAATTCAGTGATCCGGGACAGGACATGGCGCCGGTTCATTCCCACAACATCACGATGGATCCATCCGGCATCGCCCACTACGACGAGGCACTGTTCATCGAGGTGCTCAAGACCGGCCATATCGGAGGCCGGATGCTCACGCACATCATGCCGTTCGAGAATTTCAAGAACCTGACGGAAGACGACATGCGCGACATTTTCGCGTATTTGAAGTCGCTGCCGCCGGTCAAGCACCGCGTGAGCAACACGGACCCGAAGACGCTCTGTGTCGTGTGCGGGGAGACGCATGGGCTTGGAGACAAGAACGTCAAAGCCCAGTAATGCGGGACGTGAGGCGGGCGCGCGTCGTCAGGCCGGGCTGGTCCCCGCTTCCGCGGTCAGCGCATTTCGAATATCCCAGAGCGGCTGGAAGTAGCGAATGTCCAGCCGGCGTCCGAGGACTTCGACGGGGGTGCCCTGTGTGCCAATGACGGCGCTGCCGATCACGCGTTCGACGAGCTTCAGGTGAAGCGTGCGCCAGAGAAGCAGGCGCTCGTCCCAGTCCATCAGGCGCTCCGCGAGATCGAAGAGATCGGCGTGTTGGTCGCTGAAGCGATAGATGTCGTGCAAGGACGCGCCCCGCCGATCGACGAGTGTCATGAACGCCGATGCCAGCTGCGGGCTCAGGTCGTGAATCTGGCGAAAGCCCGGCGAGTCGAACCCACTGCCGTGGCCCAGTTGCGAGCGGACCGAGTGATAGTCCCAGGGGGCCAGGTGCTCGAGCATCAGCGTCGCGTTGTGAACCTGATCGAGCCCGGCGACGGCGCGACGCAGCAGTCGAATGGCCGGCCTGAGGTGGTCAGCCTGGACATGGCTGATGGCGGTCGTGATTTCGAAACACGCCAGCTTCATCCAGAGTTCCGACGCCTGATGAATCGTCTGAAACAGCAACTCATCCCGGTGCGCCATCCGCCCCGGCGGGCTCTGCAGGGCCAGCAGTTCGTCGGTACGGAGATACCGCTCGTAGTCAGTGCCGCCCTGGCCAGGCAGGATGGGGTCCTTCACGTCTGTCATCCGGTCAGCGTAGCAGAGGCCGCTGGGTACGGAGAAAGCCCAGCATTCGCCGACGGTGTTCCACGCTCCGTGGCGAGGGAAGCGGGCGAGGCTCGGGATTCACGCGGCCCATGACGGGCACCGGCCGGACGACTTGCCGGGTTGCCCGATATGTGGCGATTGAAACGACCTTGTCCTGAATCTTCGTCATGCTCCGATATTGGCGCGGTCCTGTGACACGACAGGTCACGGACGGATAAGATGACGGACAATGTCGCGCCAAAAATTCGACGAGACCGCCGCGCTGGTCAGCGCCCTGCAGCGCGAAGTTGAGCGCGTCATCATTGGGCAGGAGCAGGTGCTGCGAGAGGTCCTGATCTGCCTGTTGGCTGGCGGCCACGTGCTGCTCCGGGGGGTGCCAGGCCTGGCCAAGACACTGCTGATCAAGACTCTGGCCCAGGCGGTCGACCTCAAGTTCAGCCGAATCCAGTTCACGCCAGACCTGATGCCGTCGGACATCCTCGGGACGGACATCATCGAGGAGGACGTGGCGACCGGCAAGCGGGAAATCCGCTTCATTTCCGGACCAATCTTCGCGAACATCATCCTGGCCGACGAGATCAACCGAACGCCGCCCAAGACGCAGGCGGCGTTGCTGGAAGCGATGCAGGAGTATCAGGTGACGGTAGGCGGAGTGCGGTATCCGCTGGTCCGCCCGTTGTTCGTGCTGGCCACGCAGAACCCCATCGAGCAGGAAGGCACCCATCCGC
Organism: Acidobacteriota bacterium; assembly: GCA_024640135.1. Taxonomy (GTDB): domain Bacteria; phylum Acidobacteriota; class Vicinamibacteria; order Vicinamibacterales; family SCN-69-37; genus SYFT01. Next base: position 3,587 of record JAHEFO010000258.1, read on the forward strand.
TGCCGGAAGCCCAGCTCGATCGGTTCATGTTCAACGTCGTGATCGATTATCCCGCGGCCGAGGAAGAACGCCGGATTCTGGCAGAAACCACGTCGGGCACCGCCGCGGAGATTCGGGCGGTGGCCACGGGCGCCGAGTTGGAGGCCGCCCGCAGCCTGGTCCGCGATCTGCCGGCTGCCGACAACGTCGTCTCCTACGCCCTGCGGCTGGTTCGGGCGACGCGCCCGGCTGACGAGAGCGCGCCATCGATTGTCCGTGAATGGATTCGCTGGGGCGCTGGGCCGCGCGCCGGCCAGGCACTGCTGCTGGGTGCCAAAGCGCTGGCTCTCATCGATGGGCGAAGTGTGCCCGCGCCTGAAGACATCCGGGCCATCGCGGCTCCGGTCTTGCGGCACCGGCTGCTGCTCAATTTTCAGGCCGAGGCCGACGGCATCGATACCGATCACGTCGTCGCTCGACTGCTCGAACACGTCGCGCCGTAGGAGAAGCGGGAGGACGCCGCCGCCATGACCACGCCGCAGTCCCTGTCGCCCGACCTCGTCGCCGCCGTCGACGACCTGGAAGTGGTGGCGCGACTGATCGTCGAAGGCACACGTAGCGGACAGCATCGCAGCCCGTTTCATGGCTTCAGTACCGAATTCAGCCAGTATCGGGCCTATCGCCCCGGCGACGATCTGAAGTACCTCGATTGGAAGGCGCTCGCGCGCTCAGACCGGCTGTACACCCGTCAGTTCCGGGAGACCACGAACATGTCGGCGATGATCTGCCTCGACAGCAGCGGGTCGATGGCGTATCCGGAGGCCGGCCTGTCGAAGTTCCGGTACGCGACCATGATGGCCGCCGCGCTGGCGCACCTCATCGTCACGCAAGGTGATGCCGTGGGCTTGATGACCATGCAGGCCGGCCGGCTCGTGTATCTGCCGGCCCGGGGCGGGCGTGGGCACCTGCGAATGGTGCTGGCGCAGATCGACCGGCTCGAACCTGAAGGCCGGTGGGACCCGAAGACCGTGATCGCGCGTGCGGCCGATCTGCTCCGGCGCCGCGGATTGGTCTGCGTGTTGTCAGATTTCTACGACGAGCCCGAAGCGACGCGTGTGGAACTGCGTCGAGTCAACCGGCGCGGGCATGATGTCGCGCTGTTGCAGGTGGTGTCGAAGGAAGAGGTCGAGTTGCCGTTTGCCGGCGATTTGGAGTTCGAGGATCTGGAAACGGGAGCGCGCGCATGGCTCGATCCGCGATCCGCCAGAACGGAGTACAGAAACGCGGTCGCGGACTTCCTGGAAGGCTGGAGGTCGAGCGCGAACCGTGATGGATTCGACTTCGCTCTCATGACGACCGACCAGAAGCCGTCGGAGGCCCTGCGCAGCTACTTGCTGCGTCGAGGCGCGCCGCGATGACCTGGCTCGCACCCTGGGCGTTTGGCGGACTGATTGCGGTCGCGGCGCCTGTGCTGGTCCATTGGTTGGCGCGCCAGCGAGCCGAACGGTTGCGGTTCCCGACGCTCCAGTTCCTGGTGCTGACCCCGCCGGTGTCGGTGCGGCGGCATCGACTGAGAGATGTGGTGCTGCTGCTGGTCCGCGTCGCGATTGTGGTCGCGGCCGTGGCCGCGCTTGCGCAGCCTGTGTGGACGGGGCCGGGCGCGGCGGCGTTGCGCCCGGCCCAGGCAATTGTGGTCGACACCAGCGCCAGTCTCCAGCGCGCGCTGGAGACTGGGCGGGCGGGCGTTGATGTGGCGCGTGAGACGGCGGCGGCCCTTGCGGACCGGTCAGAAGCGGAGGCCGGCGCACGGCCGGTCGTCGTGGTGCCGGCGGACGATGTGTCCAGGAGTGTCCGGCAGGCGGCAGCGTGGCTGGCTGGCCAGGACGCGCCGCGTGAGTTGATCGTGGTTTCGGACTTCCAGGTTGGCGCACTCGTGGTGTCGGATTTCGACGGGGTGCCGGCTGATGCCGGTGTGCGGCTTGTGCCGGTGCCCGTGCGCGGGCCGGTGCCGGTGCGGCCGGGACGGGCCCATGCCCGGCTGCGCGTCCTTGCGGCGACCGCGGCTGCGCGTGCTGCGGCAGCTGCCGAAGCCGCCGCCAGAACCATTGTGGGTCAGACGCCGGGAGTCACTGCCGACGGTGAAGACTCCGGACGTCTGCTCGAGGTGGCGTTGGTGTTCCCAGGCGCCGCGGAGGAGGATGCTCTTCGAGCATCCGCGCTGACTGTTGATACGCCCGCCCTGTTCGAGCTGGTCGCTGATGTCCAGGCTGGCCTGCGACGATCGGGCGCGACCGCACAGCCGCCATCTGACGTCGTCTTCGCCAAGCAGCCTGCCGGCGCCTCTCCAGATGACGGGCTTGTCGTGT
>JAHEFO010000042.1:0-7594 GCA_024640135.1 Acidobacteriota bacterium
ATTGCCAGTTCCATCTCGCTCTCGGTGGTGCCGTTCGGCGTCGTCTTCTGCGTCAACCCCACGGCTGTCACCGTCTTGACGGCCGCCACTTTGTCAGCGCCGCCCAAAGCCGCCCTCATGTCAGCCAGCACCTTGTTCACATCGCCAGCCTGGCCCAGGACCAATGCCGGGCCCGCCACCAATGTCACCACCAATACGTTCATCACATTGCGCATCACTGTGTTTCCCCTTCGCGTCATATAGACGTTCATATCGTCTGTCCCAGTTGCACACCAGTGGTTAACAGGGCGCTAAGAGATTGTAAAAGACGTAAAAGCCTATTTTTCAACGCTTTGCAGGCATCCCAACCGTGCCTGTCGCATGCTAGACTCGACGCATGCCGGCCCCGCGGCTCCCTCTCAGACTCGTGCTGCCCGTTGGGCTGATCGTCCTGGTATTCGTGCTCGGCGCGCTGCAGTACCGCTGGCTTGGCCAGGTGAGCGAGGCCGAACGCGCGCAGTTGCAGCGGTCACTCAACCAGCGCGCTCAGGAGTTCGCCAGCGACTTTGACAAGGAGATTGTGCTGGCCTACGCGTGGCTGGGTGTCACGCAGAAGGCCGTCGACGAGGGCTTGTGGGCGTCAATGGACGCCAAGTACACCCGGTGGAAGACCGACGCACCGCATCCCGGTATCGTGAAGGCGCTGTACTTCAGCCGCGAGGGCGTTGACGGCAATCCCGCGACGCTGGAACAACTGGTGAGTGGCACCGGCACGGGCCGGGCGATTCCCTGGCCGGCGCATATGGCGCCTATCCTCCGCGTTCTCGATCGCGTCCCGCCGAGGCCGGAAACGGCTCCGGCCATGGCGCAATTGATCTCTCTGGGCCGCACCAGCGTGGTCGAAAGCGTTCCCGCGTTGATCATCCCGGTGACTCAGCCGCGTGAGGCCGTCAGCGCGTCTGGCAACGTGTTGATGGCAATTCGGTCAACAACCAACTCCGCTGTCATTGTTGAACTTGATCGTCAGGTCCTGACGAACAGCCTGCTGCCGGAACTTGTCGAGCGCCATTTTCCAGATGGCGATACCGGCCAGTACCACATTGCCATCAGAGGAAGCGGGCCGACACCCTTGTATCTGAGAGGAATCGACGATCCGAAGAACGTCACGCCGGACAACGCCGATGCCCTGGCGGCCTTCTTTGCAAACCCCCATCTGGAGATGACCGCTCGCTCCGTCACCGAGGGTGAGTTTCTCTCGTGGCAGTTCGACACCGCCTCGCCTCTGGCAGAGAGCGCCGGTCTGACACCCCCCTTGGGCTCTCTGCGCCCCGCCGACGAGATGCCGTCGAAGATCTCGATTGTCGTCGCCGAACGCACCGGCGTGTCAAAGTCCGGGGTGGACCCTCGGATCCTGGGTGTGGCTGGCGGGTGGCAAATCGCCCTGCGTCACGGCGCCGGCTCACTTGACGCAGCGGTCCTGCAGGCCCGGCAGCGCAATGTGGCGATCAGCTTCGGCATTCTCTCCGTTCTTGCCTTCGGTGTCGGGATCATCGTGGTCAATGCGCGACGGTCGGAGAAACTGGCGGCACAGCAGATGGATTTTGTCGCCACGGTCTCACATGAACTTCGCACGCCATTGGCGGTCATTCGATCGGCCGCGCAGAACCTGTCGGCCGGTGTGGTCGATGACCCGGCCCGCGCCCGGCACTACGGCGAGTTGATCGAAACAGAGGGACGCCGCCTGACCGACATGGTGGAAGAGGTCCTGGAGTTCGCCGGCCTGTCTGGTCAGCGGCGCGCACTGACGCTCAAAGCCGTCGATCCCGCTTCGCTGGTGCAGGACGTTGTCGACTCCGCTTCCGCGTTGATTGCCGCCGCAACGGTCCAGGCGGACGTCAGTATTGGCGATGACGTGCCGCTCGTTCTGGGCGATGAAGAGGCGCTTCGACGCGCAATCAGCAACCTGCTGACCAACGCTTTGAAGCACGGCGCCGACGGCAGATGGGTCGGAGTCAGCGTCACCCGGGTTCGGGTCGAGGCACGTGACGAAGTTCACATCGCCGTTTCCGATCGGGGCCGTGGGATCGACGCCGCCGACCTGCCGCACGTCTTCGAAACGTTCTACCGAGGTCGTCATGCGGCCGACCGGCAGATTCAGGGCAACGGTCTCGGTCTCAGCCTGGTTTCCCGTATTGCCGAGTCACACGGCGGACGTGTGACCGTCGCGTCCGTGCCGCAGCAGGGAGCCACATTTACCATCCAGTTGCCGGCAGCGTCAGACATGGTGAGCGAGTGACGGGAGTCACCCATCGCGCCAAGCGTGTTCTGCTGATCGAGGATGAGCCAGGCTTGGTCCTGACGTTGACCGACCGGCTGAAGAGCGAGGGCTACGAGGTGGGTGCGGCGTCGGATGGGCCGGCAGGGCTCGAACGTGCGTCGCGGGAGACGTGGGATGTCATCCTGCTCGACGTCATGCTGCCTGGGGCGAGCGGCTTTGATGTCTGCCGGGACCTCAGGCAGCGCAGCATCACCACGCCGATCATCATGCTGACCGCGAGAGGCCAGATCGTCGACAAGGTGCTGGGACTCAAACTCGGCGCCGACGACTACTTGACCAAGCCGTTCGACATGCTCGAACTGATGGCGCGGATCGAAGTGCAGCTGCGGCGCGCATCCTCCACCCAGAGCGGGACCACTCCCTATCAATTCGGTGCCATCAGTGTGGATTTTCGAAAGGCTCAGGTGCTCAAGGACGGGGTGGAACTGGACCTGTCTGCTCGCGAGTTTCTGCTCTTGAAGTACTTCATAGAGCATCGGGAAGCCACGCTGTCGCGGGATGAGTTGCTGAATGAAGTGTGGGGATATCACTCGATGCCTTCCACGCGCACCGTCGACGTGCACGTGGCCTGGCTGCGACAGAAGATTGAACCCAACCCTCGAACCCCGAAGTATGTGCTCACGCTGCACGGCCTCGGCTACAAATTCGTGGGGTGAACCTATCTCGTCAAGAAGAGGTTCTCCCGACGAGTCGTGACCAGGCGCGCGATGACGCCCAGAAGCGCCCAGGCGGCGACGGTCACAACGCCGAGCCAGACGCCCATCGCCACGAGCGAACCCCCCGATGTTCGGAGCGGCAGGAGCCCTGGCACCGCGATCACCAGCACGGGCAAGACGGCCATGCACCCCGCCACCATCCCTGCCAGCGCCGAGGCCGTGTGCGGGTTTCCGCCGGCGCCGGCCTTGCTGAGGTCAGCCGCCACTGGAAACGACGCAGACATCAGCGCCGCAACCGGAGTAATCGTGACGTAGGTCGCGACGCCGCCGACCGCCGTCATCGCCCAGGCCGACGGTGACCCGCCACCGGTCGCGATCACCGCCGTCACACACGCAATCGCCGCCGCAATCAAGAACAGGACACCACCGCCGATGGCTTTTCCACGCACCAGATCCAGAGTCGTCACGGGCTGGAGAAACTGGAAAGTCAAACCTGTCCGATCGGACGCGAACTGATTCATCGTGAACGGCTGGAGGGCGAAGACGGCAATGAACAAGCTCGCGCCAAACACCAGGTGGCTGTGCATTGACAGTATTTCGAACAAGCGGCCGTTCTCCGCCCCGCGGAGGCCGCCGACTGTCACCAGGGCCATCATGGGCCCCGGCAGGAGCACGGCCACACGGCCACGAACCGATCGAAGAGCGCTCCTGACCATCGCCCACGCCACGGCCGCCGCCTGAACAGGCAGCCCCGCCAGACGCCACGGCGGACGCATTCTGGTGACTCGCTGCCGGCGGCTCGAGGACCCCTCAGCGGACTCCAGCAGCCGGCGATGGACCAACCCGGACAACCAGAAGAACAGCGCGCCCTCGGCAACGAGGAGCCCCAGCCAGCCTGCCGCGACCATCCGATTCGCCTCGATCGCCGCCGTGGAGACGACTTGGCCGAACACCTCAGACGGCAGCACCGACGACCAGGCCGGCAAGGCGGCATCAACGCGGGTGACCGTCAGGGTCCCGCGCGTCGCTCCGGTCCTGCGGCCGGTCCCGCTGCTGTCCCCGCTGCTGTTGAGGAACTGGGGCAACAGCGCCACAACGGAGATCGACATCACGAAGATGATGGTCAGCATCTCAGCGCGACGCCGGTCGCGGAACAGCCAGCTCACCATGAAGCTGACCAGCGCGGCCATGGATGCCAACACCACCGCGAGCGCTCCGCCGGCCGCCACCACGAAGAGTGCGACGTCCAGACGTCCGCCCCAGACCAGGCCACCCGCAAACAGCCCGAGACCAGGCAGGATGAACAAGAGCCACGGATCGGCCAGACCAGCCAGAACCTCGACGAGGTGAAGGGCTCGGACGGGAATGGGCAACAACAGCAGCCGCGAGTATCTCGTGCTCGTGGTCTGCGCGGCGCCGCCAACGGGCATGGAGAGGACAAGCACGGTGGTTCCGAACAACAGCGCCCGCGCCACGAAGATGACCACATCTGGAGCGACAAACTGGCCGGACGCCAGGGAATATCCACCAAACAATCCACCCAGGGAGACCAGGACGACCGAGCCCATGGACAGCACGACGATGGCTGCGGGCACAATCAGGGCGAGAAGCCGCGAGACTTGCTCGAAGGCGTCTCGGCGACGGCTGCCGCGAATCCCGTTGAGAAGCAGCCGCCAGCGCAGCCAGGCAAAGGCCCGCAGAAAGCGGATCATCCGGCGAGCCAGTCCAGAGCCGGCACTTCGGCTCGCTCGGCATCCACCAAGTCGAGAAAGAGGTCCTCCAGCGACCTCGCGCCGCCTGCGCCCGCACGCAGTTCAGCCAGCGTCCCCTGGGCGACGAGGCGTCCTTTCTGAATCACGCCGATGTGATCGCACAAGCGTTCCACGATCTCCAGAATGTGTGAGGTGAGAAAGATTGTGCCGCCGCCCCCGACGTACTGCAGAAGCAGTTGCCGAATCTGGCGCGATGCGACCGCGTCGATCCCCTCAAATGGCTCATCCAGAAACAACAGCCGCGGCGCTGGCAGCAATGCCACGGCCAGGGCGAGCTTCTTGCGCATGCCGTGGGAATAGTCCGCCACCATGTCGCTTGCGACTTTCGCCAGGTCCATCAGATTCAGCAACTCGCTCGCGCGCGACTGCACCTGTGCCGGATCCATCCCGTGCACCTGCCCCACGAACGACAATGTCTCAGCTGCGCTCAGCCGATCGAAGAGCGCGAGATCTTCGGGAACGACGCCGATCCTCCGTTTCACGGCAACCGGGTCGACGATGGGATCGAGGCCGAGAATTCGAAAGGTCCCGGCAGTGGGAGTCATCAGCCCGGTCAGGCACTTGATCGTGGTGGACTTGCCCGCACCGTTCGGACCGAGAAATCCATAGAAGCTGCCGGTGGGCACAGCCAGCGCGATGCCGTCAACCGCCACCAGGTTGCCGAAGGTCTTGCGCAGTCCCGTCGTCTCAAGCGCCAGTGGAACCATTCGGCCTCGTCTCCTGGGAGTCATTTCGCAAGAACAGAACCGCCGCGGCGGCGGCCGTCGTCAGCAGCAGCGCTGCCGGCCAGCGAAACGACGGGTCAAGATTACTCGGTAAGGCGCCGGTCCAGACACCGAAGAGACTCAGCCCGGTCATCGACATGAGCGCCACGATCCCAAGTGGAGCGCCTTGCGGCCTGCGCTGCGCGATGAGCCAGCCTGCGACCACCGACAGCGCGGCGACGATGACCCGCGCCACCATCACCGTCACGGACACAGCGTCCCGGCCGCCGAGCGAGTCAACCAGCTGGCTGAACCACATTCCCGTCGTCACACCATCCACCATCAACCACACCCCGATCAGCCGGCGCGCCAATGATCGAACAGTCATGGGTGTTGCTGGCGGCTGGGAGTCTTGTGGCCTGTCCAGCCGAAGTGCGCGGTGGCTTGCCGGCGCGGTGTCTGTGTCGTGCCCACGCCACTAGACGTCGAGTTCTTCGGCCGCTTCGGCATGTTCCATGATGAAGCGAAAACGCGCCGACGGATCCTTGCCCATGAGTTCATTGATGATACGGTCCGTCACGAGCGGGTCCTCGATGCCGACACGCAGCAGACGCCGCGTCCGCGGATTCATCGTCGTTTCCCACAGCACCTTCGGCATCATCTCGCCCAACCCTTTGAAACGCGTAATCTCCACCTTGCCGCGGCCGCCCGGCCGTCCCAGCAACTGGTCCTTGTGCAGGTCGTCTGTGGCCCAGAACGTCTCCTTGCCGACGTCAATCCGGTAGAGGGGCGGCTGCGCGAGGAACACGCGACCCGCGGAGATCAACTGGGGCATGTGCCGGTAGATGAACGTGAGCAGCAGGGTGGCGATGTGATGGCCGTCGGAATCAGCGTCCGCCAGAATGATGACGCGACCATAGCGGAGCCTCGACAGCTCGAAGCCCTTGCCGATACCACACCCGAGCGCGGTCACCAGATCAGAGAGTTCCTTGTTCTCCAGGACCTTCGCTGTACTCGCGCTCTCCGTGTTCAAGACCTTGCCGCGCAGCGGCAGGATGGCCTGGCGCGCGCGATCGCGTCCCTGCTTCGCGGACCCGCCGGCCGAGTCGCCTTCGACGATGAACAGTTCGCTTTCCTCACGGCCCGGGGACGTGCAGTCACTGAGCTTGCCTGGCAGGGTCAATCGCGACGAGGTGGCCGATTTGCGCGTCACCTCTGCCTGGGCCGCACGGCTGGCCTCGCGCGCGCGCGCCGCCAGGATGATGCGTGCGACGATCTGCTCGGCGGCGCTTCGGTTGTGATTGAGCCAGTGTTCCAGTGCCGGTCGAATCATCGAGTCCACCACATTGGTGATCTCCGGATTGTTCAATCGGTCCTTCGTCTGACCCTGAAACTGAGGCTCGGCAATGAAGATGCTGAGCACCCCGGTGAGGCCTTCGCGGATGTCCTCCGCCGTCAGCGTAACGCCCTTCGGCGACAAGGTGTGCGTCTCGACAAAATTGCGAATGGCCTTGCCCAGGCCTGCGCGCAGACCGTTCTCGTGCGTGCCTCCTGAGCCGGTGGGAATGCCGTTGACATAACTCCGGAGGTGCTCATCGGTGGACTCCGTCCACCGCAGAACCACATCGAGCTTGAGCCCCGTCTCGTCGTGATCACGGGCCAGGGCAAAGACCTGTTCATGCACCGGATTTGCACGGCGCTCAACAAGAATCTTCTTGAGATAGTCGGCAATCCCCTCGGTGTGCTCGAATTCCTCGCGGCGAGGCTCGTCACCGGTGGCGGCTTCATTGTCGAAGACCACCTTGAGCCCCTTGTGCAGGTAACTCGAGACCTCGATGCGGTCACGAATAACGGACGCGTCGAACCCCGTTGTCGGGAAGATTGTCGGATCCGGGCGAAAGAACACCGTCGTTCCGGTGCCGCGCGCAGGACCCAGCTTCTTGACGGCACCCTGCGGCACGCCCTGCTTGTATCGCTGCTGCCACGTGGCGCCGTCACGCTTGACCGTCGCCACCAACTCACGAGACAGCGCGTTCACGACGGAGGCGCCAACGCCGTGCAGGCCGCCTGCGGTCTTGTAGTTCTGCCCCTCGAACTTCCCGCCTGCATGCAGCGTCGTGAAGATCACCTCGAGCGCGCTGGTCT
>JAHEFO010000042.1:7604-21303 GCA_024640135.1 Acidobacteriota bacterium
CACCGGAATCCCACGCCCGTCGTCCACCACCGTCATCGAGGCACCGTCGGCGTGCAGCGTGACCTCGATTCGCGATGCATAACCGTTCATCGCCTCGTCAACAGCGTTGTCCAGAATCTCCCAGACCAGGTGGTGCAGGCCGGCAGATCCAACGCCACCGATATACATCCCGGGACGTCGGCGAACCGGCTCGAGCCCTTTGAGAACGCTGATGTCTTTCGCGGAATAGGACGCCATGAACTTACCGACTGCCGTCGGGCGCAACACAACTCTTCAAGTGCACCTGCCGATCCAACCCTTCACAAAAACACTTCAAGGTGATGCGCTGCCCCTGTGTGGCAGTCTTGAGCAACTCGGCGGCCGTGTCCTCGTGAAGGGACGCCCAGACAACGGGTTCGGTTCCCGCCATGATGAGCACCGGCGAGCCTTCGGTGACGTTGCCGACGATGCCGCTGATTTCGACTACACGGCCGCGATAGCGCCCATCCGCGGCGCCGGCGTCCGCCGCATAGGCTTCCGACAAATCCGTAACAGAGAGCTTCAGCGAAGCTGCCGCGGCAAAGATGCGATTGTCATGGTCGGACACGGACGGGGCGCACGCCACTCCGGCAAGCAGAAGCAGTCCGACCGCCGCGGAGCAGATTCGGTCGCGGGTCACCGGCGCTCCTGCGCTGGATCCCTGCCGGATCCCTTGGCCAGGCGCTCACGCACTTTCTCAACGGCCTGATGGAAGAAGTACAAGGGTTCAGCCTTGTCATCAGGATCGGTGAAGTCGTAGCTGCGCCCTCCCCGAATCTTCACCTTGAGATTCTTCGCCATGAAATCCATTGTGAAGGTCTCGATTCCGGTCAGCGGCACCTGGAAGCTGTCATTGGCGTTATCGGTTTCGTAGCGCAGCCCTTCAGGACTGGCAGAGAGTTGCCCGGAGCATGAGCCAAGCCGATGCTTGTGCTTGACGGCAATGGACTCATCCAGTCGAATCGCCTTGAGCGAAATGGCAATGTCGCGGGGGCCAGGGGTGACGTCGACTGTTTCGGCGACCCCGTCGTATCCCGGCGCCGAAATATTGATTTGATGCGAACCGGGCGCAACCTCGTCAGCGGTCACCGGCGCCATCCCAATGAACTTCCGATCGATGAAGACCTGGGCGTCCGGCACGTCGCTGGTGATGTGGAGCGTGGCGGTTGTCGGAGTCTCTGGCAGTGCCGGCGCCGGTGCCGCTGCGGGTGTCGCGGGTGCCGATACCGGGGATGCCGGACGAGAGGCCGGCCGCGCCACCGGCGGGTCAGGCAGCGGCGGAGCCGGTGCCGAGGCGTCTCGAACTGGAGGAGCAGGGGCGGTGGCCGGTGCGGACTCGGGATCACGTGAACCAACCCACAGGCTGGCCAGCGCGGCGGCTCCCACCACTCCGCCGATTACCACCACCATTATCGTCTGACGACTCACGAGCGTGATGTTATCAGCTCAGCAACGCGGCGCCGGAGTCCAGGTGCGATCGGTCCGGCGGACGACCCGTTTCCGTGGTCGTGCCGGGATGCCGCCACTCAGGCCTGAGGGGTCCAGAACCTGCCCGCCTTCCCGCTGTTTCCCTGAGGAGCGGATCGACAGACGTGAGACCTGGTAGCCGCTAGTCGGCGCGCAGGGCCGTCACCGGATCGACGCGCATCGCCCGGGATGCCGGCACCCACACTGAAAGAGCCGCTACGGTGATGACAACCGCGGTGACGCCGACATACGTGCGGGCATCCTCAGGCGTCACGCCGTACAGCACCGACGCGGAAGCGATGGCAAGTCCCCACGCCATGATCAAGCCGAGGCCGACACCGATCAGGGTGACCTTCAACCCTTCGCTGAGCACCATCGACCGTATCTCACCGGGTGCGGCGCCCAGTGCCAGGCGGACGCCGAATTCCTGGCGTCGCTGGCCAACGGTGAATGAGATTACGCCGTACAATCCCGCCGCCGCCAGGATGAGCGCGAGGCCGGCGAACGCCACAAAGGCCGAGTTGATGATGCTGGCGCTCGACGTTTCTTCGTCCACCATCTGTGTCACCGACTTCGGCATCGTCATCGCCACCGCGGAGTCGAGTTGACGCAACACGGCCCTGGCATCAGCGATCCGCGCCTCCGGCGCGTCTGAGGCGACCAGTGCCGTCAGCGCCGCGGTCGGTGCCTGATCGAGCGGGACGAAGACCTGCGGACTGACTTCTGAAAGATTGGAATCTTTCGTGCCCTCGACTACGCCAACGATTGTGACCGGGCTCGCGGGCTCACCACCTCCGGACATCTGCACCGTCCGGCCGACGGCCGTCGCCGGATCATTGAAGTAGCGGGTTGCAGCTGTCCGTGACAGCACGGCAACGGCTTGCCGGCCGGCCATGTCGCCCTCGCTGAGCAAGCGTCCCGCAACGAGGGAAATGCCGGTTGTCTCAAAGAAAGACGGGGTCACGGCGAACCAGGCTGCCCAGGGCTGCCCGCTCTCCGGCGTGCCGTCGTTCAGCGTTCCGGAAAACGTTCGGCTCACCTCAGGGTCCAACACCGGCAACTGGCTCGACAGGGCGGCCGACCGCGCGCCTGGCACGGCCTGCAACTCACGCGTGAGACGACGAGCGAAGTCCCGTCTGGCGTCGTCGCCTGGATAGCGGTCCTGAGGCAAATCGAACTTGAACGCCAGAAGATGGTCCACGTCAATGCCGATCGGCGCGTTCCGCATATTCAGCATTGACTGCACGGCCAGCGCGGACACGACCAGCAGCGACAGCGCCATGGCGACCTGCGAGACGATCAGGAAGCTGCCCCGGCGACGGCCGAATCGGCTGCCAAAGACCCGGCTGCCGCGGAGTGTCTCACTGGTCGCGCTGCGACTCTGACTGAATGCGGGCCAGAGGCTGAACAACAGCGGCGTCACGACCGACAGCATGGCGTTGAACACCAGCACGTACTGGTCAATACCCAGTGTCTTGAAGAACTCCTCGTAGGCGACAGCGTTGATCACGCGCAGCCCTGCGACCGCAATCAGCAGTCCGAGGGCGCCGCCAAGCATACCCAGCACCAGACTCTCGGCCACGAGCGGACGAATCAACTGCAGGCGAGAGGCGCCAAGCGCCTGCCGGACGGCGAGATCCTGACGGCGGCCAACCAGCCTGGCGCGGGCCAGATTGGCAAGACTGGCACAAGCGATCAAGAGCACGAAGAAGACGACGACACTCATCAGGCCGAGGATGACCCACGTATCGGCCGACGTGACCGCCGACCGGGAATCAAGAACGGTCACGGCCCAGTCCGCGTTGGTCGCAGGATACGCCGTGGCCAGCCGGGCAGCCAGCTCCCGCATTTCGGCGTCGGCCATCGCCAGTGTGACGCCAGGCCCCAGCGTGCCCATGACACCCAGCGTCCTGGAGTCCCTGGGGCGCGACGTGTCCAGCGGCAGGGGCACCCAGATGTCGATCAGCGCCAGGTTGCCGAATTCAATCTTCGGCTCCATGATGCCGACAATCGTCAGCGTCTGCCCATCAAGCGAGAATGTGCGATTGACGACTCCGGGGTCGCCGTTGAACTCGTTCTGCCAGAAGCGGTAGCTGATGACGCCGACGGGCGCCCGTCCGGGAGTGTCCTCGCCATCCTGAAAGAGGCGCCCCTGATAGGGCAACAGTCCCCACACCTGCGGCAGGTTGCTGGTCACGCGCATGAGCGTCACACGCCTCGCATCACCTTCACCGAGCAACGTGCCGCTGCCAGACTCCCGCGCCGCCAGCGACGAAAACGACTTCGCTGACTCACGCCAATCGAGATAATCCGGCATGGACGAGCGTCCTATCGAGACACCCCGTGGGCCGTTCGTCTGGCGAACCCACCCCAGACTATCGGGATCGCCAAGTGGGAGGGGACGCACCACGAGCGGGTTCGCCAGGCTGAACAGAAGGGTATTGGCTCCAATCGCCAGGGCCATGGTGACGACGGCTACGGCGCTATAGGAGGGTGAACGAAAGGCTGTTCTGAGACCGAGGCGACAATCGCGAAGAAAACCGTTCATTTGGGGACACCCTCATCCGGTCCGTTCCAAAGCCCGGGACTCGTGGACTCTCGGGCGCACGTGTGTTTAGACGTTCTTCGTCTGGTCCAGTTCCGATATGGTGGAGGGTATGGAAGTCCTGCGGTCATTCCGGCGCAACGCGGTGCATGTCCGCAAGGCGCTCGAGTTCATGGCCCAGGAGCCTGGTCACGTAGGCGTGGAGCGCGGCTACCTGCAGGACGCCGGCCTGATGGAGCGATACAAGCGACTCTCCATTCCTGTCCGCCGGGCGCTCAATCCAACCGATCGCGCGTCATTCGCGCAGGCGTTGAAGGGCCTGACCGGCACGGACGGTGTGGGTCAGATCACCGCCGCATGGCAAGGCCTGCAGGCCGAACTCGACAGTACGGTCGGCCTGGGCGGGGGCAAGGTGCCGCGCCGACAGATTCTCTCCGACTGGCTTGACGCCGCGGCCTTCTATGACAAGCTCGAGCGCGATCGCGCGTACGACCGGCTCATTGATCAATGGGGCAAAGCCGCCGAAGGCATCGGCGCGCAACTGACGGAACAGGCCGCGGAGGTGATCATTCAACTGGATGAAGCCGCGGCGGCGGTCCTTGGTGAACCAGTCATCCTGCCTCCTCCACCGAAGACCCCGCCGCCACCGCCGGACCCGGACGAAAAGTGGTGGAAGAGACTACTGCGGATCTAGAACCCATCTCCGGCGCACCTACGCCCTGAACATGTTTCTGATAACGAACCCGATATTTGCGGGGCGTTCGGCAAGACGACGCATGTACCAGGGGAACCAGAACTCGCCGTAACTGATGAGGCAGCGGGTGCGCGCGCCCGTCGCCGCGAGTTGTTTCTGGCGCGCCGGCTGAATCCCGAAGAGCATCGCGAATTCGTAGCGATCGGGCGACACCTTACGGTCGGCAATGACCTTGAGCAGACGTTCCTGGAGGCCGACATCGTGAGTCGCGATGTGCGTCAGCGCGCCCGGTTTGACGTTGTCATCCTGCAGGAGTCGCGCACAAATCTTGAAGTAGTTCTCGTCGACGTCGGCCTTGGCGGGGTACGCCACGTCGGCCGGTTCGAGATACGCCCCCTTGACCATCCGAATGGCGGACCCCAGCGCCACCAGTTCCTCGATGTCTTTCACGGTTCGGAACAGGTACGCCTGAATGGCAATCCCGATGTGGGGTGTGCGCTCCCGCAACCGTTTGAACAGCGCGATCGTGCCGTCCACGTACGGCGAACTCTCCATGTCAAGCCAGAAGAAGGTCTTCGTCTGCTCACACCGGTCGATCAACCGCAGGCAGTGCTTCACACAGACTTCAGGATCCTGATCGTAGCCAAGCTGGGTTGGCTTGACGGAAATCTGCGAGTCAATCCCGGCGGCGGCAATCAGGTCGATCACCTTCAGGTAGTGGTCGCAGACTTCATCGGCCTCTCCGATGTCTGCGATGTTCTCGCCAAGCCGGGTGAGGATGGTATTCACACGCGCCGGCTTGAGGACCTTCGCCGCCTCGATGGCATCGTCAATCCGCTCACCCGGCATGAACTTCGAAACCGATCGGCGAACGAACCCCGTTCGCATGGCGTTCTCACGAATCCAGGCGTTTGTCGACGCCCACAGCAGGGCTTTACGGGTCAAAGACATGGGAAATCGGTAATCTGAAATCGGTAATCTGGAATCTGATTCTGATCGTGAATCGGCAATCTAGCGACCGCCGCCGCCTGGAGGGGGCGCCGTAAGAGGCTTGAGCTCTCCACGGTGACACGTGTAGCACGTCACCTTGTTGTCCTCACCGGCCGGAACGCCAAGGTATTCACCATTGAGCGCCATCACCATCTTGAGCATGTTCCGGGCCTTCGCCTTCGTCTCCAGGTCATCCTTCGCGCGCTCCTGGGGCGTGCCGACGTGACAGTGCGAGCATTGGACGCCCAGCGCGGCCGTAAAGGAACGCATCAGTGCTGTCAGCTGGGGGCGGGGCGTGTCCTGCGGCAAGACCTGCAAGTTGGTCGGTGGCCCCTGGGCGCCGCGCCCCTGCGCCACGGCCGTCGTCACTACTACACCCAACACACAGACACACACCAAGCCGGCACCGAGCACTCTACCCATCTTCACACCTCCATCAAAAACGCGATTGGCGAATTGTAAGTCAAAAACGGCCTCAGGCTCAGTCGGGCAGCTGCGGAATCTCCGGTGGGCCTGAAACCACCCGGACGAACTGGCCGCGCTGCATCAATTCGCGCCCTTTGCCCCCGCGTCCCGTCACCTCGTACTTCGCCGTGCTGATGTTCTGCTCGGCTCCGCGCGTCGTTTCCACCGTCATCAGGTCCCGGTCACCCCTCGACGCGATAAAGCCCAGCAGCCGGTCCTTGTCCTTGTTCAGCTTGATGAGAATCACGCCACGACCCGGGCCTGACAGGAGGTTGATCTCCTCCAGCCTGCATAACAGTGCCCGCGCCTCCCTCGTGGCCGCAATGACCGTTTCGCCTCCCGTGACCCGGACCACACCAACGACCTCGGCGCCCGCAGCCGGGCGGGCAAATCGGCGGCCGGAGCGGGTGCTGGGCTCCGCGTACGGCTCGAAGGAGAATCTCAGACTGTATCCGTCGCTGGAGACCGCCAACGCATGCGCGGGCGGAGCGGTCTCCGGGGTCTTCGACGTGATGACCCCGACCAGTCGTCGATCGAGACTGACGGATCCCACGATCCGTTCGCCGTCCCGGAATTTGAAGAACCGCTGAATCGGCTCGCCATGGCCGGTGGAAGCGGGAATATCGATGATACGGGACGTGTAAGCTACGCCCAGATTTGTAAAGAACACGACGGACGATCGCGTGCTGCCAGGCAGCACCGCCAGCACCTGGTCGCCTTCACGCACGCGGGTGGACGCGACGTCCTTGACTTCCTTCTGCCGCTTCACCCACCCGTCGCGCGTCACGATGACCACACTGTCTTCATCGACGATGAAGTCGTCCGCGGTGTACTCCGGCTCGTTCACTTCGCCGGTGATGACGCTGCGCCGCACGTCCGTCTTCGGGTCGCTGTAGGTCTTCTTCACCAATTCGATGTCGGCGCGCACGATTGCCCAGAGATCGCTGTCGCTTCTGAGGACGCCGCTGATGTGCTTCGCGCGCTTCCGCTTGTCTTCCAGCTCCTGCTGAATCACCAGAATCTCGAGCCGCGCCAGCCGGTAGATCTTCAACTCGAGAATCGCGTCGGTTTGTTCTTCATCGAGGTCGTACTTTGCGATGATCTGCGCCGCGGCATCGGCCTTGCCGTCGGACTTTCGAACGATGCGGAGGATCTCATCGAGCACATCGAAGACTTTGGCGAATCCCTCCAGGAGGTGGATGCGCCTGGCGAGTGTCGTCAATTCGTGATTCAGCCGTCCGCGAACGACCTCGAGCCTGAAGTGCAGAAAGTGCCAGAGGATCGCGTGAAGCCCAATGCGATCGGGTTTGCCGACGGCCGGATTTTCGGTGGGAATCAGGCACGTCAGGTTGACAGGAAAGTTCGACTGGAGTGGCGTGTTCTTGTAGAGATACGCCATGACCATCTGCTCGTCCGCTTCGCGTTTCAGCTCCAGCGCAATCCGCACATCGTCCGTGGACAAGTCCCGGACGTCGACCAGGTGCGGGAGTTTGCGGGAGAGCGCGACATCGGCGATTCGCTCGATCAGCGTGGCCTTGCTCATCGCATAGGGCACGCTGGTGATGAAGATGGTCTTGCTGGAGCGGGTCTCAGGACCCTTCTGCCAGGTGGCCCGCATGCGGATGCTGCCCGACCCGGTCTCGTAGATCTGCTTGATCTCCTCAGGCGTGTTCAGAATCTGTCCGCCGGTGGGAAAATCGGGGCCCTTGATGTAGCGGCAGAGTTGCGCGCTCGTCAGTTCGAGGTCGGCGTCAATCATCTTCACGAGCGCGGTACACACTTCGCCCAGATGATGGGGCGGGATGTTCGTCGCCATGCCGACCGCGATGCCGGTTGCGCCATTGACCAGCAGGTTCGGAATGCGCGCGGGCAGGACGACCGGTTCCTGACGGGTGCCGTCGTAATTCGGCCGGAAGGGCACGGTGTCCTGATCGATTTCCAGCAGCATCTCGTCGGACAGGCGGGCCAGGCGACACTCGGTGTATCGCATCGCTGCCGCATTGTCACCGTCCAGGGATCCGAAATTGCCGGACCCGTCCACGAGGGGATAGCGGAGCGAGAACGGCTGCGCCATCCGGACCAGCGTCTCGTACAGCGCGCTATCGCCGTGGGGATGATAATTGCCCATCACATCGCCGACGACCTTGGCGCATTTGCGGTGCTTGACGTCGGCTGTCAGGTTCTGCTGCCACATCGTGTAGAGGATACGGCGCTGCACCGGCTTGAGGCCGTCACGCACGTCGGGCAACGCCCTGGACGTAATCACCGAAAGCGCATAGTTGAGGTACCGCGACTGGGCGGCGTCGTGCAACGCGACGGGCTCGTCGCCGCCGGATGGTGGCCGGCTGACGACCACACCATCGGTCGGTGGCACATCAAACAGGGAGGGGGACTTGGGCGAACGCTTCGGCACCGGGAAATCTTACACGAGGCATGAAGGACACGAACGAGACTCGTCCCCGCCTGGTGAGTCCTGACTCGGACGAGGTATCATCGTTTGATCACGCAGAGACCACGCCAGACCAAGGTGGTTTGGAAAGGATTCAAGAGGAGAGCTCATGCTGGAGCGAGTTCAGGAACTTTTTCGCGAGGTCTTCGATGACGATGATCTGGTCATCACGAGGGAGACCACCGCAGCCGACGTCGAGGGCTGGGACTCGCTGATGCACGTCACGTTGCTGGTGACCCTCGAAGGGGAGTTCGGCATCCGCTTCAAGAGTTCCGAAATCGCGAACCTCAAGAACGTGGGGCAGCTGATCGATTTGACTGCCCGCTACGTGGCGGGCTGAGAGTCCAGATCATCGGCCGACTCCACAAACTCCACCAGACCGATGGACTGGTGCAGGTAGTACTGGATCAAGGCGCCCTGGAGCGCCTTCGCCCGACGAGGCTCAGCGAGTGGCATGAATCCGCGCTGGCGCAGGGGTTCTTCCAATCCGATCAGATCGGAGACCGCGTAGCAAGTGTGATAGGCGGAAGGAAACTGCTTGCGCGCGATGAAGGCCTTGAGGGGACTGTTGTCCCCCAGGGGCGCAACAATCTCGATGAGTAGTCCGCCGGCGAGTGCTTCGACGAAGGCCACCCGAACCCCCAGCAGCTCATCATCGACGCTGACACGCAGCGCGTAGCCGAGGCTGAGGTACGCGTCGATCGCCTGCTCAAAGCGCCTGGTGCCGATACCCACATGGTGCAAGACAAGATCTTGCCCGAGCTCATCCATCTCTAGCGGACCCGCCGCGCAGCGATGGCGCATGACACCGAGAGTTTCATTTTCCGGGCGCGCTCCAAGGTGTAACCCGCGGCAGGCGCGAACAGTGTGTCGACGGCTTCGAGGCCAGTGTCGGACAGCAGAGCCATCGTTTCCTCGGGGGAGCGTAGCAGATAGATGTGATCGATAGCCGGAGCGTTGACGGGAACATTAATGTAGATCCGCCCCGCGTCACTCAGCACCGCACTCAAGTTCCGCAGCGCTGCTACAGGATCCTCCAGATGCTCCAGGACCTCGCTGATGACGATGCTGTCGAAGCGCTGCTCAGTCTGGGGGGGCTTCATGACGTTTTGAGCCTGCAGTTGCACGGGCTTGTCGACGCCCAGCGTCTTGAGAGCGTGCGCGGTCAAGTCCAGGCTCGCGGGGCTGATGTCCCAGCCGGTGAGGCGCGCACAACGAGGATCAGCGGCGGCGAAGTACAGCAGCAACCCATGACCCGGGCCGATCTCCAGGTGACTGTAGTTGTCCGGGTTGGCCGGGAGGAAGGTATTGACATAGAAATCCATGGTCCGCGCATGTTGGATCCACAGAACTTCCGACGCCAACAGGCCATCCATGTAGGCGCCCATCTGCTCGCGGTTCTGGTAGACGGCGTCATTGACCTCGGCGAACGAGGAGTGACGATAGGACCCGCTGCGACGGAAGTACAGCTCCTCTTCGAAGAGCATCTCGCACATCCATCGATAACCCTTGATCGAACCGCTCAGATCGTTGTCGACCAGGCGCATCACGATTGCGGCGGTCCGCTCCGCCAGATCCCGCACACTGTCGGGCCGGTCCTTGAAGCTCTTGCTCAGATATTTCTGGTGGTCAGGCCAGTCCTGAAGAATCGTCTCGACCAGTTGCCGGGTTGAGGGATAGGAATCAAGTTCTCCAAGCAAAGCCTCTCCCATGACTCTCTCCCATGACCCTTTCGCTCGCTCTACAGGCGATACGTGCGACGCAAACCCGCCCATGCCCCACGTGCCAGCGGTCTGCCTCGGAAGACCCGCAAGGGGACACCGCACAGACGAACAGAACCGGCACGTGCATTCTACTCCTGGAGATCGGTTGGCCTGCATTCTGGCGGTGGCACGGTGACTTCGGCGGGGTATATTCTTCTTCTGAATTGACACCGGGAGGTCGGCTGGGCACGTTCTGATACGTCTTCAGGAGCCCTGAACTTCAACCTATGCTCGAACAATCCCTAAGCCCGACGTCCGCAAGCTTTTGGGCAACCTTCTTCCTCGCGGTCATCGCGCTAGCCCCGCTGCGCTCAGGCCCAGTCAGGCGCTACGTGTTCGCCGGAGTCAATTTCCTGTTCTTGACGCTGTTGTTGAGGGGTCAGGTCGCCGTCCTCATCGTTGGCCTTGCCGGCACCTGGGGGCTGCTCCAGCTCGTGACCCGCCCCGCCACGCGCAAGTTCGCCGCCGGCGCTGCGGGGCTCCTGGCTGCGGCGCTGTTCGGGCTCCACAAGATGCCCGAAGTGTCGGCGAGCTTGTCTCTCGGCATGGTCAACCCACTGCTGGCGGTCCTCGGGTTCTCCTACGTGGCGCTCCGCCTAGTGGAAGTCTTCCGAGCTGCCTACGAGGACGAGGTGTGTCCCGGCCCGGTCGACCTGATCAACTACCTGCTGCCGTTTCACATGCTGGCCGCGGGACCGATCCAATCCTGGAGGGAATTCAGGCAGCAGCTGGACGTCCCGGCGCCGCTGGACACAGAGGGAGTCCTGAACGCCATCGAACGGATCGCCTTCGGCCTGTTCAAGAAGTTTGTTCTCGCATACAGCATCCAGCGGCTGTTCCTGACCGGATTTGGAGGCGAGGGGTTCTGGGTCAACTTTCTCGAGATGCAGTTCTTCTTCCTGTGGTTGTTTCTCGATTTCAGCGCGTACAGCGACATCGCCGTCGGCATCGGTCGCCTGATTGGCGTGGCGACGCCGGAAAACTTCAACCGGCCCTACCTGGCCCGGAACATGATTGACTTCTGGGATCGATGGCATATCTCGCTGTCGCTGTGGATTCGTCACAATATCTTCATCCCCCTGCAGCTGGCGCTCGTGCGAAAGACCGAGAACAGGTACCAGTTGGTGCCGGCGACATTGGCGTTCACCGTCGCCTTTGTTCTGTGTGGCCTCTGGCACGACATCAGCCTGCCCTACCTTGCTTGGGGCGCCATGCACGCCGTGGGCCTGGTGGTGACCAACGCCTACCGCTACGCGCTCACCAGGAAACTGGGCGGCCGCAAGGGCGTCGCGGCCTACATGCAGCGCCCAGTGATTCGTGTCATCGCCACGCTGCTGACGTACGAGTATGTCGCGTTCTCGCTGCTGCTCATCGGATAGGAGTCCCATGCCGATATCCACAACCTCCGCCCCCGCTGACGCGCCCCGCGATCCTCTGCCGGCACGGTTCTGGCTTCGGGTCACGTGGGTGACAATCGAGCTGCTCCTGGTCTCGTTCTTCTATGCCGAGGGTGGCACGTTTTTCTACCAGGGGTTTTGAACTCGCGATGATGACACTTCGCACCTACAAGCCCTTCCTGACTGTTGTCGCCGCCCTCGTGTTCGTGTGGGTAGTGCTGGAAGTGGTCGCGTTCACTGCTGTGGGCTGGGCCTCACCAACCCTGTGGCCCCGCGAACCGCTTCCAGATCCCTTCTCGCTCAACCAGGCCGCCTCACGGGTCGTCGGCGGTCAACTCCAGCACAGACTCGCCGCCGACAAGCATCGTCTGGGATTGATCGTCGGACTGTCCTCGCTCCGCGAAGGCGTCGACGCGCAGATTCTCCAGGAGTACGACGGCATGGATGCCCGCTGGATCGTGATCGGTACCTCAGGCGGCGGAATGTTGCATCTGGAGCACCTGGTCACGCGCCTGCGCGCTCTCAAGGTCGACCCCGACGTCCTCGTCATGGGGCTCCATTACGGGTTCTTCGCCAGGACCGACCCGGAGCCTCCCCGGTGGATCGATCACGTCGACGAGACACGCAAGTCCTTCGCCGCCGGCCGGCTCGGAAACACGCTGCTCGGGATGATGAGGACCACCTGGTGGGGCAAGAACTATCCTCGCGTGCACTGGAAGATTCAGTTCGCGCTGGATGAGGCGCGCGACCGGCTCCAGGGTGCGTTAGGGCAACCTCCCGAGGTCATCTATGCGGCCTCGCCTACTCCCTGGACCGGTGATTACCAGTACCCCGACGAGATCGCCCCGGAAAGCGTGCGCCAAGCGCAACTCGACGGCGTCCGCGGCGTGGGGTGGTTCGATTCGAACAACTACACCAGCGCCAATCCCAACGTCGCTCTCTTCAAGAAACTGGCGACAGCCCTCGGCCGGGAGACGCCTCTGCTCATCCTGATGATGCCCGAAGATGCGGCGCTGCGCGCCCTGACCCCGGAGGCACCAGCCAAGGCCACGGTAGAGGCCGCCATCGAGTCGCTACGCAGCGCTGGGCGCACGGTCGAGTTCCTCGACCTCAGGGGCCTGATTCCCGATGAGATGTTCCACGATCACACGCACTTGCGACCGGCGGGCCGCGAAAAGTTGTCCAGGCGCCTCGCGCAGGAATTGACCGAGTTTGGGAAGTAGCTACGGCGAGTTCTTCAAGGTGACGAAGTGCGCTGGAGCCTCGGCCGCGGCTAGGTCAAGGCGCCAGGTGGCGGCACCGTCGGCGCTCTGCTCGACCAGCGTAAAACCCAATCGCTCGTACAACGACCCGACCTGAGAGTTCTTTCGGGTCGGCAGATACTCGCCGATCAGATAGCCGTACGCCGCCTCACGTGCGCGCTCCATCATCTGGGCGAAGAAGAAGTCCTCTACCGTACGGCCGATGGCCCGGCAGCTCATCAGCCAGGTGTCGAGCCTCAAGCCCCCTTCTCCATCAGGCAAGCCGATCATGATCGCGATCAGTCCATAGGAGCCGAACCGATCGTGGAGCCTCAAACTCAGCGGAATGGCGCCATCCAGGGTTCGTTGGTGCTCGACCTGCTCAAACGAATAGCGCCGAGTCGTGAGATTGAACTGGTTGGTCTTGGCGATGAGCTGAACCACCCGCGGCATGTCGCCCTCGGAGATCACGCCGACGTCTCCGACCATCTCCAGCGAGGTGTAGTACTCCTCGCGCGTTGCGAACGTGGCGCTGGTTTCCTTGCGTTTCGCCTCAACCCGGTACTGCTCCGCACGTTTCTCGTCGGCGCCGGTCATGGCGATCCGCTCAAACAGAAGGCTGCGCGACAGCGCCTGAACGTAGTTGGCCGGGTCGTCAGGCACGTCGACC
>JAHEFO010000259.1 GCA_024640135.1 Acidobacteriota bacterium
CAAAGAGCGCCGCGGCGGGGAGCAGGAGCCACGGTGCAGAGTACATGGCGGTCAGGGTTTCGCTGTCTTTGAGAAGCCCGCCCCAGCTCGACGAGGTCCCTTCGAACCCGAACCCGACAAACGACAAGGTGGATTCGGCCACCAGGAGGGCAGGCATCAACAGGATGAACTCGATGCGCAGGAACCCGTATGCCGCCGGAAGGAGATGCCCGATTACTCGGAGCGGTCCTGCGCCGGCGGCCCTGGCAGCGGAGGCGTAATCGCGGGTCCGCTCAGTTGCGACAATGGCCCGCACGCCCCGCGCGACGTCCGGCCACGCGGCAAACGCAAACAGCGTCGCCATGAGAATGAAGACCTCCGTCGGCTCGATCACCAGCGGACGCGCCGCACGCAGGACAATCACCAGATAGACGACCGGCAGCACCAGCACGAAATCCGCGATTGTCATCACAATCGTCTCGAGACGGCCGCCTGACGCACCCGCTGCGCCGCCCAGCAGGGCTCCGAGCAGCAACGCCCCGAGGGCACCCAGCAACGAGACGCCCAGCGACAACCGTGCTCCGTACACGAGGCGCGCACACAGGTCACGGCCGAGCGCGTCCGCGCCGCACCAGAGGAGCGGTCCGGCGCCGGGTTCAATTGAAACCAGATGTCCGTGGGAGAACCATCGCAGGGGTACCCTCTCGTCGCGCTGGTCGACGTAGGTGCGACTGATGCGGTCGACCAGTCGCTGGCGGTAGACAAAGGGCGCGTGCCAGCCGTCGGCATCCCGAAGGTGCACCCGCATCGGGGGCGCGAAGGCCCGGTCCTGAAACTGGGTTTGGGGGTCGTTTGAGGTCACCCAGGGCGCAGCCAGAGCCGACAACATCAAAGCGAGCAGGACTGCGGCCGCGACCCGCCGCATCACGTCCGCTCCCTCACCCGGGGGTCGACCAGAGCCCGGAGGCCGTCGGCGGTCAGGTTCCCCACGGCCAGGCAAATGCCGCCGGCGAAGACGCACCCGGCCACCAGCCTGACGTCGCCGGTCTGAACGGCTTCGTACATGAGCCGACCGAGGCCTGGCCACGCCGTGACAAACTCGACCGCGATCGATCCGCTGAACACGCTGCCAATGACAATCCCGTAGACGCCGAGCACAGGGCGCAGCGACTGGCGCGCTGCATGCACCCAAATCAGACGAGACGGCGGAATGCCGCGCGCGGCAGCGGCCAGCACGTCAGGCGCCGCCAGGGCGTCGCGCGTCGCCTGTGATTGCAGCCGCTCGAGAGCGGCGGCGATTGGCAAGCCAAGTGCTAACGCGGGCACCAAGAGGCGGCCCGGCGCGACCGAGACCCACCCGGTGCTGACCGCGAGAAACAGCAGGCCGAGCGCCGCAACCAATGGAGGACACGCGAGTACGGCGATCGACACCACCGAAACCAGGCGCCCCGCCCATGCGGCGGGGTACGCTCCCGTCAGAACGCCGAGAGGCAGACCGATGAGCGTCGCCAGGAGCAGTGCGACGAAGGCAAGACGTGCCGTGTTGGCGCCACGTTCGGCGACAAGGCCTGCCACCGGGCGCTCGAATCTCGCCGATTCTCCGAGATCGAAGCGGACGATGCCCCAGGTGTACTCAGCCAGTTGGGTGACGAATGGCCTGTCAAGTCCGAGCCGTTCACGCTTGCGGGCGATTGTCTGGGCGTCCACTCCGGCAACAAGGTCGGACGTCGTCTCGTCACCAGGCGCGATCCGCGCCAGCACGAATGCCGCAGTCGAGACGGAAAAGACCAGAACGAACGCGACCAGGGCGCGGCGCACCAAGTAGGCCGCGACGTCGCGATTCACCGCGGCTCGCCCGTGATGTACAGGTGTTCGGCATTCCACAACGCCACAGGAAGAATCACACTGGGTGTGGCGCCGCCCACGCGGACACTCATTGGCACGGTGACATGCGCAGCGGCAAACCACAGGGCCGGAACATGGTCGGCAAGCAACTGCTGCGCCTGGACGAACAGGCGATTCCTCTCCTTGCGATTCATCGTCGCCGCCTGTTCCCGCATCAGCGCATCGACTTGAGCCTCCCAGTCGGTCGCAGGCACCACTTGACCTGGATTCCAGAAGTGGAAGGGCCCGCTGCTCAGCCAGAAGGCCAGATTATCAGCCGGGTCCTTCGAACTGGCCGCCACGCCGTAGTAGATCGCGTCATAGTCCCCGCTGAAGAATCGTTCCTGAACGGCGGTCTGGTCGAGGGCGACGACGTCAACCGCAATCCCCACCTGCCGCAACTGTTCCTGGACCACCGCGCTGGTCCGTTCGCGTTCGGTGTTTCCACGCTGGGTGAGAATGGAGAATCGCACGGGTTGATTGGATTCGTCCTCGAGCAGGCCGTCGCTATCGCGGTCGAGTAATCCGATGGATGTCAAGAGGGTGCGCGCGCGGCTCAAATCAAACGGCGTGGCCCCCATCTCAGGTACGTACCAATCGCCGTGACCGGGCGTCACCGGGCCATACACGACCGTTGCCGCACCCAGATACACGGTATCGACGATGGCTTGACGGTTGACGGCGTGGGAAACTGCCCGGCGGAAAGCCTCCTGACCCAGCCAGGGCTTGTTGGCAAGAGCCTTCGTGCCCGGTTTGAGGTTGAACCAGAAGGTGCTCGCGTCGATCGCCGGACCAGCGTCGATTAGTCGGAGGCGGCCGGCGGTTTCGGCATCGCGCAGCATCGCGAGGTCCTCGGCGCGGGCGCCGCCGTTGGTGAGGTCAGAGTTGCCCGCCTGCAATCGCAGCAATTCCGCATTCTGTTCGGGCACAATCGGAACCTCGATTTCGTCGAGGTACGGCAGTTGCTGCCCCGTGTCATCGACGAGCCAGAAATGAGGGTTTCGGACGAACCGCATGTACTGCGCAGGCAAGTATTCTGCCAACATGAATGGGCCCAACCCAGCCATGTCTGATGGTGGGGTCCCAGGCGTCCAGGCGGCGCGAAAAGTCCCCTCATCAAGCGCCTGCTGCAGCTTGTGCTGCGGCAGGATTGGCAGGCTGTCGAGGATTGAAATTCCTGGTCCGAACGGTGCCGGGAAGGTGAGCACAATGTGGTGGTCATCTACGGCGCGCACCAGGAGCGGCTCATCGTTTACGCGCATATCAGCGGCAAGAACGCTGCCAACTCGGTCGTCATAGAGCGCCCGGAATGTGAACAGCACATCGGCAGCGGTGAAGGGGACACCGTCGGAGAAGCGCACGTTTGAGCGCAGGGTGAAGGTCCAGGTCAAGCCATCCGGGGCGCTGGTCCATTCCGTCGCGAGGCGAGGCTCCAAGTCACCCGTGTTTGGATTCAACCGCAACAACGTCGCGTGCGAGAGGAGGGCGTTCAGACGCGCGACGGGCCGACCCTCAACCAGGCGGTTGAAATGCGTCGGCTCGGTCCGGAATGACGCCACAAGTCGGCCGCCAGCCTGGGCCGCCGCGGACTCCGGTTGTGGTGTACCACAGCCCCCACTGATGGCACCCAACGCAACCAGGGCACCGGCGAGAACCAGGCGAAAAACTTTGGATAGCGTCATCGAAATCCCTTTGCTGGAGCCCAAAAATTTCATGGGAGTTTGCGCCGTATTATGAGTCAATTCTGGTGAATTCGTAGCTTGACAACGGCAGACGCCAGGACTCGCCTTTCACGATTTTGTCATTCACCTGACGTTTTTGTGTACGCCCCGACAACAGCCACCCAATGGTGCCTGGCCCGAAGGTGCTGTTTTGTTGGCATTCTTGCACTTGCCATCTAGTTATCTCTATAGGCCCCTGGTGGTACGGTACGTGCGTATTCATTGGCCCAAGTTGCCGGGTGCCGATTCCGGTTTCAATCGTGATGGTTCTGTTTCAAGAGTGAAATGGCTTATATGAGCGCAAATACACTTCGTCTCCACCGTTTCTCCCGCGTTGGGCTGGCTGCATTGGGCTTGGTCCTGCTGGCCGGATTGACGGCCCCGCCCATTTCGGCGCAACCCGGTGGCCATCGGGCCCGGATGTCGTCCGAACTGGCTCAAAAGCTGGCGGCCCCCGATCAGGGGACGCAGCTGCGGGTCATCCTGACGGCTCCCCAGGACGAGGTGGATCGGCTGGCGCAGAAATACAGCCTGACGATTGCGAGGCGGATGTTCTCCGGCGCGGTTTTCGAGGGCACCGTGTCCAGCATCGACGCGCTGGCGACTGACCCGAATGTCAGTTACGTCGAAGAGGACCGGAAGACGTTCAGCACGATGGCGGTGACGACTCAGGCCACAGGTGCTGACCAGGTATGGCAGGGCAGCGACGGGTCTTCGTTCGGCGGCATTACGGGCAAAGGCGTGGTCATTGCCGTGTTGGACTCGGGCATTGACTCGCATGAAGACGTCAGCAACCGCCTCCTGGCGTCGTTTGATTTCACCGATCCCAAGGGCCGAGTCAAGCGGGGAGGCGACGATGACTATGGCCACGGCACACACGTGGCGGGCAGCATCGCCGGGAGCGGAAAAGGCGGCCAGACCAAGGATGGCGGGACGCCGTACATCGGCATGGCGCCGGGCTCCGAGCTCATCAGCATGAAGGTGCTGGGCGCGGACGGAGCTGGCTATATTTCGGACGTCATCGAAGCCATTGATTATTGCATCGCCAACCGTGAGCGTTTCGGTCTGAGGATCATCAACCTGTCGCTGGGCCATCCGGCGACGGATGCGTACCGGAATGATCCGCTGGCCCTGGCGGTCGAACGCGCGGTGGCGTCCGGGATTCTGGTGGTGGCGTCAGCGGGAAATATGGGGAAGAACGCCGAAGGTGTTCCGATTGTGGGAGCCATCGTGTCGCCTGGCTTCACGCCTGGAGCGCTCACGGTGGGTGCCATGAATACGAATGGCACGGTATTCCGGAGCGACGACAAGATGACGTCGTACAGCTCTCGCGGCCCGGTGGTCGATCCGGGCACGCCTGCACCGACCAACCCGAATGACCTTCCGAAGAACACGCTGCTCAAGCCGGATGTCGTGGCGCCGGGCAACGCGATTGTGTCAGCCATTCCGGAGGACAGCACGTTGTGGAACCTGCTGCCGGAGCGGCGGGTTCAGGTCTCCAGGAAGGGCACGTACCTGATGCTCTCCGGGTCGAGCATGGCGACTGCCATCACCAGTGGTGCGGCGGCGTTGATTCTGGAGGCCAACCCTGCTTTGACGCCGCGGCAGGTAAAGACCGCGCTTCAGCTCACGGCGCAGCACATTCCTGACGCGGGCATCATCGCGCAGGGCGCTGGCTCGATCAACGCCGCACTGGCGGTGACGTTTGCGACGCATACGAGCCCGGATGACCTGCAGACCTCAAACACGATCGGTGGGGAACAGGTCTTCGGGAGCGGGATCGCCTTCGGCCAGCCGTCGACCTGGGGAACGACCTTGGTCTGGGACAACACGTTGGTCTGGGACAACACCCTCGTTTGGGACAACACGTTGGTCTGGGACAACACCCTCGTTTGGGACAACCGAATATGGGGGGACACCCTAGTCTGGGACAACACGCTGGTCTGGGACAACACCCTCGTATGGGACAACACGTTGGTCTGGGACAACACCCTCGTTTGGGATAACGCGATTGCTGCGGACAGCATCTCTGGAGACGAAAAATGACTAGCACAATTATCGTCTGGGGTTAGGACGCTATTAACACTTTGGTTCGACGGAGATGAACACCATGATTCGCACGATTATCGTTTGGGGCTAAGACGCTCTTAACACTTTGGTTCGATGGAGATGAACACCATGATTCGCACGATTATCGTTTGGGGCTAGGACGCTCTCAACACTTTGGCTCGACGGAGATGAACACCATGATTCGCACGATTATCGTTTGGGGCTAGGACGCTCTCAAC
>JAHEFO010000043.1:0-18624 GCA_024640135.1 Acidobacteriota bacterium
CGCCCTTGCGCGCAATGAGTGCGAAATCGGTTCGCACCTTCACCCGTGGAACTCGCCGCCCGAGATGCCGCTGACCGCGCGCGACCACTGGTACCAACCCTGCGTCTCCCATTTTCCGGAGCAGGCGGTCCGGGCAAAGCTCGGGCTGCTCACACGCGTCCTCGAAGACACCTTTGCTGTGCCGGTCCGCAGCCACCGTGGCGGTCGATGGGCCCTCGACGCCACCTCGGCCCATCTGCTTGCCGAACACGGCTATTGGGTCGACACCTCCGTCACGCCGCATGTGAACTGGCGGCGGAAGACCGACGACCCTGTGTCGTTTGATGGACCGGACTACTCCGGGTTTCCGGTCGAACCGTATTGGCTCGATCTCGACGCCATCGACCGTTCGGGCACCTCGACGTTGCTCGAGGTCCCGGTCACCGCGTTCACGCTGCCTCTCGACCGCCTCGGGCCAGACACCGGCGGGCCGCCACCTCACATCGTGCGATGGCTGCGCCCGACCGGACGCAACCTGAAAGCGCTGCGATGGGTGGTCAGGCGCGCTCTGGACGAAGCGCGGCCGTGCGTCGTGCTGGTCCTCCATTCTTCGGAGTTGATGCCGGGCGGCAGCCCAGGACTGCCGGACAAGACAGATATCGAGGCCCTCTATCGTGACCTCGAACTCCTGTTCAGCGAGACGTCGGCAGCCTTTCGCGGCGGCACGTTGAGCGACTTCTATCGCGAGACCATCACGGCTGACCGTGCGGCGGCCGGCGGCGAGGTCCTGACGTGAAGGGGCTTCGACCGGAAGCAGAACTCGGCGCAGAATTCGACGCGATCGATGCGTTGCTGGCCTCCAGGCACGGTGGCGCGACCTTCGAAGAGTCCTACTTCCTGTTCGGCGGTCGCACGGTCCGGATCCGCATTGCCGGCCGCCGGCTGGCCGAACTCATCACGCGGCCATTCGCCCACCTGCGGTGCCCACAACGTCCTGCCGGGGCGATCCACCTCGATATCACCCTGCAGGACGAACGTGCCGCCAGCGTCCCGCTGCCCCGGCGCCATCCACCCGTCCCTGACGCGGACGGCATCACCGAGATTGCGGTCACGGGCCGGTTCCTGCAACAACGCCTGCCGCACGGCACCATCAGCCTGGACCGCGTGACGGGCCGCCTGGTCGGCACGTTCACCGTGCCGGACCATGTGGACGTGTACCAGCGCGGCAAACCGCTGGCCCGGCTACTCACCGAGTGGTATGCGGACCAGGACTTGGGTATCGTCCATGCCGGCCTCGTCGCGCGAGGAGCGGAGGGCGTGTTACTTGCCGGCAAGGGCGGCTCCGGCAAGTCCACGTCGGCGCTCGCGTCCGTGCGCGCGGGGCTGGGCTTCCTCGGCGAGGACTATGCCGCCCTTGAGTTCCTTGAACGTAGTTCGGTCGTCGGTCACAGCGTCTACAACTCGGTATTCTTCGGGCCTGAGACGCGCGCGTCGTTTGAGGAGTTGGAGCCTCACCTGACGGAGAGCCGGAACACAGCCGAGCCGAAGAGCGTGGTCCTGGTTGCCGATGTCTGGCCGTCGCAACTTCGGGCGGCAGTGCCGATCGGCGCGGTGGCGCTGTGCCGGGTCGGCGAGTCTGACACCTGCCGCGTTCGGCCGGCAACGCGCGCGGCGGCCCTCCTCGCATTGGGCCCGAGTTCCCTGCTGCAAATCCACGGGCGCCGCCACGACAGTCTTGCCCGAATGGCGCGTCTCGTCGAACAGGTCCCGTGCTTCCACCTCGAGCTGGGGCGTGACCTTGCGTCCGTGCCCCTGGCCATCAACGACATCTTGACCATGGTGCGCCAGGCATGATCGGCGACGAACTGGCCTCTCTGCTGCCAACGGCCACGGAAACCCAATTCCTCCGCGCGGCGCTCCACGACCTCCCGAGCGCGCGAGAAGCGTGGGACGCGTGGCTTGACGCGGTCACGCGGGAGGGAACGTCCACGCGCCGGGCGCTTGCGCCGGTGAACGCTCTCATCCCGCTCCTGTCGTGGAATCTCTGGCGCAATCAGGTTCCGCTCGATCGCGATCTCGAAACGCTCTTTCGCGCAGCCCATCTCACCGAAGAATTACGCCTCGGTGCCTATCAGGCCATCTGCCAATCGGCGTTCGACACCCTCTCCGGAGCGGGCGTGCCATTCGTGGTTCTCAAGGGCGCGGCCCTCGGTTCCATGGTCTATCCGGCGCCGGTCCTTCGTCACGCGCAGGACCTCGATCTGCTGCTCGACGGCCAGGACCTGGAGCGAGCGGCGACCAGCCTGACCCGCGCGGGATGGCATCGCACGGCGCCGCGGGCGCTCGCCAATCCGCTGCACATGCCGGGCCTCGCACATCCGTCGGGCGTTGTCGTCGAACTCCATCGTCGCCTGCTCATTCCGTACTACACCGTCCCGTACGACAGACTGCGGGAACGCAGCATGAACACCCGTGTCGGCAACGCCGACGTACGAGTGCTATCGCCGGCCGACAACCTCCTCCACACCTGCGCGCACGCGATGGCCGGATTCCCAATCCTCAGATGGGTGCCCGATGCCTGGTTCGTCCTGAAATGCCATCCGGATCTCAGTTGGCCGACGTTCCTGTCAACCGTCGTCGAGAGCCGACTGGAGTTACCAGTCGGGGTCGCGCTCGAGTATCTGGCCGAACGCATGAGCATGCCCATCCCGGAGGACCTGATCGACGATCTCCGGAAGCGCGCGGCACACAGCACACGGATGGACCGAAGCGCCGCGCGCCCCTGGCCGGCCGGCCAATTCCGCGATCTCTGGGCGCGCCCCGAACCGTGGTGGCGGCGCCTGGCCCTGATGGGTCGCCGGCTGTTCCCGCCTCCGCAACAGTTCGCACTGCACTATGGGCTGCGTCCATGGACGGTGCCGTACCACTACCTGCACCGTGCCTGGCTCCATCTGAGCGGGCGACAAGACGGCGTGGCCCGGCGGAAATCTGGAGTCTGGAATCGGTAGTCGCTACCTCACATACATCTACATCGACAAACGAATTCAGGGTTTCGAAAACTGGCCAGTTTGGCGCCCCTGGCAGGACTCGCCCCTGCGCCCCCCGGCCTGGAAGAGGCAGGGGCTGGGAGGGAACCCACAATCCTGCACTGAGCAGCGCGTGTTCCGTCAACATGACGGGAAAGTGATAAAAAGGGGGCAGGTAACGTACGTGGCGGCGGAGAAGAGATGGCCTGTCCGTACCGTTTGTGTCTGATTCGGACCCTTTTGCCTGCGTTGATGCTCTGGCCGGCGCCTGCCGTGGCCCAGGAACAAGCACCAGCGGTCTCGCCACCCGCGGTCCCGGCGCCAATCACGACGGAACTCCGTACCCAGCTCGGTCTGTCGGTCAACAATCTCGGCCTGCAGCAGTCCCTTGAGTGGTCGCGGAGGCGGTTACTGAAACCGCAGGCAGGGCCGCTCCTGTCCGACGCCCATGTGTCCTTCGGCCTCTCGACGTCCGTCAGTCCAGCGTACCTGCGGGCAGGCGTCTGGGGTGAATTCGCGCCGCTGTCGATCTTCTCGTTGAGGGTCGGAATCGAGCCGGCCCAGTTCTTTGGCACGTTTGATTCGCTGATGGGCTTCGACCGTCAGGACGAACCATTCGACACCGACGCCCGCAAGGCTCGCGGCGGGGCAAAGGCCGGTCGTGTCCTGCGGCTCTACGCCACGCCGACCCTGGGCATCCGGACAGGCCACATTCTCGCTGGCGTTTCCGGCGACCTCGAGCGCTGGTCGTCTTCGTCTGACGGAGCCTTCTTCTATGAACCGGTTCGCGATACGTTGCTCGAGGCGGAGGGTACGGGCCTCGTTTCTTCCCGCGCCATCGTCATCTACGAACACCTGACAAGCGCCGGCACGACGCTCGGTCTTGGCGGCATCCATACGTTCCAGCGTGTCGATGGGCGGTCGCTCAATCAGGTTCAGCGCCTGGGCGTCCTGGCCATGCTGCACTCAGACGGGCGGCTCCTCCGGCTCACACAGCCCACCGTGAACGTCATCATCGCCAACTATCTGGATGACCCGTCGAAGAAAGGTGGCTGGACGGCCATTCTTACCGTGGCGACGACGCTCAGGCGGAGATGACGGCTCACTGAATCGAGAAGGCCGGGCGTGGGTCCATGAGTCGATATGACCGCCGTCATTGGGAGTCGGGGGGGGACAGTGGTCCACTAGACTCCGATGTCCAGAACATACGCACTCGCTTTCACAGTCGCGCTACTCGGGGTTCCGGCGGATACCGCAGCTCAGGCCACCGTTGCGCCGCAACCAGCTGCCTCAGACGTCGTCTGGCACGTTCGCAACACGACCCGGGCGGAGTCGTGGCGTTTCTTTCAGCCGCGCTTGGGCGGCGGCAATCCTGACTCGACGTTTGTTGCCAATCGACTCCTCGTGGGCGCCAGCGTGCGCCGCCAGAGGGTCGAGTTCGGCGCAAGCCTCCAATACGTACAGTTTGGCGGACTGCCCGAGCATGCCAGTGGACCGGGCCCCCTGGGAACGGGTGCGCTCTATTACAGCGCCGCGGGCCGTTCCGATAGCCGGCAGGTGTACTTGAAGTCCCTCCACCTCACGCTGACACACGCACCAGCGGGCTTGCGCATCCAGGTCGGTCGTTTTGGGTTCACGGCTGGCGGAGAGTCGCCTTCAGGGGATGCCAAAATCGAACTGGTCAAGCGCCAGCGCGTGGACGCACGGCTCCTGGGCGAATTCGAATGGTCCCTCTACCAACGAGCCTTCGATGGCGCGCGAGCAGACGTGGACCGCAAGACCTGGCACGCGTCCGGCGCACTGCTTCGCCCGACCCGTGGCGGATTCGAAGAGAACGCCGGCGCGCCGCTCAGCGATGTGCTGGTGGCGGCGGCGTCAGTGGGGCTGAAGCCTGGCGCCGTGATTCGCCGCACGGACTTTCAGGTGTTTGGTTATCGCTACGCGGACGAGCGCGCGGTGTCGGCGCGCCCTGACAACACGGGCCGCGGTGCTTCCGGCGTGGATGTGCACATCACGTCGCTGGGAGCAACGATGGTCGGCGCCTATCCCGTGCGAAATGGGCAGATCGATACGCTGGTCTGGGCAGTGTGGCAGGACGGTGATTGGTACGGCCAGGATCACAGCGCCAGCGCCGTGGCTGCAGAGGCTGGCTATCAGTGGACCGGTGTGTTTGCAAAACCCTGGATCAGAGCGGGCGTGTTTCGCAGCTCCGGCGACCGGGATTCCGCAGATGCGGTGCACGGCACCTTCTTTCAGATGTTGCCGACCGGCCGCAAGTATTCCTTCTCGACCGCATACAACCTGATGAACAGCACGGACGCCTTTGTGCAGCTACAGGCTCGTCCGCACGCCAGGCTCGGTGCGCGGCTGGATCTTCATGGTCTTCGCCTGACCCGGTCGACGGACCTCTGGTACGGCGGCAGCGGAGCCACGGACAGTTCGGGGAACGTCTTCGGTTTTGCCGGACGCCCCGCGAATGGCACGCGCGACCTCGGCTGGGTTCTCGAGGGTTCGGCCGACTGGACGGTCTCACCCCGGTTGTCGATGAACGCGTACCTCGGGCGGATGTCCGGAGGAGACGTCGTCGGCCGGTTGTTTCAAGGCCGGCGACTGGTGTTCGGCTATCTCGAGGCCTCGATCAGCTACTGAAGCCTCCTACTTGCCTTTGGTCGCAAACGTGTTCGCCACGAGCAGCGGGGCGTTCGACTGGGGCACATGACACGCTGTGCAATTCCAGCGGGCCCCGGCCACGGTCTCTCGTTGCACCGTCGGTGCGTTCCTGAGGTCGGTCATGTGGCTGACCGGGACCTGAGGGGGATCCGCAGCGTCAGCGGTCCCGGTCTGATGGCACAGCAGACACGTATTCTCGGAGGACGTGATGGGGGTGAATCCATCCAGGCTGTGAGGAATCAGGGGCGGGGCGCCGTCGTAGGCTCTGGGCATCCGTTGGTTATCTCCAGGCGCGGCGTCGGTCAGGGTATAGGTTGCCGGCGCACGGTCATCTGCCAGCGCGGTCTTGCGCAATCCCAGTTCCTGGTCAGGAATCGGCGGACTGCTGCCGGCCGTGCGGAACACGACCTGGAACGCGACGGCGGCGGCGGCAGAGACGGACACGACGACAATCAGTTTTCGCATCATGACGCCACCTCCTCGGCTTTGTAGACCTTGACTGCGCACTTCTTGAAGTCGGTCTGCCTGGAGATCGGGCACCCGGCATCCAAGGTGACCTTGTTGATGAGAACGGTTTCATCGAACCACGGCACGTAGATCAATCCGCGAGGCGGTCCGTATCGGCCTTCTGTCTCCACTCGCGTCCGCACCCGCCCGCGTCTTGACTCGATCCACACGGCGTCGTTGCGCGCGAGACCCCGTGCCTCGGCGTCTTCCGGGTGCATGTAGGCCAGTGCTGCCGGGACGGCCTTGTGCAGTTCAGGCACCCGACGAGTCATTGTCCCCGAGTGCCAATGCTCGAGGACTCTGCCCGTGCTGAGCCAGAGATTCCACTCCGCGTCCGGCATCTCGGGCGGCGCGGCGTACGGCCGGAAGAAGATCTTGGCCTTGCCGGCCAGCGAGACCGGCGTCGCGTCCGTGACTCCGTCCAAGGTGCCGCGCGGCAGGCGCTTCATCGCGGAACCATAGAAGTCGAAACCGGAACCCGGTGCAGCGTAGGGATCGTGTGCCTCATTGAAACGCCAGTGCGTTTCTTTTCCATCAACGACAGGCCACTTCAGGCCGCGCACGTCAGCGGCAAAGTACCGATCAAACGGCGCCAGATCGTGCCCGTGGCCGCGACCGAAGGCTGCGTATTCCTCGAACAGGGCCTTCTCCGGAAACCAGCGCTCGTTGAGAAACGCGACGGTGTCGTTGCCGTGCCCTTGCGCGACCGGGTCAGGCCACTCCACCTTGCGGTTGGCCGGCGTAGCGAAGAGCACGTCGTACAGCGTGCTGTCCGACCGATACCCAAGCGCGCCGATGTGGTCGAGGACGTTCGGCAGGCGTCCATCCGGAAACCCGTCGGCCTTCAGGCCCGGGACGGCCTGTTCGCCCCACAGTTCGCCCACGGTCAGTCGCTTGGAAAACTCGAGGATCTGCCACAGGTCCGACCTGGCATCGCCTGGGGCGGCGACCTGCTGCCGCCACATCTGGGTGCGGCGTTCGCTGTTGCCGTAGGCGCCCCACTTCTCGAAAATCATTGCCGACGGCAGGATCAGATCAGCCACCTTGCAGGACGTGCCAGGGTAGGCGTCCGACACGATCACGAACGCATCGTTCTTTCGCGCGGCCTCGATCCAGTGGTTGGCATTGGCCGTCGCCTGAAACGGGTTATTGACCTGCACCCACAGCCACTTGACCTTGCCGTCCTCCAGGTCACGCATCATCCTGGTGATGTCACTCCCGGCCTTGGGATTCACGGTGCCGGCCGGGAGGTGCCAGACGTCCTCGGCCCTGGCCCGGTGTTCAGCATTGTCCACCGTCATGTCAGCCGGCAACCGGTGAGAGAACGTCCCGACTTCCCGCGCCGTGCCGCAGGCGGACGGCTGTCCGGTCAGGGAAAACGCGCTGTTGCCAGGGCGGGCGAACTTGCCGGTCAACAGATGTGTCATGTAGGCCTGTTCATTGACCCACGTGCCACGCGTGTGCTGATTGAAGCCCATGGTCCAGAACGACACGACCTTGCGCGCGCGGTCGGCATAGACGTCAGCCAGCAGGACGAGCTTTGACTTGAACGCCGACAGCGGTTCCGACTCGTCCGCCTTGGCCAGGCGTGCGACGTAGTCGAGCGTGTACGGCGCGACACCCTTGCGGAACTCATCCGCCGTGATCAGCCAGTGCTGTCCGGCCGTCGTGCGGGCCGCCCGTCCCGCTTCGTGGGGGTCGTTGTCGCGCAGCGCGTATCCGATGTCCGTGGCGCCGGCGGCAAACACACAGTGCTTGTCGACGAACGCGTGGTCAACCGCGTCGCGAGAGAGAATCTCGCGCGCGATGTAGTTCCAGATGGCCAGGTCGGTCTGCGGCTTGAACAGAATCTCCACATCGGCCATGGCTGAGGTCGGCGTGGTGAACGTCGTGAGGTTGATCAGTCGCATCGGCGCATGAGCGAGGCGCCGGTCAATCACCCGGGCCCACAGCATGGGGTGCATTTCAGCCATATTGGCGCCCCAGGTCACGACCGTATCGGTCTGCTCGATATCGTCGTAGTTGCCGGCGGGCTCATCGATACCGAATGTCTGCATGAAACCGGCCACGGCCGAGGCCATGCAGTGTCTGGCGTTCGGGTCGATGTTGTTGCTGCGCCACCCGGCTTTCACGAGCTTGACGGCCGCGTACCCTTCCTGAATTGTGTACTGGCCTGACCCCATGACGCCGAGGCCAGTCGGGCCGAGTTCCTTGTGGACCCTCCTGAACTGCGTCGTCATTTCGTCGAAGGCGCGGGTCCACGAGACGGCGACAAAATCGCCGGACTTGTCGAAGCGCCCGTCTTTCATTCGCAGCAGGGGCCGCGTCAGTCGGTCAGCGCCGTACAGGATCTTCGCGTTGGCGTACCCCTTGACGCAGAGCAGGCCGCGATTGACGGGGCTGTCGGGATCACCCTTGACCGCCACGACATGCCCACCTTCGGTGGCGATCTGAATGCCGCACCCGACACCGCAGAAGCGGCACACACCTTTATCCCATGACCAGCCGGCCTGGACGGCCTGACCAAGCGCGACCAGGTGTTCGGGCAGCTGGATGCCGACAGCCACACCGGTGGCGGCTGCAACCCCGACCTTGAGAAAGCGTCTTCGCGTGGCATCCATCAGACAGCCCCCTGACTCATCGAGGGTGTCAGCTCTGGGCCCTCGACCGGCGGCGCAACATATTGATAGACCAGCTCGACACTGACCACGCCGGACACATCACGGAGACGCTCGAGTTCCGCTCCACCGAGGTCAGCGTGCTCGGTCTCCAGCGTCACCACCACGCGCCCGGAGGATATCTCGACGTGATGGACTTCGATGCCTGGCAGTCGCGCGAGACGATCGGCGACATCCTCCAGTTCCACGGGGAGGGTGCGTACGACGATGCCTGCGATGGCATATGGGTTCATGGTTTCAGTATCACCCATGAGTTCATCCTCGGGATGTGATGTTCGTCATACGCCGAATGGCCGTACTCATGGCATGTGGCGGCCCGTTGTACTGAACCGGCGCCGGCACGACCTCGATCGCGTCAGGCCGTATGAGGGGGCTGGTCCCCAGGCATGACGTCCTGTATCAGACCCTGGCCTCACGGGGTCCCGCGGAGGCTCGGGGCTTCAGCCCCGGGGTAGGCGGAACTGGAACTCCGGGGCTCCGGGCGAACGGGACGTGTGAGTGGCCGCGAAACACGGTAGACTGCCGCTTCACGAGAGACAGATGAGTCTGCCGAACGGCACGCGCCTGGGCCCCTACGAAATCGTGTCGCTGCTTGGCAGGGGCGGGATGGGCGAGGTGTATCGCGCACGGGACACGCGGCTGGATCGCCTCGTCGCGCTCAAGACGGTGCGCGCGGAATTCGCCACAGCCGTCGAGTCGCGCTTGCGGTTCGAACGCGAGGCGCGGTCGA
Organism: Acidobacteriota bacterium; assembly: GCA_024640135.1. Lineage (GTDB taxonomy): Bacteria > Acidobacteriota > Vicinamibacteria > Vicinamibacterales > SCN-69-37 > SYFT01. The sequence goes on from JAHEFO010000043.1 coordinate 9,591, forward strand.
TCGCCCGGCTCAGCCATCCGCACATCTGTGCGTTGTTCGATGTGGGACATGCCGACGATGTCGAGTATCTCGTCATGGAGCTGCTCGAAGGCGAGACGTTGGCGGACCTGCTGCGCGCCGGCCCACTGCCCGCCGCACGGGTGCTGCAGGCCGGCCAGGAGATCGCGACGGCGCTGTTTGCTGCCCATCAGCAGGGCATCGTGCACCGGGACCTCAAGCCGGCGAACGTCATGATGACCAGGTCCGGCGTAAAACTGGTGGACTTCGGCCTGGCACACGCGGCCGCGCCACCGGTTGCAGAAACGGGAGAGGTCGAGACCGTCACGAGTGCGGGGCGGCTGACGGTCCAGGGCGCCTTCGTGGGCACACCCGCGTATATGGCGCCCGAGGTCCTCCGCGGCCAGCCGGCTGACGCTCGCAGTGACGTCTTTGCCCTGGGGACGGTCCTGTACGAAATGACTGCGGGCCAGCGTCCCTTCAAGGGTGAGACGACGATGGATCTCGCAGCCGCGATCACCAACCAGGAGCCGGCGCCGGTCCTGGAAGGCCGGTCTGATCTATCGGTCGCCTTCGGCCGGCTTGTTCATGAGTGCCTGGCCAAGGACCCGGAGCGCCGATGGCAATCGGCGGGCGACGTCGCGCTGCACCTGAAAGGAATGATCGACGCGCCTGCGGCCAGGCCGACGGAGGCCGGCCGCGGTGTGGTCCGGTTCCTGCCGTGGCTCGTGGCGGCGGCAGGGGTTACGCTGGCCCTGGCCGCGCCCTGGCGGACGGATCAGCCGGCGCCGGCCGCCGGGCGGGTGGATTTGGAGATCGTGCCGCCTGCGAATCGAACGTTCGCGTACACCGTCGAGAATGTTCACTTTGCCCTGGCGCCCGCCGGTGATCGGCTGGCCTTTATCGTGTCCGAGCCGGAAGGCCCGTCCCGCATCTGGATCCGATCGCCGGCCTCGATTGACGCGCGGCCACTCGCTGGCACCGACGGCGCCTCGTCCCTGTTCTGGTCTGCCGATGGTCGGTCTCTGGCCTTCGTCGCCGGCAATAGTCTGAAACGGCTGGAGTTGTCTTCGAATGCCGCTGTGCAGGTGAGCGAGGTCAAAAGCAACCTTGGATTCAGCGGCGCGTGGGGGCTTGATGGGCGTTTGCTGTTCGCCTCGGTCGAAGGCGAGGCGTTGTACAGCGTGCCCACGTCTGGAGGCACGCCCATCGTGGTGGCGACCCCCGACGCATCGAAGGGGGAAATCCGTCTGCAGTTCCCGGTGTTCCTGCCGGACGGTCGCCGTTATCTGTATCTGGCGCAGCACAAGGACGGTTCAGGACAGCTCCTGTTGGGCGAGGATGGAAAGGCGCCGAGGTCCGTCGGGGCCGTCCAGTCGAACTTTGCGTTCGTGGACTCCGAACATCTGGTCTACGCCAGCGACGGCACCCTGATCGTGCGGCGATTCGATCCGGCATCGTTGACCCTGGTGGGAGACGCGGTCGCGGTCGCGGATTCGGTCCGGTACTTTCAGACAACCGGCGTCGCCAACTTCGCGGCGGCTGGCGGGACGATTGTGTATCAGGATCAACGCGACCAGTCACGCGTGGCCTGGTTCGATCGGACCGGGCGGGAGGGCGATTCGGTCGGCACGACCGGCGACTACCTTGACCTTCGGCTGCTGCCGACGGGCCGTGAGGCGTTGCTCAGCCGCGCGCTTCCGCGCACCGGGACGATTGACCTGTGGCAACTCGATCTCGAACGCGGCACCGAGACGCGCGTGACGCTCGATGATGCGCAGACCGAGACCTACGGACTGCTGAGCCCGGACGGCACCACGCTCGTCTATTCGGTCCCCCAGGCGGGCTCGCCCCGACTGGTCAGGCAGGATATGAGTTCTGGCCGGACGGACACCCTGCTGCCGGGCGATCAATTTCAGATCGTGGAGGACATTTCGCCCGACGGCCGCGTCCTGGCGTACCGCGAGCGTGCCAGCACCGGCGCCTTCACTCTGTGGACGATGGCCCTGGACGGTTCGTCGCCTCCGGCACCGCTGCGCGCATCGCCGTTCAACTCCTGGGGGTTCAGGTTTTCTCCTGACGGATCGCTCTACACGTTCGGATCGAATGAAACGGGTCATCCGGAGATCTATCTGTCCTCCGTCGGCGGCGGGCCGGTTCGACGAGTGTCGACCGACGGTGGCGTCAGCGCCCGGTGGGCCTCGTCCGGGCGCGAGATCATCTACCAGTCGAGCGATGGCCGGATTGTCTCGGTGCGGCTCACCGACCCCGGCTCGCTCGACCTTGGTGCGCCGACCACGCTGTTTGCCGTCGGCCGCACCTGGCTCGGGTTTGAAGTGGTGGGAGATCGGCTCCTCGCCCTCGTGCGGGACATCGTGGCGGACCAGCAGCCGCTCCGCGCGATTCTCGGCTGGGGCCCGCGGTGACCGCGCCGCCGGGTATCGCGTGCTCCAGGGAGGCCTCTTCGGAGCACGAATCGAAGGAATGCCGGCTCCGACGACGGCGACGGCCGCTCGCCTTCGGCGCCGCTACTCCCTGAGCGCCTCAATTGGATTGATGCGCGACGCCCGTCGCGCCGGCAAGGCGCTGGCGGCCAGGGCCATCGGCAGGGTCAGGGCGGCGGCGGCGACAAACATGCGCGGGTCCGTCGCGCTCACGCCATAAAGGCTGCCTGCGAGCACCGCCCCCAGGGCCGCGCCGACGACCGCGCCCAGGATCACACCGGCCACCGCAAGCCCCGCGCCGTGACGCAGTACGTCACCGATGACACGACGGGTGGACGCGCCCAGCGCCATCCGGAGACCGATTTCGCGTGTGCGCCGCGAGACCGCGAACGCGACCACCCCGTACATGCCCACCATCGCCAGCATCAGGCTGATCGCCCCCAGACCCGCGACGGATTCAGCGAGGGTGCGCTCACCGAAGAGCGCCCGCCGCAAATGTTCACGGCGTGTAATCACGTCCATGATCGGCTGCCCCGGGTCGAGCGCGGTGATGACAGTCCGGACCTGCCCGGCCAGCGCGGTTTCGGAACCGCGGCCCCGCGCGACCACGGTCATCTCACCGGCAGGCACTTGTGACAGCGGGAAGAACATGTAGGGCGGCGTCGTCTCGTTGAGCGTCAGATACTTCGTGTCGGCCACGATGCCGACGATCAGGCAGGCCCTGGCAGAGTCGTCCGCCCCGGTGTCCGGCACCAGCTCGATGCGACGTCCGATGGGATCTTCGTCTGGCCAGAACCGGTTCACCATCGTCTGGTTGATGATGGTGACCCGTTCGCCGTCGGCGCGGTCGCGCGCGTCGAAATCCCGGCCGCGGATCAGAGGAATGCCGATCGTCTGGAAGTAGCCCGTCGACACGACGTTGTCCCGTATGGCAAAGGCCTCCCGGCCGTCCGGCGGTTGATGCCCGGCGATGCGCACGCGCGCGGTCGCCCCGCCCCCGGAGAAGCCATTGAGCGGCAGGTGCCGCGCCAGTGCGGCCGCCTCCATGCCGGCTTCGCTGCGAACCTGTTCGAGGAGGCTGCGAAAGAACTCGTCCGTCCGCGCCCGGTCGTACCCGGCAGCCCCTGGCGCCACCGTGGCAAACGCCATCGCGCCGGGCGCGAAGCCGGGGTCGAGGCGGGTGGCGTTCAGGAAACTGGTCGTGAACAGCGCCGCCATCTGGAGCAGCAGAAACATCACAGCGATCTGGCCTGTCACGAGAAGGTTCCTGAGTGTCAGGCGGCGAGGGCCGATCCGGATCGACGCCGCGTGGCCCTTGATGACGGGAGTCAGGTCCGCGCGCGCCGCGAGGAATGCCGGCACCAGACCTGCCAGCAGCGTCGCCGCGACCGCCACCACACCGGTCGCCACGCCGATGCGGGTATCGATGCGAAGATCAAGATTGAACTCGACCGGCAGTGGTGGAAGGAGCGCGGGAATGGCGTGCGCAATCCACGCGGCCAGTACCAGCGATGCGGCCACAGCCAGCGCGGACAGGACGGCGGTTTCTGAAAGGAGTTGACGAATCAACTGGCCGCGGCTTCCGCCCAGCGCCAGCCGGATCGCCATCTCGCGACGACGCTCCTCGGCCCGGCCGATCAACAGGCCCGCCACGTTCGCGCACGCAATCAACAACGGAAGACTGACCACCGCAATCGCCAGCCAGATCAGGACTTGCAGATCCTGCACACGCGCCCGCGACTCAAATACCGCGGTCAGCCCGCGACCGCGGTCGGCCTCCGGAAACGTTTCGGCCAGCGTCGCACCCAGCGCGCCCATCTCGGCATCCGCGTGAGACAGGGCGACGCCGTCTGCCAGCCGGCCAAAGACCGCAAAGCGCCGACTGCTCCGGTCGCCCAGTGATCGTCCACTGGCGCGCGCCGAGGCCGCCGGCACCCAGACCGCCGGCGGGAGCACTGGCTGCGTACCGGCGAAACGTTCGGGCAGCACACCGACAATGGTCCAGTCGCGGGTGTTCAGGCGGATCGTCCGGCCGACGACACCCGGATCGGCCGCGAACCTGCGCCGCCAGAAGGCGTCGCTGATCACCGCCGCCGGCAGGCCCTGCGAGACATCCTCGTCGGCGGCACCAAAGACCCGGCCGAGGCGGGGGGACACGCCGAGGACGGAAAAGTAGTTCGCGGACACGATACCCAGGACGACGATTTCCGGCGCCTCACCTGGGCTGTCCACGGCCGCGCCAGCGGTTTCGACCGCCGCCAGGCCCGCCATCGTCCGCGAGTTCCGTTGCACATCGAGGAAGTCATCGTAGGAGAGGTCGTCGGTGCTGCCTGTTGCCACCGACGTTGAGAGGATCCGGACCAACGTGTCCGGGCCGGCAATCGGCAGTGGGCGCAGCACCAGTGCGTCAAGCACACTGAACGCGGTCGCGTTGATCGTCATGCCTATCGCCAGCGACAGCACGGCGACCAGGGACAGCACGGGACTGCGTCGAAGAAAGCGGAGCGCGTCGCGAACGAGGGAAACGACCACAGGGCCTCTCTTCAGTCATTACGCACCAGCGGCACACCGGTTCACCGCCGGGCACCGCTCGCCGGTGGGTCCCTCCGCGCCGAAGTCACCAGTGGGCCGGATGTGACCGCACTCAGTCTACTGGCGACGCGGCACGGCGCGCGCCCTCCCCGTAGAATCGCGAGAAGCCGACATGGCGGCGGGGCGCCCGGACTGGATTAGACTTGCGTCCGCGGGTGGACGTCTGGAAGCCGAAGACTCCGAGGGCGGCCGATGCGGCCATCCAGCGGCTCTCACATGTACGACCACTCGTTGCACGGTTGTTCAGAGACGCGCCTGACTTGGAGAGAGCCGGTTCATTGTGACCCATTCGCCTTCGCATCGCGCCGTGTCTCGCGCCGGAAGACCGGCTGATCGATCTGTTTCCATTCTCATTCCGACTCACAACCGCGCCCAGATTCTCGCCGTGACCCTGCAGTCTCTGCACGCCCTGCGTGTCCCGGATGATGTGGAGACAGAACTCATCGTGGTGGCCAACGCCTGCTCCGATGACACGGTTGCTGTAGTTAACGAGTGCGCGCCAACTCTCCCGCTCCCGATTCGTTGCGTTATCGAACCTGCGCCCGGCCTGAGCCGCGCACGCAATCGCGGTGTGGCGGAGTCCGCCGGTCATATCGTCGCGTTTCTGGAAGACGATGTCCGCGTGGAACCAGACTGGCTGGAAGGCCTGCTGCGCGGGTTTCGGGAACTGCCCGCGGACCTGATTGGCGGTCGCATTCACCTCTGGTGGCGCGACGTTCAGCGCCCCGCGTGGATGCCCGAAGAGGTGACCGGCCTGCTCAGCGCCAACGACAAGGGTGACCGGCCATTCGAGCTGACGCACATGTCGGGTTTTCTTGGTGGGAATTGCGCGTACAGGCGAGAGGTGTATGACACCGTTGGTGCCTACAATGAAAACCTGGGCAGGATTGGCACGTCGCTGGGGGCGATGGAAGAGGGTGAGTTCCTCATGCGCGGATATGCCAGCGGCTACCGGGCGTTCTACTGTCCCTGGATGACCGTTCACCACCTGGTTTCTCCGAACCGGCTGAGACGCTCTTACTTGTTCCGCGCCGCCTTTGGCCAGGCCCGGTCGCGCGTCATCGCCAAGCTCCACTTCGGGCCATATCACTTCGCCCGCTGTGTCATCGGGAACCTCTACCTGACCCTGTGCGGCCTGCTGATGGCCGGCTTGGCGCTTCTCGCCCGGAATCGTCCGCAGGTCACACGGCACATGACGCTGGCCGCCTCAGGCGCTGGAGGCCTGCTGGCAATCCCCAGGCGGATCATCATGGCTGGCAACCCTTTCCGAAGAGCCGGCAGGTGATCGAGCGCAGGTAGAATTGCCTGAAGAACGAGCGGCCGCCGTGCAGCGGACACCGGTCTTCCGGTTCGGTGTCTCCAGCTCAAGACCGTCTGGACGCGCAACGAATACGAACAAGCGCTTTCCTACTTTGAACAGAGCGCCGTCGCGGACCCGGCCTATGCTCCAGCCTACGTTGGTCAGGCGGACATGGGGCATCGTCTGGGTGGCTATGGTTTCCGGAAGCCAAGGGAGGCGTTCGCCCAGGCAAAGGTCGCGGCGACGCGCGCGCTGGAACTCGATGACGCGCTGCCAGGCGCTCATGCCGCCATTGCATTCTCACGATGGCTCAACGACTGGGACTATGCCGGCGCGGAACAGGGGTTCCTCCGCGCCGTGGCGCTGGGCTGTCACGAGGCGATTCATCAGTACGCGAGTCTGCTCTCGCTGATGGGGCGCCATCGAGAAGCGATCGAGCTGTGCCGGCAGGCGTTGACCGTCAATCCCTTTTCGTCCAACGTCCGCTGGGGCCTGGGGATGGTGTACCGCATGAGCGGGATGCCGGCGTTGGGCGCGGAAGTGCTGCGGTCCTGGCTGCTGATTGAACCGAACGACGTTCAGGCCCGATTCCAACTCGGCCTCACCCTTGTCGAACTGGCCGAGTACCCGGAAGCGATCGAGATTCTCGAGGGCGTCGCGGCGGTCCGGGCGCTCAGGGGCGTCGCGCTCGGCGCCCTCGCATACGCTCGCGGTCGTTACGGCCGGCGCGAAGACGGTCATCATCTCCTGGAAGAGCTCCAGGGACTGGCATCGGGTGACTATCCGCTCCATGGCTGGCTGGCGATGGGCCACATGGGACTCGGGGAGTACGAAGAGGCACTCGATGCGCTGACGGTCGCCGTTGACATGCACGATTCGTGGATGCCGACCTACATGTCGGTTGAGCCGGCATTTGTGCCCTTGCACACCAACCCACGATTCCGGCGGCTGCTCAGGCTTGCCGGCCACGCGGCCTGACGCAGAAGCGGGAGCGCCGCGGCCCCAGGTGGGCAGCAGCAGAAACATCGTCAGCGCGTCGTGCCTTGGCATGCCCATGTCGCACATTGTCGCTGCCGTATAAAACAGCGTCGCCCGGCGCGCAACGTCTTCCACATGACGGTCTAACGCAGCCAACGAACCAGGCCAAGGAGGAGGCCGAACACGAACAGCGACCCGAAGATCTCCTTGTTGTAGCGCGCGAGCCACACGGGCAGATAGATGTCGAAGTTGGCTTGCCGCTCCGACGTGTAGCGCGCCGCAACGCCCGTCAGCGGACAACGCATCTTGTTCAGAGCAAGGACGATGACTTCAACGAAGACCAGGCCGGTCAGCGCCAGGAACCATCCGAAACGGCGCTGCCAGGCGGCCACGGGCATGGCCAGTATCGCGCTCGCAAAAAAGGCCCAGACCAGGGTGTGGATCCCGCGGATGGCCCGCAGGGCACTACCGGGCGTGACGTGAACCGACACGTCCAAACGTAGCACGTCAGGCGGCGCCGGTTGCCGCCGGCGGTCAGTTCCCCTGCGCAGTTCAGCCCGGAAGGGTCTCGACCGGGTGCCCACGATGCCCGCGGCGGATGCGATACGACCTGAAGTCGCGTCGGTCGAGCGTAAAGATCCGGCGCGTGCCGAGTAACTCGGCGGCGACGATAAGCGAGGCATCGGCCAGGTCCATGGGATGGTCGGCGTAGCGGTCCATCAACTCGAAAGCACGACGCAAGCGCGACGCGTCGAGCCACCAGACCGACAGGCCGTCCCGGCTGATGAACGCACGGAGAGCAGCCGATCCCTGGCTACCCGGATCGAGGATGTGAAATGCCTCGGTCAGCACGGGAACCGTCGTCTGCAGCCGCCCGCGGATGGTCCTGAGCGCCTGGACGCAGCGTTCGTGCCCGGCGTCCTTCGGGTCAAAGAGTGCGACGAGCGGCCCGGTGTCGACGAGGGTCGTCATCCGCGACGGTGCTTGCGAGTCAGTGCCGCGCGCACGCCGGCGCGCGTGTCGGTGGAGGGCGCGATAGCGTAACCGCCAGGCCCGAGGTCGAGTTCCGAGAAGATCGCAAACGGGGCGCCGCCAGCCTCGCCACCGAGTTTCTCCTGAAGGGCCCGGAGTCCCTGTTTGAGCACTTCGGAGATGGGCAGGCCGGTGGTGCGACGCACCTCCTGCAGGACGCTTTCAGCTTCGGGGTCGAGGCGGACGGTACGAGTGGCCATGCGTCGCATTGTATTACGACCTGTATTACCCAGGCAACCTCGAAGAACGTGGCGGTCGCGCATGAGCGCCAGTGCGGTGTGCAGACCAACGTCCTTTGCGAGGACCGTGCCACACCAGACTCACCGCGTATCGCCAGGTTCGGCTCCGGCGATGGCAGAATCTGCCTGTCGGGATGCAGGCCAGGTTGCGGAGGCTTCGATCCCGTCCGCCAAGTCTGATCGCGCACGCTCTGTCGGGGGGCAGCCCCTTGATACGGCCTCGGGCTCGAATCGCATCAAGCGATCCGGATCGCTCGCGAACGGCTCGGGCAAGCTCTTCAGGGCAACATCGCACCCCAGTTTCGTGTCGGCGGCGTGAACCTACGGTCTCACTGCGCCACTTTCTTAGACACCTCGCAGACGAAAGATTCCGCCTCGTCCGTACTGCCCGTGCCACCGGACACCGCGACCTGTGGGAAGGGGCACAGGGGCCGGGTCCGAACCGTCCGGCC
>JAHEFO010000043.1:18634-21136 GCA_024640135.1 Acidobacteriota bacterium
AACTACCTCTGCTTTCGTCATGGCTTCTCCTCTCTGGGCCTTCGCCCAGCTTAAGAGAGCCGGTCTGTGTTACCTCTGTCTTGGGATTTCACATGGCCAGATCTGGCGCGCCCGGCAGGACTCGAACCTGCGACCCCCGGCTTAGAAGGCCGGTGCTCTATCCAGCTGAGCTACGGGCGCGTGACCGCCATTGTACCGCCGCAGGTAACCGCAGGACCCGGACATGCGAAGATCCAGGCATGTCCGCCAGTCCGCCCGTCGCGCTCCTCGCCCTGCTGGGCGCCAGCCTCCTGGCCGGCGTCGCCCCGGGCTCGCAGGCACCCGCGCCACCGGCAATGGCCGACGGCCGCGTTCCCGTCCTCGTCGAACTCTTCACGTCCGAAGGCTGCTCGAGCTGTCCGCCCGCGGATGCACTGCTGCGTGACCTGATCGCCGCGCAGCCCGTGGACGGCGCCCTGGTCATCGGACTCAGCGAACACGTGGACTACTGGAACCGGCTGGGCTGGACGGATCCATTCTCCGACCGACTGTTCAGCGAACGGCAATCGGCCTACGCGACCACGGCGAAGTCAGACCAGGTCTATACGCCGCAAATGGTCGTCGACGGCCAGGTGTCCTTCGTGGGCTCGGATCGGGAGCGCGCGCTGACCGAAGTTGCCTCAGCCGCCCGGCGCGCCAAGGCGTCCGTCGAACTGCGCCAGGCCACCAGCGGAGACCTCGGCGTGCACCTCGACGAAGGCCTGGCACCGGCGAACACTCCGGTGTGGATGGCCATCACCGAGGACGGATTGGTCGTCAGTGTGGCGCGAGGCGAGAACGCCAATCGGACGCTCAGCCACGACGGCGTCACCCACCAACTCACGCGGATTGGCCGCACCGCACGCTCGGGCGGCTTCGACAAGACGATGCCGATTCGGCTCAAGGACTCGTGGCGTCCGGACGCCACCCGCGTCATCGTCTTCGCGCAGGAAACCGGCGGCCCCATCGTCGCGCTCGGGGCAATGCGCATCCGCGGACGCTAGTTATACAATCCCCCGGATGCGCCCGCGCTTCCTGACATGCCTCATTCTCGCGGCCTGCCTCCCGGGACCACGGCTCGCCGCCACCCAGACGCCGCCGGCAGCCGTCGTCATCGACCTGTCAGCCACCGGCCCCGGGGGCGCGCCGTTGACGACGCTGCGCGCCCAGGACCTGGCGCTCCGCATCGACAACCGGGTGCACCCGATCGACGCCCTGCGACTGGTTCGGCACGAAACGCAGGCCACCCCCCTTCCGGCGCCGTTTGCCACGAACCAGATCACGCCGGGCCGGACGATCGCACTGGCCGTGGACGTCACCAGACTTCCGGCGTCCCAGGCGGAGGCAGTTCAGGACGGCATTCGATCGCTGCTGCCGGCACTGGGGCCGCGCGACCGCGTCGGCCTCGTGGCCCTGGCGCTGGATGGCGCCGCCGTGGACTTCACCTCACGGCATGAACGCGTCCTGGCGGCAGTGACGACCCTCGCTGGCGGGGCGCCACGAATCTCGGTTGGAGACGAGGCGGAAGAAGCGGCGGCCCTGGCGTCGCTGGCGTTGCTCGAACGGCTCTGCATCAGCTTCGCCGCGGAACCCGGACACAAGACGGTGGTGTTTATTGCGCCGGCATTCGCCACCTCATCATCAACCCGGCGCGCGATTACCGACCTCGCTGCGGTGACGGCACAGAACCGGATCCAGCTGGTGGTGGTTGACCCGGGAGCGACGACGCCGGCCCCGGACGGCGGATTGGCGGCCCTGGCGGCCGGAACCGGCGGTGTCCTGTTGCCGGCCGGAAGCTCCGCGACGGAGACGTTTGCCGCAATCGCGTCGCGAACGACGACCCGGTACGAGCTGCAGTTCACGCCGACGTCGGGCCAGCGGAACGACAAACCCCATCGCGTGCAGATCCGGAGCCTGCGTCAGGACGCCCGGATCACATCACCGCCATCGGTGTTCATCGCGGAAAACGAGGGCGCGATTGAACCGATGCCGGCGCTCACCGACATGCTCGGCGAATCCCGCGCGTATCGCGATCTCCCCCTGCGGCTGGTGGCGTACCCCGTGCAGGATATTGACGGCGACCGGCTTCGACTCCTGATCCTGGGTGAATCCGAAGATCCGTCGCGCACGCTTGCCTGGGCGGAATTCGCGCTCATCTCTCCGGCGGGTGTCACCGTGGCGCGGTGGAAGCTCAGCAGTGCTCAGGCGGCCGCCCGCCCGATTGTGACTGTGGCGGCTGCGGCGCCTGGACCGTATCGGCTGCGCATGGCCGCGTCGGAACTGTCAGGCCGGCGGGGCACGGTGGACTACGAATTCGATGCGGGACTGACACCGGCCGAGCCCCTGGCTCTTGGCCCGCTGATGTTCGGCGGCATGGCCGACAGCGCGTTTGTCCCGCTGCTTCAGCCCGCAGCCGGCACACTGGCAATCATGGCCTATACCGAGATCTACGGCGAGCCCGCTGCATCGGACACAATGGCGGCG